>CAZVFJ010000350.1:0-3062 GCA_964625825.1 uncultured Leptospirales bacterium | reverse complement strand
CAGGTCCGTCTCGTCGCGCACGTCCGTAATCTCTTTGATTTTGCCCGACTTGACCGCTTCGATAACCTTGTCCGCAAGTTTGAGCACCTGTTTATGACCGAAGCCGCCGGTTATCGTGCCGCTTTCGATTGCAACCGGTGGTTCGCATTTTTTTGCAAGTTCAATGATCTTACTGAAATCTTTGTGGGCGCCCGGTTTACGGTCTGCAATGTAGGCAATACCCTCAAAGCCGACCGCGCCTGTGGTAAAAATTTTCTCCATTTTATCGACATCTGGCGGAACAAGGCAGTTGGAGGTGAAGAGTGCCGGACCGTTAAAACTTTTCAATTCGCTTTTTTGCAGATACCACGCGTTTCCGTAATTACCTTTAAGGTGGTCGTATTTCTTGAAGGCCGGACGGTAGTGCGCGGGAAGCATTTCGCTGTGTGTATACACATCAACGCCCTGTCCCTTAGTCTGCTCAAGAAGCTCTTCAAGATCAACAAAATCATGACCTGAGATCAGTATGCCTGGATTTGTGCCTACACCGATATTGACCTTGGTTATTTCGGTATCACCGTAGTGTGCGTTTGCCTCGTCAAGATACTGCATCGCTTTTACGCCGTATTCACCCGTCTTAATAACATACGCGATCAGATCATCCTGACTTGCAGAATCATCAGCCAATACGCTTAAGGCTTCCATCAAATACTTGAAAAGATCCTCGCCGCCTTTCACTATCTGATAGCCATGCTCTACATAAGCGGACATTCCCTTTAATCCATAAAGAATCGTCGCCTTAAGCGAGCGGATATCTTCATTACTGATTTCAAGCCATCCACCGGTACCCGTATCGGCTTTCGCTGAAATGGCTGCATCATTTTCGGGAGTCCAGACTGCGCACTCAGGAGGTGAAGCCGGCTGTTGTGTCTTTTTTAAATATTCGATTTTAACTGCTTCACGAAGTGCAATTGACTGATTGATCTTTTCAATAAAATGCTGCCGGCTGAAATCGGCATTGGTAATGGTCATGAAAAGGCCTTTGGCAATAAAAAAGGCTGCTTCTTCGTTATAGAGTCCCTCTTTGGAGGCTCTATGTCCCCAAAAAGAGATACCTTTTAGTGTCCAAATAAAAAGATCCTGCAGATTCGCGACATCTTCTTTCTTGCCGCAAACCCCCTGTTTTTTGTCACAGCCTTTATTTTGCGCTGTTTCCTGACACTGGTGACAGAACATATTTCTCCTCCGCGTATAGTTGATCTTGATAGTATATAAAGAGCTGCCGGAAAATCAAAATTAATCGGCAGTATCAAAATGTTACCATCTTGTCCGCCCATTCTACTACCTTTAAACAATCAATCATTGTCGATAAGGGGCAGGTATCTGTACCGTCTTTTTGCCTGGATTTTAAGCACGTTCCGCAGGCTAGTATTTCGCCACCCACAGAGACAAAGGCTTTCAATTGTTCATCGACATTATATTTTTCGTGAGTCAGCCCTTCACATTCTACGGCTTCGCCCATTAAAAAGACTTTCACCTCATGGTTCTGCTTTCTTGCCGTAACAGCGAAACGAAATGCATTCCAGGCTTTTTCGTATTCTTTGGTTTCAATAATTATTCCCAGTTTCATTTTTTAACTCTCCTTTGGAATGTAATTCCATAATGATACGGCGATATTTCTTTATAGTAATCAATTTTTTCAAACTCTAACGTTTCAAAAAATTGTATAATTTGCTGCGGTTCGGGACGTATGTTTAAAGAAGGACCGCGAGGCGTTTCAATGTCTTTTCGCCAATGAATTACATATACTTTACCGTCATTCTCTAAGTTCGGTAAAATATTCTGTATGATTTGAGTTGGATTCTCGCAATGCAAAATATTGAACAGCAGTATGGAACCTACTTTTTCGGGAAGGATTAGTTTCTGATCAAAGATATCATGTTTGATCGGAATAATAGTATCTGTACCGTTTAACCGCAGAGTCTCAAGGAAATTTTCATCAATATCAACGGCATATACTTTTTGAGATGTCATTTTAGCAAGCGGAATGGTAAACGTACCGAAACCGCATCCTGCATCTAAAACCGGTCTATTTGTTTCAGTTATGCCAAATCTCTCGAGTATCTCTGAGGGGTTAAAAAAGTTTCCCACAAAGATTGTTCAGGCATTCCGCTTTCCCGCAATATCAAGATAAGTACCTCTACCGAAATTGTTGTGGTTACCTGAAGAATCTATTTAAGGAAACCATAAATACAAGTTAAATACAAAAAAAGTACCGGACATCGATTCATTGGTGCGGGATTAATCACTGAACTGCCCCAAAAGATTGCGACGATGGAATAATAGAACTTATTTTTATGAATACAGTATAATTCAATGGCTTCCGGAAGTAATTGACTCAAGTCAATTACTTCAACCAGTTTATGCAGTATATTAGAAGCGCGGAGGCGCGCTATGATCAGAGTCATTAAATTCTTTCTATCACATCAGATGTTCACAAATATACTGGTAATTGCGGTAATTCTTGCGGGTACGGCAGCGGCGTTAAGTTCACGCAAAGAGGGATTTCCCGAAATATCACTAAACAGAATCATTGTTCAGACCCGCTACCCCGGAGCATCCGCAGGTGATGTCGAACTGAATGTAACGGTGCCCATCGAAAATGAAATTCTGAAACTCGACGGTATTACAGAGATCATTTCGACTTCAGAGGAAGGTCTCTCGGTAATTGAAGTACGAACCGACGAGAGCGCTTCAGAAAAGGAATTTCAGAAAATTTACGACGAGGTGGACAAAGCGGTGTCGTCTACTGACGATCTACCTGATGGCCTGGACGGTCGTCCGGTGATCAACGAATTCACCTCTTCGGATATTCCTGTTCTCGAAATTGCCTATTCGGGCGAGTATGAAAATCTTAAGCCCTATATTGACGATTTGGAACAACGGCTTCGCCGTTTACCCGGCGTCGGGGAAATAAGTGTCAGCGGCGTGCCTGACCGAGAAGTGCAGATTCTTGTCGATCCGGTTTTGGCAAAACAGTTTCAGGTCGATCTGCGAATGGTTGCACAGGCAGTGCAGAAGAG
>CAZVFJ010000349.1:0-3073 GCA_964625825.1 uncultured Leptospirales bacterium | reverse complement strand
AAAGATATTACTACAGAAATCCCTGTACTTCAGGATAGATATCAGCGACTCTTAAACCTGTTTATCGACAAAGGCGTTTCGAAAATAAAAGACTATGTTGAATTCAGGATTAAAGATCATGAAGAGCAATTTGATATACTTGAAAAAGCGATAGAGGTACTCGAAGATATTAAGACAAGGGCAAACTTTGATATATATCTTAAAAACTATCTGAAGAGCCTTGATGTTATCCTACCCCACCCTATAGCAAATGATTATATATTGCCGGCGAAAGCTTTCGGACATATAATGAACAGAGCGCGAAACCGCTATAAGGATGACACAATTTCATTAACTGGTATAGGAAATAAAGTAAGAAACCTTATAGATGAACACCTCATAAGCCTTGGCATAAATCCGGTCGTAGCTCCGGTAGAACTGCTGTCAAAGGACTTCAAAATATCACTTGATAAGAATAAATCGAAGAAAGCTGCCGCAAGCGAAATGGAACATGCCATCAGGAAACATATTAAAGTACAGCTTGACAGTGACCCTGCTTATTATGAGAAGATGAGTGAAAAGCTCGACAATATATTGAAAAATTATCACGATGATATTGATGAAAGATACAAAGCCCTTCTTTCTCTGTTCGATGAAGTAAAAGAAGGACGTAAGGATGGAGAGGCCGGTCTTGACCTTCAAAAAGAGATGCCTTTCTACGACCTCATGTTAAAGTATGCTTTCGGGGATAATGTAGCAATCCAGGATGAAGTTAAATTGCAATTGGCAAATATTACACAGAAATGTGTTACTCTAATATCTAAAAGAATTCAGTTGGTTGACTTCTGGAACCGTGGGCCTGAACAGGATTCATTGCAGCGTGATTTACGTGATGAATTTCTACTCTCGGGGATCTCCGAATTACAATCAGTAGATACCAAACTTATCCCTGAATTTATGGCACTTGCAAAGAGAAAGAAGGATGAACTCGCAGCAGACTAAACAAACTTACAAAGATATAACCTACTCTCTTAAGCAGAGTAATCGTAAGACCATGAGTATTCACATCGAAAGGGATGGTTCAGTGAGTGTCATTGCTCCGGTAAACCTCACTATCGATGAAATCAACAGGGTAATTGACGGTAAACTTTATCAGATTTACAGGCAGCTGGCGGAGTGGGAATCTCTCAATAGCGCAAGAGTACAGAGAGACTTTGTTAATGGTGAGTCTTTTTTATACCTTGGCAGCCTGTACAGGCTTGAGATAGTCAATGAACAGGATGTGCCGCTTAAACTATTCCAGGGATATTTTAATCTAAGGAAAAAGGATCTGCCCCGGGCCCATGATGTATTCAAGGAATTCTACAGAGAGAAAGGACTCCCCAAGGTTCAGGAAAGAGTTAACCTTTATCAGGAGATGCTTGGTGTTCAATCAAAAGATATCCGTATTCTTGAACTGAAAAACCGATGGGCGTCCGCATCCAAAAATGGTACTATAAACTTTCACTGGAAATGTATAATGGCGCCAATAAAAGTTCTCGATTACATCATCGTGCATGAGCTCTGCCATTTTATTGAGCCGACACACAATGATGCTTTCTGGAACCTTGTTGATAAACTTATACCTGATTATCATGAAAGAAAAGAGTGGCTCCGTACCCATGGTGCAGGCATGGATTTGTAATATGAATATTACTCCCCTGATTCTAATTTTTCTGATAGTACAGACAACTGACAGGCAGGCAAAAAATGCAAAGGATACAGCCGATGAAAATTCTCCGGCTGTACCCTTAAATTATCTAGATCAAAAAAAGCATTTCCCAATATTTCGGAAGAGACCACAATCCGTCATCAATGATTGTTTCGAGCTCATCAACTTTAGTGCGTATATCATCCATTTTGAATTTAACCTTACTGCAGTATGAGTCAGCTTTTTCCTGCTCATCCTCTATTTTCTTCACAGCTTCACATATTGACTTAAAATCAGCAATGCCTGTTTGAATTTCACCAATAAGGGTACTCACTTTAACAAGTATTTCTCTCTGAGGCCTGACAAGCTCCGCTCCTACAATTTCGGCTGCGGAGCTTATTGATGCTGCCAGTTCAGACTGGTATCTATATGCCGCAGCCAGCACCTGTGTTGAAACCATATCATAAAAAGCATTTGCCTCAATATCAATGTTTTTCGTATATTTTTCAAGGTTTATATTGTACCTTGATACAAGCTCAACTTCCGAGAGGACTTTATATTTTTCAAAAAGTTTTTTCGCTTTATCTGTGTTATATGCTTTTAAAGCTTCGGGAGTTGTTTTAAAATTAGGCAGCCCCCTTCTCTCAGCCTCTTTGTGCCACTCCTCAGAATAGTTATCCCCGCTGAAAATAACTGATTTAACCAGTTTAAATTCGTCTCGTATTATATCAAAAATAATTTTTCGGATGTCGGATGTTCCCGCAGCTTCAATTTTATCAGTCAATTCATCGAGACTTTCGGCAACTATAAGATTAAGGACAGTAGCCGGGAAAGAAATCGATTGAGAAGCCCCGACAGCCCTGAATTCAAATTTATTGCCTGTAAACGCAAATGGAGAAGTTCTATTCCTGTCTGTATTATCCTTGTTGAGAATTGGTAGAGAAGATAGTCCCAGATCAATAATTACCGCATCAGCGGCTTTAAGATTTTCACCTTTCTCTATTGCTTCAAGTATAGCAGTAAGCTGTTCTCCAAGAAAAACTGAAATAATGGCTGGGGGAGCTTCATTTGCACCAAGCCTGTGGTCATTACCGCTGTGAGCGACTGTTGCCCGTAGAATATCGCTGTGCTTATGTACTGCTTTCAGTACAGCAATAAGAAATACAAGGAACTGGATATTTTCAGTTGGAGTTTTACCGGGATTCAGAAGGTTAATCCCGTCATCTGTACCGATTGACCAATTGAGGTGTTTCCCGGACCCGTTAATTCCAGCAAAAGGCTTCTCATGGACAAGAGCGGCAAGGTTATGTTTTAACGCCACTTTTTTTAACGTATCCATAAGGAGCAGGTTGTGGTCTACTGCAATATTTGCTTCTTCGAATATCGGAGCAATTTCAAACTGAC
>CAZVFJ010000348.1:1994-3097 GCA_964625825.1 uncultured Leptospirales bacterium | reverse complement strand
GAGGAACTGGAGAAATACACCGACCTGATACGGGACAACTACAACATGAACGCTCTGACCTCCGTCAAAAATTTTCTTAATGTCGAGACGGATTATGCCGAATGCAGCATCGAAATCAACCTGCAAAATAATGGGACCGTCGTTGCTGTGCAATATTATGTTGATGATGCCGACGCGGTGAAGCAACGCATCGCCGAAGACCCGCAGCGTGAATGGAGAGAGTGGTACGGGCTTCCTTCCGTCGATATTCCCTATGGTCTGATCAACAACACTCTTGTATTCGACAGCAGGTTTGGCGCTGCCATTTTGATTTTACAATCCAGTAAGGAGCTTAATTCCCCGATGGGCGCGTACGTTGAACCGGAGTATTCTTTGGTGAAATTCGGATTTGGTTTTGACGATGCCGGGACATGCGGCGTATATGAGGAACGTGAACCTTTCTATAAGTCTGTTGCCATTCACAGGCCTGAGTGGGGCGAACATCCCGATGGCTGGAATATTGAGTATATGGATATGGTGAACGATTACGGCCTGCGTATCACCTATCACGAAGCCGAGAAAATGTATCACATTTCGCTGGATAAAGACGGCGGCGCCAGCTATGACTATTATCCGGTTACGGGTGAACACGGAGGGCATCCGGATAATGTGGCGCAAATATTTAACGACGTATTCGGAACGCAGGGCAACGATTTTTATGATAAACCGTTAGCTTATTTTGAGGCATTTGTCCAAGAACGTTTCGGTATGAGCATCGACGAGCTATATAAGCTGCCGAAACAATAACGGCATCCGGAATCGCTTTAAACGAGACCCCGCCCTGTGCAATAAGCCCGGCAGTTCGCGCCTTTTTATTGCCGCAAACACAAGTCTTGTAAGGGGTGTATGTCATGGCTCCCTTTGCGTTAAAGCAGCAGAATACCTAATGTATAATAAACAATGTAATATATGTTTACTTTTGTATTATTCTGTAATATAATTACACTCTAAGTGAGGTCAAAGGAGCGTATTATCAATGTTATTTTCACTATCATGCTGCTGAGCTTCAACGTGATCGATATATAGCGGCAGAAAGACGTATATTTATCTGGAGTGCGATATAG
>CAZVFJ010000348.1:0-1952 GCA_964625825.1 uncultured Leptospirales bacterium | reverse complement strand
ACCGTGATAGTGACAATAAAACAAAAAAACGGGGCGGCATTGCTGTCCGTCATGATGATTCTGGTCGTTTTGAGCTTATTTGTAACAGTGATCTCGTCTATTCTTATGGCTAATTTAAACGGAGCCGTATATCAGGAAAAGTATCTGAAAGCCTATTACCTTTCAAAATCCGGGGCGGACCTGTGTTTGGCGGCTCTTTTGAAGCAGGGGACGGGAGGCGCCAACGACACGTTGCTGTACAAGGAATACAGCGTTGCCGAAAATCCCAGTATTTCTACTACTGAAATCCTTACCGATACGATTTCTCCTGACGGCGAAAACAGCGTGGATATCACAGTGAAGGCCCTTACCATCAGCGGTGAACGGTGGGTGGAGATCAAATCCGTCGCCACGCTAACAGATTCCAGCTTCTCGAAAACGACGGTCCTTCAGTTTCTTGTTTCAAATCCGCTGGTAAAAAAGGAAGCATAGCATATAATAAGGAGTGCAGATAATATGGGGAGGAACCGTAGAAATTTAAGCCGGGGCTTCACGCTTGTGGAACTTCTCGTTTCAGTCGGGCTGCTTTCGGTCGTGCTTACGGTGGGGTTTTCAATGCTGCTCTTCGGCAACAAAATGGTAAAGATCAGTGAAGACGAATATGATTTCCAGTTTGCCACAAGAACGACACTGCAGGCTACAAGCTCGACCATCAGATATTCCACGGCAGTATTTACTATTCCCAAATCCAAATTCAGCGCGGCTAATTTAGACGGGGACTGGGACTACATAGGCATTGTTGATACTTCGGACGGAGAAGAAATCGTCAAATATATACATAACGGTTCGGGCGGACACGATGCCACCGTGCTGATACCCGCCCAGAAAGACGTAAGTTTTAAGTTTGTTTTTACGAAGACGAACCCTTCCAACAATAACTGCCTTTTACAGTTTACAATTAAGACGATCCCGGCCGGCAGCTTGGACGAATACGGAAAGCCCAAAGAAAATCTTTCGATCACTTCCGAAGTCGAATCGCTCAATTCCCTGCAGGTGATCGATCCGGCTGCGGCTGTGGCATTCAAGCCTGATGACCGCACCAAAAGCGTTGTCGGACACGTCGCCATGGTTCTGGATACTTCCGGAAGCATGGCCGATAATCTCAACGGCGGGACGCATGGACAGAGCAGGATCTCTATCCTGAAGACCGAAGCAACAGCCATTATCAACAAATTTGCCCAGGAAGAGAATGTCGACATCTCTTTGATCCCTTTTGCCACCTCGGCGAACACCTCCGGCAACCAGATACCCGCGTTTTATAATGCCAAAACCAAAACCTCGGATTTGATAAGCAAAATAAACGCCCTGACTGCAATCGGAGGCACCAATACAGGCGACGGCCTCAGAAGAGCCTATTACGCTCTCGAGGCACATAACGCCGAGGCCGTGTCGCGGGGATATAAGCCGAGTAATTATTTGATCGTACTCGTCGACGGCGTTACGACCTTTGCCAGTGTTGTGAGTGACCATAACCGCTCGTTCTATATTGCGGACGGAAACGTCAACGACAGCGGCTATCTGGACCGGGATCGGTCCGAATACAACAGAAATTCACAGATCGCCGGCAACGGCTCTACTTTGGACTCAGACGGAACGCGATACGTCAACACAATAGGCGCGTATTTTAAAACCGGTTCCTTCGCGAAGGTCTATGTGATCGGGTTTTCAGCGCTGAACAGAGAGCTCGACAGCGTCGAAGACATCGCACAGGCTTGCGGCGCCGCGAGCGCAAATGTCTTTGTGGCGGGCGACGAGGATGCCCTTAAAACTGTTTTTGAGGAAATCGAACAGGATATAGTTCATGATCTGTGGTATCTTTACGGGCCGGATATGTCATAGGGTTTATCTGTATTCGGGCTCCTGCTTCCGAAACGGAGGATTTGAGTTATGAAAAACAATAAAGGATTTACATT
>CAZVFJ010000347.1:2910-3127 GCA_964625825.1 uncultured Leptospirales bacterium | reverse complement strand
ATTATGATGATTTTTTTATCGCTTCAGCTGCACAGGCTCAAATTCAGTATGAAAACGCAGTTAAGTTTATTGATATGATAAAATTATATATAAATAAAAACTCTCAGCAGCAAGTCTGATAATTCCGGGCCATGGGAATTTTAATTTCTTTTCACTCGTCTTCCAGTGAGGGATATATCCAGGGCGGTGCGGTGAGCCCGTTAAACCGGGCGGGGAG
>CAZVFJ010000347.1:0-2900 GCA_964625825.1 uncultured Leptospirales bacterium | reverse complement strand
TGTAAAACTTGTATTTATAGAGTTGGAAGGCTGAAAGAGGTATTAATGACATGTGCGCTGACAGCTAACGCTGGCAGTCGATGAATCCAGGTGGGTACTGAAGAGAAGGATATAATTATATCTTTTTTATAAAAGAAATAATCCGTTCAATATCATTAAGAAAAACATCTGCATATTTCTCACCCGGATACCGGCTGCTGTCGCTTAAGAATAAACCGGTGGAAGACTCATTAAAGTATTTAGAAGCTTCCTTTGAAAAGCTCCTCAGCTCTGAAGATAAAATTAGCATATCCTCTGTATTCAGAGAATTCCTGATTCCGTTTAATAGAATCTCCAGCCCCTTAAATACAGGGGCCATGTTGTCCCATTTATACGGGGGTGATAGTACCACGTCCATAACCCCCGGCTTTAACCGGTAGTACTTTTCTTTCCCAGTTGAATAACTTTCAATAATTCCTGATTTTGACAGTTCAATAAGAACTGACTGGACTGATCTCTTTTCATAACCGGTATATCGCGCGGCTTCAGCAGGGTAAATTTCCGTCATGCTTCCCAGAAGTGTGACAAGCTCTGCCCTGGCATTAAGGCCGAAAAGAGCACGCATCCGGAGCAGCTGAGATGGTATACCTGTAAGGGGAAATTCTCCGGAGTACCCTCTGAGCCTGACAGTGCTTCTGACCAGGCCCTTTTCAATGAAAACAGGATCAGGGTCTTTTACGGGGATCTCCTTTCCGGTCAGCGTAAAAAAAAGTTTTTCTTCTCCGTTTTTTTTGTAAAGAGATGAGAGTTTTTTCCATTTCAGCCGGTATTCTTTTTTTTGTGAGAGGAGTACCGCCACAGCGCTGATCTGCGGCCCTGAATTAAAATTATATTTCTCCTGGAAATTGATAAGCCTTTGAATGTTTATAAACTCCCCGTTTATACTGAGCCAGTCTATGATTTCATCAAAAAGCCGCTGGTCGTAACGGCATACTGAAAGCGAGAATAAAAGGAGAGGCTCAGGATCAACAATACTCCGGGCAGCATTGTTACTATTTACTGAACCTGCAACACCGACAGAGGTCCATTCGCGCCAGAGATATTGAAGCACTGTTTCAAGCAGTTCTTTATATATTTTCCGCAGCTTTTTCATATCCGAACTCTTTAAGGAAAGATTTAACTGAAAACCTGTATCCTTCAGACGGGTCGTGTGACATTGACCACTCTGCTGCTTTAACAAGCTCTTCATCAGTGGGGTTCAGGGCTTCAAGATCAGAGGCGTGATAACCACCGAATTGATCAACAGCCGCATAAAGCGCTGACCCGCCGCATATAATCAGGCTATAGCCTGGTGAGTTCACTTTGTTTAACTCATTATTCAGAAGGTAAAAAGCGCGTTTGAAATCAGTGTATTTTATCTGCATTTATAGTTCCTATATTGAGAACTATAAATGCAGATAAAATAATATCAAGTATTTTTTAAGAGTTCTTAATAAATGTTCTTTATTTCTGAGATCCTTCAAAGTCTGAAAAAGATATTGATGACATGTACATAGACAGCTGGCGCCGGCAGTCTATGAACCCTGAGGGGTATTTCGATCCCCCCTTTCCAAGGGGGGTGCCCGTAAGGGCGGGGGGATCTCAGCGATAGTGAGCCTGTCGTCTATGAACCGGGCGGGGGGATCGGAGCTTTATAGTCATCCGTCGAACCGGCCCGGTGATATCGCTGTATGTTTTGCTGATCCTTCAAAGGCTGAAAAAATTCTCGGCTGGAGGGCTGAAAAAGGGATTAATGACAAGTGCAGAGACAGCTGGCTCATCCGGAGAACGCAGTGTGCAGAAGTGCGGGTAAGAGTGGAGCAGTGACAGAAGAGTATATGAAAGGTGTAACATTTCTTGACAAAAGCGGTTCTATGTAATAGAGTAACAATTATAAGTACGATAAATTTTTACTATTCCGGGATATTTATATGGATACAATATCAGAAAATAAAAAAATCAAACCGGTTCTTGATGATTTGAAAAAAAAACTTAGTGAATTATTTACTGATGAATTAATTCAAATCATTATTTTCGGATCATATATCAATGGTAAATATGATCAGGAATCTGATCTGGATATATTTGTTATAATAAATAATGATGATATTAAATCGTATGAAGAAGCGTTGCTTGATATAGCTGTTGATCTTTCACTTAAGCATGACATTGTTATTTCGGCGTTTCTGGAAAGTTATAACAACTTTAATAAATATAAAACTATAAAACCGTTATATACTGAAATTCAGAAAAACGGTATAGATATTTATGCAGCCTGAAATTATTGATCTATCCAGATACAGGATGGAGAAAGCGAAAGCTGATCTTATGGCTGCTGAAATTCTGTTTAATGAAGGCCTGTTTGACCAGTCATTGAACAGGTCGTATTACGCAATATTTCATTCAGTACGTTCACTCCTCGCTCTTGATCAATTTGATTCCAAAAAGCATTCCGGGATTATCGCATATTTTAACCGCAATTATGTAGCTACTGGAATTCTTGATAAAGAATATTCAAAGATATTAATGGGAGCTGAAAGATTGCGGAATAAAAGTGATTATGACGATTTTTATATTGTGGCAAAGTCTGATGCAGATACACAGATTGTAAATGCCCGGATATTCATTGATAGAATCGGGTCTTTGTTATCTGAAAGATATAATTAAACCTCCATTTGAATAATTTTTGCACCCTTCATCATCCGCCGGCAGTCGATGAACCGGGCGGGGTACTGAATAATCCCCCCTTTCCAAGGGGGGTGCCCGCAAGGGCGGGGGGATCTTTCAGTTCAGGAAATCATAAGTCCCGGCTATACAGAAAAATTTTCTTCTCCGATACTGATCGATCCCCCATCTGCTGGTGCAGATTGCCCCCTTGAAAA
>CAZVFJ010000346.1:0-3161 GCA_964625825.1 uncultured Leptospirales bacterium | reverse complement strand
TATACTTAACAGCTCCGATCGAATTGTAGCCCAGTCAACGAATACAAGAGATAATGCGATAAAATATTATAACCCGAACAAAGAAGTAAAAATAATTCCTCTCGCATTTCATCCGCCGGCAGATGTAAAAGTAACACGAAAAGAAATTGGGATCGGCAGTGATGATTTCTGTGTTATCACAATCGGGAGGCTCATAAAGAGGAAATCTCTTCAGACTTTAATTCAGGCTATTGGTAAAATTAAAAAGAAAAAAATAAAATTATTAATCGTTGGAGATGGTCCCGAAAAGGAATATCTTGAATCAGTAGTAAGGGATGAAAAAGTGGAGGATAGGGTTACATTTCTCGGTTTTCTTGATGACACTGATAAATACAGGTACCTGAAAGCGTCTGATATATTTGCTCTTACATCACTTCATGAGGGTTTTGGTATAGTTTTTATGGAGGCGATGCATATGGGGCTTCCCATTGTCTGCACTAATCACGGGGGACAGGTTGATTTCCTTAAGCAGCGAGAAAATGCGATACTTGTTGATGTTGGTGATTCTTCAAAATGTGCAGAGGGGATACTCGAACTTCAGAAAGATGATAAGCTCTACAAAAAAATTTCTGCAAATAATAAAAAGAAAATCAGAGACTTTTACGCGGAATCTGTTGCATCACGCTATATGAATTTATTTAATGAACTGATAAACAGGTAATATGAGTATTAATATTGGTCTTGTAACTCGTAACTCTGAACTTGCTGATGATCTCAGGACAAACATTCCTGATTTTGAACTCACAATATTTAAAAATATCGATACTCTAACTAAAGAGTCAACAGATATCTTTATTATTGATTATGATGAAATCGGAACATCAGATTCTACCCAATTTTATCTATCACGTCTAAGAAAAAAAATTCATGATATACCTGTATTACTTATTCTCAGGGTTAATACTATACACGAACTGGATGAAGAATGGTTCTTCGATGACTTTATACTCTATCCTTTCAGAAAAGGAGAGGTAAAAGCCAGACTTAAGAGACTCGTTAACGTAACCGTTGATGAATATGATGAGATCAGTATTGGTAACCTCATTGTAAATGTGAAAGAATATGCTGTTTATCTTTCCGGTGAAAAGATCGATCTCACTTACAAGGAGTTTGAATTGCTCCGTCTTTTTCTCCAGAACAGAGGAGTGGTTTTTTCACGAAAAGATGTTTTAAGCCGAATCTGGGGCATGGAATACATCGGAGGTACACGAACTGTTGACGTCCATATTAGAAGGCTCAGAAGCAAGTTAGGGGATGAATTTAATTCAATTATTGAAACTGTCCGCAATGTCGGCTATAAATGTAAAGAGTAAAATTACCTTTTCTGATTTTTCATCTCACCAATATGAAAGCCGCATTTGAAATATTTATATTTGACAACCTGATTTTGTCGTTATATTATGTCGTATTAAATGGTAAGGAATAATGACTGCATATATACTAAGAAGACTGCTCCTTATAATTCCTACATTCATCGGTATTACACTGATGGTATTTGTTATAACACGGTTCGTCCCTGGCGGGCCGATTGAAAGAATGATTGCAGAATCTCAGCAGGCATCAGTGGGCAAGGGATATAGCAGAATGAATGAATCTCCACTCTCCGCATCGCAACTCGAGGAGCTGAAAAAATTTTACGGATTTGATAAACCTGTTATTATCAGCTATATTGAATGGTTCGGAAATATTCTTGTATTTGATCTCGGGACATCGACAAGGTATTACGAACCTGTCTGGGGGCTGATCAAAAGCAAACTTCCGGTATCGCTGTTTTATGGTATCATGGCAATGATTATTACCTATTCTGTCTGTATTCCCCTGGGAATTCTTAAAGCTTTACGGCACAGGATGAATATTGATAATATTACATCTGTACTTGTGTTTATAGGTTACGCTATCCCAAATTACGTTGTTGCAATCATTCTCCTTATGGTATTTTCCTCCTGGCTGGATATATTTCCACTTGGAGGTTTTACCGGGGATAATTTTCATGAACTTACATTCGGTGCCAGGATAATAGATATTCTATATCATGCAGTACTCCCCCTTATAGCTTATATGGCGGGTAGTTTTGCTGTAATGACTTTCATGATGAAAAATTCTCTCCTTGATCATCTCGCTTCAGATTTTATGAGAACTGCTATTGCAAAAGGAGTGAGCTACAGGGAAGCGGTTTTCAGGCATGCGTTAAGGAATAGTCTTATTCCACTTGCTACACATTTCGGGAACAATATATCATTGATATTGACCGGTTCATACCTGATTGAGAAAATATTTAATATTGACGGTATCGGGCTTCTGGGGCTTGAATCTGTAATTGAACGTGATTATCCTGTTGTGCTTGGTATTCTTGTCATATCATCACTCCTCTTTATGATTGGGAATATTCTTTCTGATATATGCGTTGCAATTGTTGATCCGCGAGTGAAGTTCGAGTAGGTGGCGTAGTGTTCAGATTCAATCCATTGACAATAGAGAAATTCAGAAGATTCAAAAGTATACGGCGTGGATACTATTCATTTATTATTCTCATAATCTGTATTATAATCTCTATTTTTGGAGAACTCTTTGTTAATAACCGTGCACTTCTTGTTAAATATCAAGGGAGCTATTACCTTCCTACTTATGGTTCGATCATCCCGGGGAAAGTATTTGGCCTTGATTACGAATATGAGACAAATTATAGGGATCTGAAAAAAATTTTTAACGATAAAAAAAACGGTAATTTTGTCGTACTCCCGGTTGTGCCATATGACGCTTTTGAAACAGACAAGATTGAGGGGGCATATCCTCCATATCCTCCATTACCGGAAAGAAAACATTATCTTGGTACGGACAAAACCGGGAGAGATATAGTCGCAAGACTTCTATATGGATTCAGAATAGCTATTCTCTTCTCTCTCATACTTCTGATTTTTGAATATATTATAGGTATCATGATAGGTTCGTTGATGGGATATCTAGGTGGACGATTCGATCTCTTCTTCCAGAGAATTATTGAGATATGGAATAATATTCCTTTTCTTTACGCGATAATTATTATAGCCTCAATAGTGATTCCCAGTTTCTTTTCGCCACCTTCCTGAGTCATTGCCCCCATAATCGGTACTGGGTAACAATTT
>CAZVFJ010000345.1:0-3197 GCA_964625825.1 uncultured Leptospirales bacterium | reverse complement strand
ACAAGTGGAGCCTCAGGATTGAGCATCTGTGTAACATCAGCTCCCTGGTACCTGTTTTTCGCATATGTTACTGCGTGCATGTAAGCTGCTGACGCGTTTCCATGACCCTGAACAGCTACACCGTTACGCGCGAAGTTCATCATCTGGAACATAATCTTCATACCCTGGCGCTCCTGGCCCATGATATAGCCTATACAGTTTCCGCTATCTCCGAAAGCAAGCTGTGATGTTCCCTGTCCGTGAATACCCATCTTATGCTCAATACCTGTACAAACAACATCATTGAATTCACCGAGAGATCCGTCCGGGTTAACCCTGTATTTAGGAACGATGAATATAGATATACCTTTTGTTCCTTTCGGGTCACCTTCGATCCTTGCGAGAACCGGGTGTATCATATTTTTATAGTAGTCATTTTCACCGGAGGAGATGAATATTTTCTGACCTGTAATTTTGTATGTCCCGTCAGCCTGTTTTACTGCTTTAGTTTTGAGGTTACCTACATCAGAACCTGCGTCCGGCTCTGTGAGACACATTGTTCCGCCCCACTCCCCTGACATAATTTTGTCTCCATACAATCTTTTCTGTTCTTCAGTAGCGTGAGTGAAGAGCATTTCCATACAGCCATGTGAAAGACCGGGATACATACCGAGACAATAGTTTGCTGCGCATACATATTCACTTGCTGCAGCTCCTATAAGATTTGGCATACCCATACCACCGTCTTCAGGATGATCAGTCAGCCCCATGAAGCCTGCAGCGTAATACTGATCCAGAGCCGGCTTAAAAATTTCAGGAATTTTAACTTCTTTAGTCGCAGGATCCCATTTTGCTCCCACATCATCCCCTTCTTCAGCTGTAGGATAGAATACTTCGACAGCCATCTGTTCTGCGAGATCAATAGTAGCTTCGAATGTGTCATGATCAAAATCGGCAAATGCGGGATACTTTGTCATTTTATCTACTTCAAGAAGTTCAAAAATAACAAATTTAACATCTCTTGCATCAACTAATGGATTCAGCATATAAGCCTCCTTAAAAGTGTAATATTTTATCTATCTCTAGCAGAAAATAAGATTATTCCCCCTGGTATAAAATATTACAGCCTCTGGAATGGGCTAATATGCCAGCAATCTTATTTACTGTTTTTTATTCTACTGCTTTGTTGTATAAATCACTTTCAGGATGAAAAACCGGCAAAACTTTAAAACTAAATTAAAAAAAATGCAATTTCCCCAATTATGAAATGATTCATATTAATAAAATTATTATCTGTCAATAAAAATTGTTTTTTTTTGATGAAATAGTTTTCTTTTTTAGTTTTTTTAAAAAAATTTTAAAAAAAGGCTGACCTTGTTTCAGATCAGCCCCTTGATTTAAAAATTTTCACTTCCACAGCTTAATTATCGAGTACGCCACTGGCGCCTTTAAACCTTTTTCTAATTTCAGAAATCAGCGATTCATCCTTTCGCCCTCTTCTCTTCTTCCTCTCTACGGAGCTCTTTCTTGAGAATTTTGCCCACGTTGCTCTCGGGGAGAGAAGTCCTTGTCTCTATAACACTTGGCCACTTATATTTTGCCAGCCGTTCCTGACAATATTTCATAATTTCTTCTTCGTCGAGAACCGAGCCTTCGTTTGGAACAACAAAGACTTTAATCCCCTCTCCCCTCTTCTCATCAGGGATGCCTATTACAGCGGCTTTCTGAATCAGGGGATGCTCGTAAAGGATCTCTTCAATCTCACGCGGATAAACGTTATATCCGCTTGATATAATCAAATCTTTCATCCGGTCAACAACAAAGAAATAGCCGTCATCATCCATATAAGCTACATCTCCGGAGTGGAGCCATCCGTTTTTTATTGTCTTTGCGGTCTCTTCCGGCTTGTTGAGATAACCCATTGTAACCTGAGGCCCTTTAAATATCATTTCGCCTTCTTTACCAGCAGGCATAGACTCTTCACCTGTAGTAAGATCAACAACCTTTACCTCCGTGTCAGGGTATGGGAGGCCGATACTCCCCGGTTTGTTAAGCCCGCCGGACGGGTTAAGATGTGTCTGCGGAGAGGTCTCTGTCATTCCGAATCCTTCGTTTATATCCACACCCGTGAGTTCCTTGAACTTTTTAAGAACTTCCACCGGAAGCGAAGAACCTCCTGATGTGAGGACCTTGTAACAGCTCATATCTGTCTTTTTAAGGTCAGGATGCTGAAGCATACCCACATACATTGTGGGAACCATTGTACAGATCGTCGGTTTATATTTTCTTGTTGCGGCAAGAAGATCTGCCGACTGCGGCTTTGGTATCATTACAGCAGTCCATCCCATATACATTGGCAGGTTCATCGAAGTACTCATACCGAGCACATGAAATAACGGAGCAGCGGCCATCATTATTTCATATCCCCTGTTAAGCGTAGGAAACCATGAGGCATACATCTGTATCATAGAACATAAATTTCTGTGCGTGAGAATTGCACCTTTGGATTGGCCTGTTGTCCCGCCAGTATACTGATAGACAGCTATATCATCAAACTTAATATTAACGGATGGGACCTCCCCGTTAAAACTTACCGCCTCACTCCATGAGTAAACTTTTTCAGAAGACTTTACGTCTGCCCGCATTCCTTTTTTCTTTCCCACAAGTTTTATGAGAAGTTTTTTTACAGGGGGGAGATAGTCACCGATTGATGTATATATTATTGTTTCTATCTTAGTATCTTTCCTAAGATCAATCATCCTGTTTGCGAGGAGGTCAAGTGCAATCAGGATCTTCGCTCCCGAATCATTATACTGGTACGCAAGCTCCCTGTCTGTGTACAGAGGATTATTCATCTGGATAATCCCTCCGATCTTGAGTACTGCGTAATATGCCACAACAGTCTGGATCATGTTAGGAAGAAGAGTAGGGATTACTACAGGTTGTTCTCTAAATGGAATAGGGAATAAGGGGACTCTTATTAATGAACTGAGCAAGGAAGAAGTTGACTCAATATTAGACCAACTTAATGAAGATTTGAATAAAGGACACTTGAGTGCGTTAACACAATAGTTTCGTTTTATCTACTTAGTAATACACGAACAACCTCCTGTGTGTATATGAAGGTGTACCTTTATATATAGTTGCTTTCTATGTATCTAAAGATTGTATTTATTATTAATATAATTACTGGGAAAATTGTTGTTGGTAAATTGAAA
>CAZVFJ010000344.1:0-3198 GCA_964625825.1 uncultured Leptospirales bacterium | reverse complement strand
ATGAAAGGAGAGTTGAATTTCATTGTGAATGTGATCGCTGGGATGTGCTACAACGGTTTGGGAAAGTCCAAGAAGTTATGAAGCCTCATGGACAAGAAGAAATTTCACTCAGACCCGATATTATTTTACCTTCAGCGTATAGTAAAATTCAGGTGTTGTTTCCAATTCCAGATGCTGTTCTTCTTCTTAATCCTGAAATGACACAAAATGAGGAGTACAAATAATAGAAAAATATGAAAATCAATAATTATAGCAAGTTAATTAACTTGAACTTGCTATAATTATTGAAAGG
The DNA here is from genome assembly GCA_964625825.1 of uncultured Leptospirales bacterium. Taxonomy (GTDB): domain Bacteria; phylum Spirochaetota; class UBA4802; order UBA4802; family UBA5550; genus UBA5550. Next base: position 2,906 of record CAZVFJ010000344.1, on the reverse strand, counting down.
AATAACCCAGCCGAGAAAATTATTATAATTCAATAAATTAATAAAAATTAGTGTATTATGAAAGCATTATCAAGAAGAAAGTTTTTAAACAATATGATATCTTGCTCCCTCGCTATTCCACTTAGTAATTCTCTATCAAATCCTCTTGTAGCCTCAAATATTAATTCCTCAAATGATAATCAAAAAGGTAGTAATCTTTTCGATGAAATATCAATTCAATTTTTAGGAACCGGTGCTGCGGATTGGGATCAAAAATTTTACCCTACAGAAAAACACGATTTAACTTCTGGGAAGCATCGAGGACTTTCTTCTGTCCTAATAAATAATTCTATTTTAATAGATTGTGGACCATCTGTACCTAAAGCGTTGGATATATTTGGAATAGATAGAGACAACATAACAGACATTTTAATCACACATTCACATGGGGATCATTTTAATACATCGGCTTTAAAAAATATTCAAAGTAAACGATCAAGCAAGGAAAAAATAAATCTTTGGGTTCACGAAGGAGTTTCCTCTTATTTTACTACATTAACAAAAGATACAGGCTGTGAAGTAAAAAGCATAAAATGCTTTGATGATTTTTCTATAAATGGATTGGAGGTGAAGTCATTAGAAGCAAACCATTATCGTGCAAGCACTGGAGAGCAGTGTTTGCATTATATTTTAAAAGCAAAAAATAAAATATTGTTTTATGCACTTGATGGTGGATGGTTTACAACAAAAACTTGGAATATTCTGAAAGAACTTAAAATTGATGCTATAGTATGGGATACCACTTGGGGAGATGATGACTATTTTTGTCTTTTTAGTCATAATAGCCTGCCTATGATTAGATTGATGATTAAACCATTTATAAAAGAAGAGATTTTCAATCCCGATACTAAAATAATCTTATCTCATCTAGGGTATAACTATCATCCAGCACACGAAATATTAGAAAAAACAGCTGCAAGTGAACAAATGATTGTTCCACATGACGGATTAACGGTACATATTTAGTTTATTAGCACCAGTAAAATACTAAAAAAGCAAAGTTGACTAAAAATGAATGTGTATAATATATTTTTTATCACTAGTGTCCGGTCAAAGTTAGAACAGGTTGGCGTTTAGGATATGGGGTAGCGCTAATCCCAATCCTAATGGACCGCTGGATTCTACCTGGACGTTTTTAGGAGAGTATGAAGCGTATAAACCGTCCGGACTTCCTTTAGGACAGACTGTCGCCTCTGGGGGGAATGAGATCGGCGTTAAGGAGATGATGGTTGAGGAGAGAGTTATGGTGATTATGAAATTCTAGGAACGCCGATTTCGTACAATATCTGCGATTCGAGATGGTGCAAACTTTCGGTAATACCGATTAATGAAATTGAAATCTTTGGTCAGAAACGGCAGTGAATAAAATTCATATCCGGAATCTAAGAAGATTAGATTCCGGAGGTAAGCGAAATGACCTGTTCTTATTTAACAATTAAATTTATAAAAATGCATTCTTATTCTATCAGTAGGTTATTAACTGTATTACTTTTTTTTGTATTAGGGTTTTTTGTTTGTGAAACTACAGCAGCCCAGGATGCCCAACCCCGTTACTGGAAGGCGATTCAAAAATTTAAAAAGCAGGACAGTCTCCATTTCCCAGGAAAGGGTAAACTCGTTTTGATAGGTAGTTCCTCCTTTACCCGTTGGAAAGACGTACAGGATTATTTTCCGGAATACCCCTTGATAAACCGGGGCTTTGGTGGAGCACGTGTAGGCGATTTAATTCGGTATGTAGATGATATTGTCACCCCCTATCATCCCAAACAGGTACTGATTTATTGCGGCAATGATCTGGGGGATGCCAGCTTATCTCCTGCAGATATCGCTGGGCTTTTCAGACAATTATTCGAGGATATCCGGAAAAAAAATAAAAACGTACCCATTGCTGTGTTGAGCGTCCGCCCCGAAAAGTCGGATGTGGGTAATGCGGCCAGGATTCAGAAAAAAAAGGAAACAAACCGCTTGATTGAAAAATTTGTGCGCAGCCAGAATTATTCGGCTTTTATCAACATATATGATCCCATGCACAATCCGGATGGGACGCTTAAAAATGACATATTCGTCCCGGACGGTCATATGAATGATAAAGGAAACAGGATTTGGAAAAAGGTGATAACGCCCTATTTAATTAAATAAAGTTTAGTTTTTTCATGAAGAACCTGTTTTAGCTGTCGCAGGCAGTATGTCTTTTTTTACTGTTCAGGCGCAGCAGAAAAGCATATCATCGGGGGACGTAACGCTTAAAGGAGAAGCCGCCCGTCTTATAGATAAATATGAGCCATATAAGGACGCTACACTGCGCATCTGGGAATATGTCGAGATGGGGTATAAAGAAGAAAAAAGTGCTGCATTGTTGCAGGAGCTGCTGAAAGAGGTGGGTTTTACTATCGAATCCGGAGTAGCAGGTATCCCAACGGCATATTTGTAGCCAGTTACGGGAGTGGGAAACCAGTGATTGCTCTACTGGCCGAATACGATGCTTTATCCGGTATGTTACAAATCACCTGAAAAAGGACGCAACGTCCTCGACGGTGTAGAAGCCATGAGCTATATGGTCAATATGATGTGCGAACATATTTCGCCCGAGGCCAGGGTACACTATGTCATTACAAATGGAGGAAATGCGCCCAATATCGTACCCGATTTCGCCGAAGTTTATTATTATGTGCGGCATCCTCAAAAAGAACAGGCTGTGGAAATATTCGACTGCGTGGTTAAAGCTGCCGAAGGTGCAGCTATCGGGACAGGAACGAGTAGTGACTATGAAATCATAGGGGGAGGACCCACGATTTGCTGATCAATGCCGCTCTGGCCGAAGTCATGCAGCGGAATTTTGAATGGAGAAGTGACCTATGCAAAGCAGT
>CAZVFJ010000343.1:0-3206 GCA_964625825.1 uncultured Leptospirales bacterium | reverse complement strand
TTTGAATGATTGAAGATTTTTCAGAATTTACAATATTCATCAAACCCGGAGCGACGTAAGCGCAAAATAAACCCCATCTTGAAATAAATCAATCCAGATAATATAATCCCCTCTCAAAAAAGGAGGGTATAACATGCAGAACAATCAGGATACAAAATACCGCAAACATGATAAGCACTATTGGGAAAAGCATATTATTCTATGGCAGGAGAGCAACCTGTCGCAATCAGAATATTGCAGGCAGAACAACATACCGCTGAAATCATTCTGTAACTGGAAGAGAAAATTGATCAGCAACCTCACCCCTGCAAGACCATTCATTGAACTTAGAGGGCAAAATTCTGCACAGGAAGAGTATTTCGAATTACAGATTGATTCAATGCTCACGATGAGAATCCGGGAGAGCATACGGCCTGATTTACTGCAGAATATAATAATAGCAGTAAGAGGTGTGTGATGCAGCTTCAGAACAGAGAGACGAGAATATTCCTGCGCCCCGGCAAAACAGACTTCCGTAAATCAATAAACGGTCTGTCTGTGATGGTTCAGGAATACATGAAGGAAGATCCGTTCAGCGGGCACTACTATGTGTTCTGCAACCGGACAAAAACAATGCTTAAGATACTCTACTGGGACAGAAACGGATTCTGCCTGTGGCATAAGAGGCTGGAGGAGGATAAATTCAGGTGGCCGAACATAGCAGCAGATATTCATGAAATAAACAATGAAGAGTTCCGGTGGCTGCTGCTTGGTCTTGACTTTTATAACGCGCATAAAATACGTCGTTATGCGAGCGTAGTATAAAAAATTAATTGCAATCATGTGATCATATTTTATCATGATCACATGATAACGATACCACAACAGCTACCCGATGACGTTGACGCTCTCAAAGAAATCATTGCCGACCTGAAAAGCAAATACGAAAAAGAAATTCAATATCTCGAAGAGAAGAACAACCTTCTGCTTCAGAAACTGTTCGGACGTAAAAGCGAAAAGCAGACTCCTGAAGATGCCGAGCAGGGGTGTCTCTTTGATGAGGCAGAGACTTTCTCTGTATCAGTTAAAGATGAACCGGAAGAAGAACCTGAGTCTGTAACTGTTGTGTCATCACACACACGCAAGAAAAGAGGAAGAAAACCTCTCCCTGAATCACTGCCGCGCATTGATGTTATTCATGATATACCTGAAGATGAGAAAAAATGCGCCTGCGGTTGCGAGATGAAACGCATTGGCGAAGAAGTATCCGAAAAGCTTGATATAATTCCTCAGAAGATTCAGGTGCTTCGCCATATACGATACAAATACGCCTGCAAGAATTGCGAAGGGAGTGAAAGCGATGAGCCTCCGGTAAAGACAGCTCCTCTCCCTCCACAGATTATACCAAAAGGAATTGCAACACCGGGACTTGCTGCATGGGTACTTGTGAGTAAGTTCTGTGACGCGATACCTTTTTACAGGCAGGAGAAGCTCTTTGCAAGAATCGGTGTTGAGATCTCCAGAGCTACATTCTGCAACTGGGCGCTGCTTGCTCACAAAGGATGCAGCCGCATGCTTGAACTCATGATGAATGATATTATCTCGTCACCTCTTGTAGGGATGGATGAAACAACCGTTCAGGTGATGAATGAAAAGGATCGCAAAAACACAACAAAGTCATATATGTGGATCTCACGCGGGGGCACAGAAGTCAGGCCGGTTATTCTGTTTCGTTATAACCCGACACGCGGAGAGGATTTTGCAAACAGCGAATTTAAAAACTACGAAGGAATAATCCAGACAGACGGTTATGCAGGGTATAACACTCTGGGGAAGAACAAGAAAGTAACTCATGCCGGATGCTGGGCCCATGTCCGGAGAAAATTTGTTGAGGCTTCAGCTCATACTAAAGACAACAACTCATTCGCGCACTCGATGATCTCGCTGATTAAAAAACTGTATGAAGTTGAGTCGGAGATTCGGGAGAAGAAATACAACGATAAACAAATATTAAAATTACGTGATAAAGAGTCGCGGGCTGTGGCCATGAAAATCGGCGAGCTGCTTGAAAAGCACCGGCACAGCATCGCTCCCAAAAGTCTGACTGGCAAAGCAATTACCTATACAATTGATCTGTGGCCGAGGTTAGTAGTGTATCTCGATAACCCTCTGATTCCTATTGATAATAATCTTGTGGAGAACGCTATCCGTCCTTTTGTAGTGGGGCGTAAAAACTGGCTATTCTCCGGCAGTCCGGATGGTGCTCATGCAAGTGCTGCGATTTACAGCATTATTGAAACTGCCAAGGCAAATGGTCTTGAGCCATACTGGTATCTGCGATATCTGTTTGAAAAACTGCCTGCCTGTAAATGTGATGATGAAATACATTTAATTATGCCGAACAGGATTGATCCTGATATTATCAATAAATTCAGGGGTGGGGTTGATTAAGCGGTTACGTATGTATTAAATAATGAGGTTGATGTTTTGAAAGAACGGAGTTTATATAGCTTCAGTTAGTCTTTCTATTGATTATCTCTAATTCAATGTTTACCCGCACTGGCCGGGATATCCGGTTCTGTTGCCGGGTTGATTAATTCAAACATTAATGCTATTAATTCTTATCTTCAGCACCATGTGCACCTGCCTCATCTTCTGCTTCATCAACTACATCCTGCCTTTTTATAGCTTTTAGACAGCCTTCTATATTACAGTCAAAATCACCACTACCTGTACAACTATCATAAAAATTTGAGCCATCTTGAAGTTGTTCCGAGCCCTCTTTCGGACTGTATTTATGTGAATCTTCAAAAAACCAAATTAAATCTTTTGAATCTTTTTGACTCATATACTGAAGATTGAAAACTTCAAACAACCGACTTTTATCTCTATATATCATTTTATATTTCGTCTCAGATATTTTTTCAATCTTAACATCATAAACTATATCAGTTACAGCTAAATATATTTTTGCGTTCTTTTGATCTTCATCCACCTGTATGCAGTAACCTGATGTATATTTGATATCAATATTTAAAAATTTTTTAATGTTTATTACGTCATCCCCTTTCATGTGCCAAATCCCTTTGATATCACCCGACGACCTGTTTATTGACATCAAGCCTTTGTATTTTTCTTTCTTTTCAGCACTTATCAGCTTGTTACGCTCTTCAATTTCCTTTAATTTTTCAGCAGTTGACTTAAACTGTTTCTGTTCCGGTGCTTTT
>CAZVFJ010000342.1:1924-3212 GCA_964625825.1 uncultured Leptospirales bacterium | reverse complement strand
CGGCCGCGCTCATCGCGCTGGGTGGGTGCTCCTCCGCTTTGCCCGACGGCGGGCAGGAAAGCGTCCCCTCGGAACAGTCCTCCTTATCCTCGGCGCTGGAGTCCGGCGACGCCGAGCTCTCCGAGTCCACCGTGTCTGAAAGCGCGGATGCGCCCTCCGAAACGGCGTCTGAAACCTCATCCTCGTTATCCTCAGCCGAAAGCGAAGTCTCCGCCCCCGTCTCCGGCGACCCGCTGCTCATAGTCGTCAACGCGGCGAACCCCATACCCGGCGATTATCAGGTGGAGCTTGAGGCTGTGCAGGGCGACTACAAAATGAACGCACTCGCCGCGCCCGCCGCCCGGGAGCTTATTGCCGCCGCAAAGGAAGCCGGCTACAGCCTTATGGTCGTCTCCGGCTACAGGACGGTGGCCACCTCCGAACGGCTTTACAACAACAAGGTGCTCTTCGGGTTTAACTGTATCGCTGCATACAAGCAAATCAATCGGGAGTTCCCGCTGTTTTATTTCATCGAGCATATGCCTGAGGAACATCGATACACCGTTCCCGTCTTCAAAAGTGTCGGTAAGCCAGAGCATCTTTTGAGGGAACTTCAGGTCATTGAGTTTCCCGGAGAAATCTGATAGCATCCTCCTTGACTTGTACATAACCCTGCTTGACGTGAACTCGGCAGCTGATATTACAGTCGATGCGAGAAACGGAAATGTAAGTCCGTCAAAAAATTCCGGCGCGTTTATGCTTGTAATCCCGTTCTTTCTGCTTTTAGTCCTCCCTTCAAAGAGCCTTCTTATATGCCCGGGGAGCTCCAGTGTGCTTATAAAATCTTCAGCGCTTTTTAGAGATTCATTACCGTTCATCTTCAGCCCTTTAAGTTTTTCGTTGAGCCTGCTGAACATCAGGTTAAAGAGTGAACTGTGTATTTTTGTAATAGAGATGTCGAAGGCTTCCGCCATCTTCATTGGATTTTTTTTACGTACATCAGCCATTGCCGCTGCTTCAGTGAATATCGGTTTGTAATCTTTGGGCACCATCAGTTTTTTCGTAAAACCGGGAGTTTCCCCGTTCATACACTGGTGAAACAGAGTTAGAAAGTTCACTGTAAGTTTATGCCTCTGAAGTTCGGAGAAACCGTTTATAACGAGAAAGGATAAAAGTTTGTCCTGTGTTGAACCCTTGTGAAGAAGAAGGCGCAGCAGCCCCGGGTCCTTCATATTCATTACAATCTGGCAGAAATAGTCGAGGAATGCCACTGTCATCTTCTCGGTATTGTTGTAACCGCCGAATGGTG
>CAZVFJ010000342.1:0-1914 GCA_964625825.1 uncultured Leptospirales bacterium | reverse complement strand
CCAGTGAACTCCGTGATTCGTTTTTAACCCTTTTCTGCAGATCTTTCACATATAGCCTGGTACCAGTTAGCCCGGTAAAGATGCCCATGTGAGAATCAGACCCGCCGAACATGACCCTCCTTCCGGGATTGCGGCAGAAGTCTGAAGTTTTAATCCCGAATTTTTTCTCGTAACGCTCGATTGAGCCAGTGTCCATTGTATCAACCCATTTTTTCACAAGGAGGTTCTGCCATGTATCCCTTTGCCCGTTGATGACCTCGTATCTTTCAAAGATGAGGGACATCTTGTCAAAGAACTCTATTGGGAGCTTCTCATTCTCCTGGTAATGGTAGAGAGGATGAGCCCATATAGTTGGTATATTGTTCTCCATGGCGAATTTCTGGAACCTGTAAGTATCATGACGCAGTTTAAATAGTTTCTCCTCCTGAGACGGGGTGAATCCGTAAGCCAGGACATGAATCTTCGCATCATAGTCCGGGACAGTACAACTGAACTCAGCACCGGTAAGAATATCATATCCCCTGTCCTGCATTTCATAACATGAACGGGCGTTGTTATGGTTGGTTATTGTGAATGTATCGCAGTTGTGCTTTTTCAGTGTTTCAATGAGTTCTTCAGGCTGGAGCCATGTTTCAGGAATGTTCAGTATCCTGCCCACTATCTCATCAGGTTCGCTGCTGTTTTTATCGTGGCAATGAAGGTCAATGGTGAGAGCTTCATTTTCAGGAAATCTTATGGATTGTTCGTAGTTAAATACCGACATCTCCCTGTTGATCTTTTCAAAAAAAGTTTCCCTGTAGTTCATATATTCTCCGCTATTATAATTACGCCTCCTGCCTTAATTCTTTAACCGGGGGTAGGGGAGGAACCCCTGAAAAGCCCCCCGCAGGGGCTTTTCACAGCAGTTGATTCTGCTGTGAAATATACTTCTTCTGTGGAGAATAAATCCTTTTTTTATTAAGAAAATATAAGGAGTCTGTTCAGATTATGTTAATAAAATGGAAATTTGAGCAATTCAATACCTGAATAGATATCAATTTTCATAAAATCTGTTATGAATTGCTCATAGGTTTATAATAATATTTCATTTAAAACTGCATCATTTTCTTCATATTTATTTAGAGCTTTCTCAAAAGTAAATATCTTGACTTGAATTAGGTGTTTTTAGAAATAGCTACACCACAAGTTTCAATTTTTTATAGATATCTTTTTTGGGAACACCCTTTTTGTGTAAATCGAATACCTGATAAATGTACTTTCTTTTTTTAAATAGTTTAAAATGCTTGTCTTCTGTTATCTGCCGTTTACTTTTTAACTATAGGTTGTTTTTAAAATACTATTCAGAATCTGAAACCTGTAATATCAGGGTTTAGCCGGCTATTAAATCGGATATAAACTGTAATAATACCAGAGAAGTTTTATGAAGAAATACCTGAAAAATATCGTTATTGTGGCAGCTTTTTTATCAGTGGGCTTTAATGCTGTAGTTAATTGTTCAATATCAGATAAACATAAAAATAATCTGCTCCGGATGGAGGAGGAGAAAAAGGCCGAAACTGCAACAGTACTGCTTAATAACAGGAATAATATTCTTCCGCTTAAAAATCCTGAAAAGGGAAGACTGTCCTGCGTTAATATTGATTCAGAATACTTTGAAGCTTTTAGCGAGATGATTGAGAGATATGCCATGATTTCCAGGTTTACTCTCTCTGTGGAAGCATTTAAGCCTGCAAAGGCCAAAGGTCTGAACCGGAAGCTCAGGGCTTTTAACACTGTAATAATTCTGACAACAGATCGTCCTCTTGCAGATCCTGCTGTAATAAAGTTTATTAATAATTATCAGAAATCGAAACAGATAATACTTTGTATAACAGGAGAGATGGGGATACTGAAGAATCTTGATGATTTCGAACA
>CAZVFJ010000341.1:0-3222 GCA_964625825.1 uncultured Leptospirales bacterium | reverse complement strand
CTTTTTATATAAGATAATGAATGTTATTATACCCTCCGACTGCGGCGTCGAGGAAATATAAAATTATTACTGATAAAATATACATTAAAATCTTTCCTTGACATAATAGTATATTTATTAGGAGAGATAAATACCGGTGAAATCATAATGAAAAAGATATATATAACAGAGAATCCTGAAGCGACCGAAAAGCTCGGATTCAAAATCGGGATGAAAGCGAAACGTGGGGACGTGATAGCACTTAAAGGCGATCTGGGAACAGGGAAGACAGTTCTTACCCGCGGAATTGCAGAAGGCCTGGGGATAACTGAAGATATAACCAGTCCCACATTCAGTCTTATGGAAATTCATGACGGGAAGAAAACTCTTTACCATTTTGATCTCTACAGGATTGAAAACGAGAGAGAGTTTGACAATCTCTGCTTTGAAGAGTACTGGGAAAACGACGGAATATCTGTAATCGAATGGGCGGAGAGAGGGGCCGGGCACCTTCCGGAGAAGCGCATTGAGATTATGATTGAATATATTGACAGCAACAGCAGGAGAATAACAGTTGAATATCCTGACAATTGATACTGCAACAGACTTTGAATTTATCTCTGTTACGACTGAACATGGAACTTTCGAGTACTCAGAAAATGTTAAGATGACACACTCAATAACACTGTTTGACAATATAAACCGGGTGTTAGAGAATGCATCAATCACTATAAAAGATATCAATCTAATTGGAGTGGGGATCGGCCCCGGCTCCTTTACCGGTGTGCGAATCGCAGTTTCCACCGCCAGAATGATTGCCCAGATACTCGGCGTTCCTCTCGTCGGGATCACAACTCAGGATATATTCTCATCATCTATAAATAAACCGGCCGGTGCGAAGATACTTATAGCTTTTGACGCAAAGAAATCCCGGGTTTTTGCATCTCTTTACAAAGCAGATAATGAGTTCCCCCCGGAACAGATTATCCCTGTGGGTGATTATAAAATTGAATATCTTCTGGAACATATAACAGGAGGAGAAACTCTTCTATGCGCAGGTGACGGATGCAACAAGTACAGGGAGACAATCGAAAGTATTGCATCTTCAGCCGGGTTTAATTTCAGAATTCTGGAGAACTTTATTCCATCCGGCAGTATTACATCAGAACTAACACTTCTTAAATATAGAAATTCACCTGAATTATACCGCTTTTATGGTAGTACAATCCCTTTTTATGCAAGGAAATCTGATGCTGAAGTTGCAAAGGATGAGAAAAATCGGGTGGGTTTGTAACTTTTACCTTCTGGCACTCTTTATGCTCTTTATCAATTTTGATTTATATTCAGATTCCATCGGTTTAAGTACATCGTAGAATCTCTTCATTTCATCCTTTCTGGATGAGTTCCCTTCAAAATCGACACCTATAATTACATTTCCATCAGAATCGTTAGATACAGATTTTATATCTCCGTAGATTGTAAGGGGAGCCTGAAGTCTGAAAACTATATCAAATATGAATCCTTTCGATTTCTGGATATATTTCTTTAGATCAACATCCGTTATCTTGAGTTTTGCCCCTCCTCTACTGATATCGAGCAACTGCTGATGAACAGAGACAAGCAGAGTATTCGCATCTCTTATACGGTCAACCAGTCTGAAGGACATATCTTTTAATTCAATCACCCTGTCTATACCCATTGTCTCATTTTTTGATATGGCCTGGAGGTATGCGAAAGGGATCGAATGCTCATCTTCAGTGATATAAATCACCGGTACTATTATAATAGACTTAAATCCTTTTTCAATATTTCTTTTGATAAGCCTGTCGAGGTCACTGCCGTAAAGAGCTGCTATATCAACGAAATCATCGGTCATTGCCCTGTATGAATCCGGGTCGGAAACATTCTCTATAAACAGGGTTTTTCCGGTATTTTTTATATTTTTAAGTACAATATCCCTGTTATCAAGGCTAAAAATATCTATTTTAAACATATCGCAGAATCTTGAGTTGGCTGACTGGAACTGATCCATAACAACCTTAATGCTTGTGGGAACATTAAATCTGGTGACGTCAATAGTATGCTTTGAAACACGAAAATTTGTGGCAACAGCATCCCCCTGATTTATTCTAAAGCGAAGGTCCCTCCTCCCCTCGGTCGCACGCCTTGCGCTTTTTATCCTGCATTTATAGTATCCAGGCCCCATTGTATCCAGGACCTCAAGATCTATTTCAATATATTTATCAGAAAGCCCGTATATTATAATATCGCCTGTACCCCTGTAATTGGGATCAGTAACGATCATCAATGTCCCGTCCTGGTTATACTCATTAATCATTACTTCACATTTATCAACATCATACTTCATGTACAATTTGCGCGTCGAAAACTGTTCCTTGAGGATAGCTATTACATCATCCACAGTTCCGAAAGGATTAAAATTTCTTAGTTTTCTCTGCTCAACCTTGACCAACAGAAGACCCCTATAGTTAAAAGTAGTATTAAAGTATTTTAAATATCGGTAACATGAATCTTTTTCAATAATAATTTAAAAAGAGCTAAAAAAAAAGAGAGGGTTCCAACCCTCTCTTTTTCCCAGTCACAAAAACCAAATTATTTCTTTGGTGCTTTCGCTTTGGCCTTAGCCTTAGCTTTAGCTTTTGGTTTAGCTTTCGCTTTGTCAGCTTCTTTCTTTTTCTCAACAACTAAATCCTTCTGGAGTTTAGCTATTGCTGCTTCTTCGGATTTAATATCCTTCTGAAGCTTAACAACTTTGTCTTTTTTTCTCTTGATGTTATTCTCAAGTTGTTTAACACTTGCCATGAAATACACCTCAAAATTTTTTTAATGATGCATTATTTTTTTAATAATGCATTAAACACTTTTTATTGCAAGTAAAAAATAAAAAAATCATATAACAAGATGCTTAATACATTGATTATATCGGATCATCGGTGTTAGCACATTAATAATATTTAAACTTTCCATAGTTTTATTTATATCTTGACTTAATACCATACTTTTTTTGTTGTAAAAGCCCGGAGTTCAGCATTAATCAGTTTAATACACCAAGGAGTGGCACATATGTCATCTAAACTTCCAGTTGTCTCAATAGTCGGAAGACAGAATGTCGGGAAGTCAACTCTATTCAACGCTTTGATCAAAGATAAAAAGTCGATAGTAGACTCATTCCCCGGCCTTACCAGAGATGTTATATCTCATACAATTGTACATGACTCGACT
>CAZVFJ010000340.1:0-3225 GCA_964625825.1 uncultured Leptospirales bacterium | reverse complement strand
ACTATATCAATAAGTGCTGTACGCGCAGTCTGCGCCAGCCTCTCTGTCACAAAGCTCTCTTTAAGAAGGTTTCCGAAAAAAAGCATCCCTACGAGAGAGAGGCATCCAGGGACAATAAGAGCTGAAACAAGAAATGCTATTACCGGGAAGAATATTTTTTCCCTTTTAGAAACAACGCGCGGTGGCTTCATCCTGATAAGGCGCTCCTTCTTTGTTGTGAGGAGATACATAATCGGGGGCTGAATAACAGGGACAAGCGCCATGTATGAATAAGCAGCGATTGCGACAGCGCCTAACAGGTGCGGTGCGAGCTTGGCTGTAAGGAATATCGCGGTCGGTCCGTCAGCTCCTCCTATAATGCCTATTGAACTCGCCTCCTGCGGCGTAAATCCGAGATACAGCGCGCCGATCAGAGTCAGGAATATACCGACCTGAGCGGCAGCTCCGAGTAGTATAAGCTTCGGATTGGATAGCATAGTCGAAAAATCTGTCATTGCACCTATTCCGAGAAAAATAAGCGGCGGGAACACACCCTGGGTCACTCCGAAATATATATAATAAAGAACGCTGCCCTTGTCATAAACACTGAGAGGCATACTTGCGATAGACGGGATATTACCAACAATTATTCCAAAACCTATAGGGAGAAGAAGGAGCGGCTCATAATGCTTTATAATAGCGAGGGCAATAAAAATTATTCCGATAATTATCATCGCGATATTACCCGGCGTCATCAGGTAAAACCCGGTTGTTTTAAAAAATTCGAAGAAAAAATCCATATTCTATACCATCTATACTATTGTTTTGACGACTGCATTGAATAACAGAGAGCCGCTGAAATTGCCGCAACAACCTCTGTCTCTGAAACCTTTTTTACATTATTACCGTTTAACTGCTCCTCTTCTTCAGGAAAATATCTCCCTATGGCAATCAGCAGATATGGGGTTAATCTTATTATCAGACTAATCAAGAGCAGTGAAAAAAATACAAGCAGCAGACCTATCGCAGTAATCATTAAACCATTGGCATTAATAACATTATGCCATCCATACCCCAGATTTGATAACATATTTATACCCTCTGAAAATTGATTTATTGTGAAGCCTTACAATTTTACTTTATAGTGGTACCTGGACTGTCATAAGCCTTTAGTACCATTTTTTTTAATTCAGATTAAAAAGACCGGTTTCCGTTAAAATGTAATTAACTATTTTGCGGACAGATAATGCCCTGAAGGGGATTTTAATTTATATGACAATACGCTCCCCGGCTTAGGCGCAGGAATCAGAGTTGAAAACAGTTTTTTATAATACTATCCGGCAAAAATTAATCATAAATTTCATATGCCAGAATCTTTGTCAAGAAAGAAGTATATGTTTACTTTTTTTAGATTAAACAAATCATATATAAAGCAAAAGATATAAAAAATTTAACATGATTGTAATATTTCGTCAAAAATCAGATACAATAGAAGATATTGTCAATATCACTATATCAGGCTTTTTATAAATTCCCTCATAACATTATTAACCTCTGCCGGTTTCTCCACAGGAGAAAAATGACCAGCTTCAATGATATTTACATATTTTGAACCGGTTACATTGTCATGAATAAATTTACCGAGTTTGGGCGGGGCCAGCCTGTCCTCTTCAGCAGTCATAACAAGAAGGTTAGCATTAATCTCTCCGAGCCTTCCTGTTACATCAAATGAATTGCAGGCAGTAAAATCACCATACGATACAGCCGGGATACTCCTTTCTGCATCAGCTATTATATCCGATAGCTTTGCCGGATCTGTCTTTGGAGATGCCCCCATAACCGGAAGTGATGAGACATATCCGCTGTAATTATTCTGTATCAATTCAAATATTGCCGGCATTACCCTGAGCCTGGCGCCTGAATTTATAATTATCCCTGCTTTATAATCAATCCTCCCTTCCAGGAGCATATAAAGGGCAATAGCTCCTCCCATGCTTAGTCCGCAGGGAACAGGTAACGGGGCGTTAAGCTCATGGATAAAATTCTCAACAGCATCCGCGTATGATGCTATACTATCAGATCCGCTCCCGGTACTGCTGCCGTGGCCCGGAAGATCAATTGCCACAGTATTGCATATTTCAGCAAGTCCCCGGACCTGAGCTTCCCAGAATCTTTTTGATCCCGCTGCTCCATGTATAAAAATTATTGTAGGTAGTGAATGATTAAGAGGCCACCCCCCGGCGATAATCGGAGTTCCATTTAAATCCATCTCTTTCATGTAAAGCTCTCCTGCATTATTTATTCTTTTCCCACCATGTTCTCAGAAGGGCAACCTCTTTACCGTCAGATTTTCGGGTAAGCCTGTGAAGAAAAATACGAGTATTGCCGCAAGTTACCTCCTCGGCTTCCGCTTCTATTACATCACCTAAACCGGCTTCAGACCTGAAATTAATTTCATGATCGTGTAGAGTCCATCCTTCCCAGACTTCCAGGGGAAGAGTTTCAACTGCCCATTCAACATAGACCACGTTATTCACATGACGATACATATCGAGGTCGGCAAGGCGCGTACTGAACTCTACAGAAAACTCTCCAACTACCGGGCGCGGTATCCGTTCAAAGGGGTCATCCAGAGCCCTTTCTCTCGGGGGCACAGGTATATCGCGCATCTTCTCAGACGCGGGGATCACCCTCTTCTCCTTAAGATCAAAAAAAGCCGCGGAATTTGTAGCGCACCCGATGATTTCACCATCTGAATCAAGGATCTCAAATTCACGCACAGCGTATTTTTTTATGCGGGGTTCAAGCCAGGTATTGATTGTTATTGTCTCCTGCCATTCAGGATAGCGGAACATCCTCACCCTCTGCCTTGTAAGAAAATATGCTGTTGAAGAATCATGGGAGAGCCCCCCCGCTTTGCGAAGTATCAGCGCATGGTTAAAACCACTGTTCTGCAGATAATTCACTATAGTCTGAATTGTTGCACGGGCATTTACATCTGTTTCATATGAACGGACTTTATAGTTCTCTGTAAAGGTAAAGATTGACTGTGACATGTAACCCCTTCCGCCGTTACTGTTATAGTAAAGAATAACATAAGTAACAGCTGATGTTTATAATTGATTCAATGATCAATGGAAGAGGAATATCAGTCAATTCATTTTGGATATCATCTTTATTGTTTCTCTAAACCACCAGAAGTATATGTATGTCACAGACATTTGTCCCTGTCGGCCCCGTCTTAAG
>CAZVFJ010000339.1:0-3232 GCA_964625825.1 uncultured Leptospirales bacterium | reverse complement strand
ATGGAAGCGCTTCAGAACGGGACACTCAAGCTTGAAGGTGATGGAGCAACAGCTCTCTGGTTCTCGGGTGTCGCTAAAGAAGTGAAGTAATTTTAAATATCATCAATATAGAAAAGCCGTCATATTCTGACGGCTTTTTTTAATTATAAAATAGAAAAAATATAACCTGCCGTATTAATAATCATCATAACCGCAATCAGAAAAAATATAGTTCCTGTCACTATTGCCGGCATAATAAAGATCAGGAAAGATCTGCCGAATTCAATCGTATGCATTTCAGAGATCGCCTGTACAAGAATTAAAACATGCCACACAAAACATACCATGGTTAAAATAATATAGAAAAACGCAGGTATAATCCCCCCCACAATAAATGGATATACAGCAGGAAGAATGAAAAGTTCAGGGAGCAGCGAAAAATTTATTACAGTAATCATTTCCCTTATGTTACCCCTGAGCCCGGAAAACTGGGCTGCTGCATCTACCAGTGAGGCATAAATCAGAATCCGGAGAAATGAAAATAGAAAAACAAGAATCCATCCGTAACTGATTTTATAATAAAAAAAGTTTGATTCTTTCCCCATAAGAGAAAGAACGAGTATATCTGCCAGAGAGACGGCAGCAGGTACAGCAAAACTTAGCCAGAGCGCATCAGGGTCCTTCTGCTTTATCCTCCGGTAAAGTGATCTTGGATCTATAAGAGCGTATAGAAAAAAATCCGCCCAGGCAAGGCTTTTGAATTTTTCAAGTATCATTGCATATACCTGTATTCAAGTTTATAAGCAGGATAGAGTGTTCCGCTTCCGGGGATATTCTGCAGTCCAAGAATTCCATTAAGCGAGCCGAATATTTCACTGAATGGAGAACCGTTCTCTTCATAAACTGGAGAATTATCATCAAGGCCGGCCATCTCTCTTGCCCTGGCAATTGAGTCTTCGAAAGTACCGGTCTGATCAACCAGCTTATTTTTAAGCGCCGTTTCACCGCTCATTATCCGTCCGTCAGCGACCTTCTTTATATCATCAATGTTCATATTTCTTCCCAGGGCAATATCTTTAATAAATTTATTATAAGAGGAATCGATCATCTCCTGGAGAAGAATTCTTTCTTCGTTGCTCATATCCCTGTGGGAAGCGAGTATATCCTTATACTTTCCGCTTTTAATAACATTCATCTGTATGCCGAACTTATCAAAAAGTCTTTTAAGATTAGGCGAGAAAGCGATAACTCCGATTGAACCGGTTACAGTACCATAATTTGCCACTATATGATTACATGCGGAGGCAATATAATACCCGCCGGACGCAGCCACATCCCCCATCGAAGCCACTACGGGGATATTCTTTTTGCGGAGTTTCATTATCTTCTCATAAATCTCCTGTGTGGCAGCGACTGTCCCGCCGGGAGAGTTTATTCTGAGTACGACTGCTTTTATATTACTATCCTTTTCAAGATCATCAAGCCGCTTTACGACAGCCTCAGCCCCGCCGTGGCGGCCGAGCAGACCTGTTGGAGCAGAAAGCTCAATGGGGCCTTCTACCCTTACAATCCCTATACCTGCCCCCATATCGGGTATTGAAATTTTTATTTCACGTGAATGCTTCTCTTCTATTTTAAAACTTATATCAACAATGGCTATCACAGCTACAAAAATCAGCATAGCAAGGATTGCTACTGTAAGTTTTCTCTCTCTTTCCATATATCAGTCCGTATTTTTAATTTTATAATATGATAATATATAATTTTGAACATTAATGTCAATCTAATATTCAAAAGTGCCGGATGAAAGAGATGTTGAATTGAAGTTGTTACCGGCGTAGTCTGCGGTTATCTGTTCCTCAAGCACAGTCCCGCGTTTAAGAAGGTACTCTGCACCAGGTTCAAATAATACGCCATTAAATGTGTTACAAGGTGAAGATTGGCTGTTGCAACCATTTGACGGACCGAAGGGTCTATGTTATTAACTGAAGAAACGGTGGCGCCTCCGCCTGAACATAAAAAAATAAAGAGAAGTTATATAACAAAAGGATATTACTAAATACCTTAATAATTATATCCGGAATAAAAAAACAAACACCTCTCCGGTAAAATAAGCAGAAGAGATATAATAACAGGATATTTCATATTACCTTAATAATTATATCCGGAATAAAAAAAACACCTCACGGGATAATGAAGCGGTTTATAAAAGCACCTGACAGAGGGAACCATAAGCCGGATTCTGTTTAAGTAGCTATCTATCTTGCGCGGATGTTACCATACGCGTCTTTGCGACCTACCCTCAGCCACGGGCGGGCAGCCCTTGGCGGCTGACTACTTGGCCTTGCATCGGATGGGGTTTACACTGCCGCATCCCTTACGGTCTGCGCGGTGAGCTCTTACCTCGCCATTTCACCCTTACCTGTAAACAGGCGGTATATTTTCTGTTGCACTTTCCATCGCCTCGCAGCGCCCGGGTGTTACCCGGCATCCTGCCCTGTGATGTCCGGACTTTCCTCACTCCCCTTAACGGGTTCGCGCAGCTACACGTTTCCCTCTGTCAGCTGATTTTATTATCTCTTTATAATTAATATAAAATTAATACTTGTATAATACGGATCGTGTCAATTATATTTGTCATATTGTGTAATTAAATTCATGAGCTGAATATAAAAAGCCTGAAATAGATCATTGACAATAATGCTGTAAAAAAATATCTTCCTGCTGAAAAAATTTATATCTTTTATTTTAACAAAAAAAGTGTAATCACTTTCTTTTTAAGTATTTATTCTTTAACTGATTTATAATTTAATTTTTTGACGAAAATATTTGTTTAGAAATTATTACTTCTTTTAGAATCAAGATATTATCTATATATATGGACAGAATTTGTTACAGACACACCAGGTAAAGTTCAGCAATTATTATTAGCCTCAAACACCAAGTAAAAAAGTCTTAAGAGGAGAAAATTCAACTGATGACACAAATACTGATTACTGTTACAGGTGGCCTTGCTCTATTTCTCTATGGAATGAAGATCATGAGTGAAGGTCTGCAGTCTGCCACAGGTGAAGGACTTAAAAATATTCTCTGGAAAGCCACGAATAACAGATTTAAAGGAGTTTTAACCGGATTTGGAATTACTGCCATTATACAGTCTTCCAGCGCAACAACTGTAATGCTCGTCAGTTTTGTAAGCGCGGGATTGATAGATCTAATGCAGGCAACGGGTATTATTCTCGGTGCGAATATC
>CAZVFJ010000338.1:0-3249 GCA_964625825.1 uncultured Leptospirales bacterium | reverse complement strand
ACCCGGGGCCAAATGTTGTATCAATAGAAGCTCCAAAGGAAGTTGACTGGAAAGACCGTACTCCTGTAATGACATATGACCAGGCTCTCAGGGCTGATGTACAGGAGAGAGGGCTTCAGCTTCCCGGAAGGGCGAAGGCTGTATCGCTCTGGGTTCATGGAAGAGGTTTTTCCTATTCAATGGAACTCTGGATCAAAGATTTTAAAGGTGATGTACATATCCTTGAGCCGCAGTCTATAAACTTTGTGGGATGGAGGCCGATGACTTTTGAAATTCCTCAAAATATCCCTCAGTCCACTGACACCTACCCGGTTACAAGGGTTTCTAAGCTTGTGAAGGTCGTCATAAGAGAAGTGACATCTGTAAGTGGTGAGCATACAAGAACAAGTTCGAGAAATGCTTCTGATATTTATGTATTTTTTGATCAGATCAAAGTATTGACTGATACTTATGAAGTATATTTCGACGGTCAGGATATGCATAAAGCTTTTGAAGGCGGAAGCAGTAGTTCTAATCAGCAGAAAACACAGTAAACAAGCCTTTTTCAGCTTTATACAACCCGGTAATAATCGGGGTAACGAAGAAAATACCCATTGCAGAGCAGAGCATGGGTATTTTCTATTTTTTAATACACAAAATTCAGGTTAATAGGATAGGAATATGTCAAAAAATAAAATAATGGAAAAGCTTTCATCTCTTTTTAAAGAGGAATCATGGGGAAGAATGGACCCGAAGGATATCGGGATCTCCAGATTCAAGATACTTGATGATATTCTTAATTCCATAATTGCAGAGAATGTAATGGATGATGCTCTTGCTCTCTGTAAGGCACATCTTGAAGAACAGCCGGGGTCCATTACGGCTGCTTATATATCAGGTCTTCTTGGATATCAGCTTGAGAAGATTGATGAAAAGAAACATTTAAGGAAGCTGATTGAGAAATTCACTGAAAACCATAAATGGGCTGTTGTTGAACTCCTTTCAGAGAAGATACTTGAATATGGAGAGAGTAGTTTTGCTCTTAGATCTCTTGCAACAAGCCTTGAAAGGCTCGGAAGGAGCAGGGAGGCAATACCTGTTCTGGACAACCTCCTTAAGATAGATAGATTTGATGCGCAGGTTGCGAAAAAACTGGCCCTTGCCATAGTAAACCAGGACCAGGAGAAGAGTATCCAGTACATGAAACTTTCAATAGAGGGCTTCATCAAGGCAAAAAATTTTGATGAGATTACGCCACTCTGGCAGAAACTGGTAGTTGTATCATGGAAGGATATCCAGTTTTTTGAGAGGATAGAGAGGATGCTCGTAGACACCAAGCAGCAGGAACTTGCCGCTGATCTCCTGAAGATACTCCTCCATAAATACAGGGATGATGAGAATCCGGACAGGGCCATTGAACTTCTTAAAAAAATACTTAACTACAGGCCGGATGACCTACACTCAAGGCGCGAACTTGTGAAGTTTTATGAGGCTAAGTATGGTAAACATTCACAGTTCAGCCAGTTTCTCAGGCTTTCAAGGCTGAACAACTTTAAGGCTCCAGTGAAATTTGCAATACAGGATTTTGAGAAAAATATAGTTTTTGATAAGGGGAATTATGTATTCCATAACTCATGGGGGCTTGGGAAGATTGAGGACATAGAGGGTGATGGAATAATTGTGAATTTTCCGGAGAAACCGGAACATAATATGTCCATTCAGATGGCACTTCAGTCTCTTAAACCGATAGCCAAGGATCACATTTATGTAATGAAGCATGAAGATCCGGAAACATTGAAAGAGATGTTCGATAAGGATTTTATGCAGTTTTTTGAAATATTAATAAAATCCTACGGTGGAGAGATGGATAACAGTACAATTAAGTATGAAATTGTACCATCTTTTATTGAGGAGAAGAACTGGACTAAGTGGTGGAGTAAGGCCAGGACACAGATAAAGAAGGACCCGCTCTTTGGCGTGTCAGACAAGAAGAAAAATATGGTTTTTATGAGGGATAAACCTGTGACATTTGCCGACGAGCTTCTTGGTAAGTTTACTGTAAGTACATCCTTCACCGAAAAACTAAATATAGCGATTGAATTTATCAATAATATTGAAATGAAAGAGGGGGAGAGCGTTGCCCCGTACTTCATCGATTATTTTTCAGAACAGGTTAAGGGGGAATCGGACACAAGGAGGATACTCTCTTATTTTATTCTTGCAGACCTTTCCAGGTACTCTGAGTCATCGAAAATAAAACTTGATCAGAATAAAGATAAGGTTATTGAGTTTATAAAGAGCAGCCATGAGCTTCCGATACTCTCAATGAAAATCGGGTCGTATGATTACAAAAAGCTTTTTGTTAACCTTATAGTTGAAAACAGGGAGGATTGGCCGGCAATTCTTCTTGAGCTTCTTTTTGAAACTCCGGTACGTATACACAAGTATATAATTAATATTCTGCTCCGCGCACATGAATATAAAACAATAAACCTCTTTATAGAAAGGGTTATGCCGGGAGCAAAGCAGTATCCCGATATATTTATCTGGGTTGCTAAAAATATACTTACCGAATCATGGAAATATGACTGGCTCGATTACCCCGAGGAGAATCTTGTGCTCACATTTTTCAGGCTTATGAATGAGCTGAAGAAGATAGAGGTGGAGGGGAGCAGGCTGAAGTATATGATGTTTGACGTTCTCTTTGATGATAACTCTGAAGTGCTTAAAAAGATAGTAAACAGTCTTGAAAGATCACTTGTTGAGAAAATATTCGATATCTTTGAGAATCTGCCCTTTGTTGAAGATTCACAGCTTGAAAAATTTGAGGAGATAGTAAAGAATCGGTTTGAAAATATACAGGAACATAAACCGGTAGTTGAAGAAGAGTGGAAGATTGATGTTGAAAAACTCATTGTTACGAAAGAGGGTTATGACAGGAAAAAAGCTGAACTGGATCATATGGTTAATGATGAGATGCTAAGCCTTTCAAAAGAACTT
Source organism: uncultured Leptospirales bacterium (assembly GCA_964625825.1). Classification (GTDB taxonomy): domain Bacteria; phylum Spirochaetota; class UBA4802; order UBA4802; family UBA5550; genus UBA5550. The sequence goes on along the minus strand of CAZVFJ010000338.1, from coordinate 270 downwards.
TCCGCCGTATCAGAGGCTTCGGGTGATATAAGGGAAAATGTAGATTATAATGCTCTTATGGAGAAGCAGACTGTACTTAAACTTGCGATTTCCAGGCTTGATGATGAGATAAAAAGAGCGGACCTTCTTGATCCTTCAAAAATTAATACAGAGAGTGTAAGCATCGGGACAAGGGTAAATCTTGAGGATGCAGAGACAGGTAAAGCCTGGAGCTTCACAATACTCGGTCCATGGGATGCAGAGTTTGAAAAAGGAATACTTTCATACCGG
>CAZVFJ010000337.1:1026-3270 GCA_964625825.1 uncultured Leptospirales bacterium | reverse complement strand
CTTCAGGCAATACACGATGGATTTTCTGCGGTTATGAATATGAAGTAAAAGCGGAATATTTTTTAATTTACAAAATCATAATATGAATAGTTATATTTTTAATTAACACATCATTGAGGAATAAAAAATGAAACCCCAATTTGGACTGCACCCCACAGGTAATGCCGCAATATTCATTATAAACTATCTATGCCTCTCCGGATGGTCAAAGACTATGGCTGATTTAATAAAATTTGAATGCGCGTATAAGCGTTACTACTGAAACAGATGCAAAGTGAATGGGATATAATAAAAAACATTAAAAAGAGAATCGGAACAAAGCCCTCTTCCGGCAGTCCGATCCTGGGGATTGGCGACGACTGTGCCGTTTATACAATTTCTGAAGGGAGATACGGATTATTCTCAACTGATATAAGTATTGAAAACGTCCATTTTGACCTGAGCTATACATCGTATCACGACGCGGGATACAGGTCAATGAGCGCTAATATTTCCGACATCTGCGCAATGGGTGGAGTTCCTATTCTTGCACTTGTCGCTCTGGGAATTCCGGCAGTAACCTCCCGGAAAAATATTGATGAACTTTATGAAGGATTTCTATCCTCCGCATCAAAAAACAATACATTTATTGCCGGTGGAGATATATCAGGCTCCGAAAAACTTGTAATAAGCATTTCGATCTACGGTGAAACGTCACACCCTGTATACCGGAGCGGAGCAAAACCGGGAGATTACATCTATGTCACAGGCGAGCCGGGACTTTCAAAACTCGGACTTGAGCTTCTTCAGTCCGGTAAAAACTGCGGAGACTATCCTCTCTCAATAAAAAAGCATCTAGCCCCTGATCCAAGGACAGAAATGATTCAGGTAATAATGAATAATTTTTCACCATCAGCAATGATAGACATATCCGATGGACTTCTTTCAGACCTCGGGCATATTTGTGAAGAGAGTAAAACAGGTTTTGTTATCGACACGGATTCCCTCCCTGTCCCATATGAACTCCTCAGCTTTTGCAAAGGAGATTATAATAAAATGCTTGATTATTCTATCTATAGCGGGGAGGAGTACGAACTACTGTTTACTTCATCAAAACCTGATTCAGGTCATGCCGGCATCAGGTGTATAGGAAGAATCACCGGTTCAGGGTATATTCTCAGGAGCGGTAATTCATCAACGAAAATCGATATTAAAGGTTATGACCACTTTCGCAAATGAAACCTCAGAATAAATTATTGAAAATATAATCAGGATAAAATTGTATGAAAACAAAAATTTCATTACTCCTATCAATAATCACCTTAACCATCTCATGTACTCAGACACCCGCGGCTATCCCATCCGGATCGTGGAATTATAATCTCATAGTTAACGGGATTAAAGCCGGGAAAGCTAATTTCTCAAATGAAAAATCGGGAGATATATACGTTTCGAAAAGTGAAATGTATCTTACTGTCGGCGCGATAGAGAATAAATCTGTGCAGATAATAAATGAGACAACAGATTTCAAACCTGTGAGCCTTGAGATACTCAACACCATTACGGATAAAAACAGCGGCAAAGTCCAGGAGATAAATAAAACCGCAACATTCAACGGGAATGAAGTTTTATTAAAATCTGGAGAATATAAATCGACATTCACAATTTCAGAACCATTCGTACTTGACGGTAACTTTTTTTTCAGTGAGATGCTCAGAAATCATTTCAAGGAAGGGACTGTAGTCAGGTCTCTTATTTATGAGCCCACTGTCGAACTTGAAGAACCGATTCTTGTTATAGTTAAAATAATGGGTTATGAAAGAATTAACGTTAACGGGCAGAATAAAAAGCTGCTCCACATGAAACAGAAAGTTGAAAAACTGAAAAGTCTCGATGTATACCTTAATGAAAACGGTGTCACCGAAAAAGTTGTGATAAAGATGCTTAATAATATATTCGAGCTCGAAAAGGTTGACTGACAGATGAGAAAATTTTTGCCGGTAATATCTTTATCGCTTATCCTGTTCTCATCAGTTATTTATGGAAAAATGCCTGTATCCTCATTTATAATACAGCCGGACAAACTGAATAACAATGTCTACAACCAGAAAAAGTCTTTATTTCTCATCTCATCCTCAGAAGAAGAATTCACACTACCGCGCGTATCTACACAAAAAATATTATCTGAATCAACATCAGAAAGCAGTAAACAGATTACTGTTGCCACAGGGAATTTTCAGTTATTAGAAAGCCCCGATACATTAA
>CAZVFJ010000337.1:0-1016 GCA_964625825.1 uncultured Leptospirales bacterium | reverse complement strand
CTTTTCTCAACCTGGAAAGCAGGGAGATAAAAGATGTTGCACTCAAATTCAAAAACTCAAAAGATCCGGTTAAGGATATCTCTATATATGTTTATAAACATATAATTGATAAAAAAGAGGGTATACCTATAATCCCGGCATTATCAATACTTAAAAACCGCACGGGAGACTGTACAGAACACGCAGTGCTCACGGTTTCTCTTCTTCGTGCGAGCAATATTCCAGCACGGGCTGTTGTAGGAATTATACTCTCCGGGTATTTCAATGGTGAAAAGAATGTATTTGTTTATCACATGTGGGTTGAAGCATATAGAAACGGAAGGTGGGAGCTTGTTGATTCCACAAGACCGATGAATATTAATCACAACAGGTATATCGCATTCACATTCCACAACCTGACTACAGAAGGTCCTATTGATTATCTTAATGCAATCTCATTAATAAATAATATAAAGATCAGGCAGGTTGAATAGTTTTCCCGGATGTGGCCATATAGACCGATAGAGAGGTAGTGCCATATTTCTTCAAAGTTGAACGAAAATATACAGAGCATGAATCAGGAAGAATATTGGACGAGAAATGCTGTACGACAATCACTCCGTCTGATTTTAATACTCCTGATTCTGTAATTTTCTCAATAATATTAATGTAGGAGCCGGGTTCGCCCTTTACTTTTTCGTACGGAGAGTCAATAAAAATTATATCCGCTTTAATCCCCTTCGCCGCGATATGTGAAAGTGCATCAGAGGCTTTCATATTCAGTATTAATGACTTCCGGCCGGATAGAATTGTCCGCGAAAATTCCATGATAAAATGGCACCTTGAATGATCAGCTTCATTAAAAATAACGGTTTCAGCTCCACGGCTCAAAGCTTCAAATCCTATCTGCCCCGAACCTGAAAAGAGATCAATAAAAATTTTCCCATTAAGATTCTCTCCGATAATTGAAAAAAGAGCTCCCTTAACTTTCTGCGGTGTTATATCAGCATCTCCGAATTTTCTGTTCAGAAACGGAA
>CAZVFJ010000336.1:0-3275 GCA_964625825.1 uncultured Leptospirales bacterium | reverse complement strand
GTAATGTTCAAAGGCACATTCAGTTTTATCCACGGTGAATGTCCCCAGGGCGCGGACCTTCTCCCTCCCCTCCTGGATAAGTCTGGCTTCATAGCGGTTAAACTGAGCCGAGCTTGAGATCTCCTCCACGCGAACCTCAACCTTCCCGGGCACGCACCTTGCGATATAATTCGCTGTCACGATCGGCAATGATTTTCTGTCCGAATGCGCAGTCATGGCTCCGGATAGAATAGCCATGAGATACCCGCCGTTGGGATTGCCATTCACCGACCAGTTGCAGGAGACCTCCCCTTCAAAAATACCCTTCCCGGATTCAGTTACTGTTATATCGTTTTCAAAGATTCCCATTGCTCCCCCCGTATGATTTAATGTAACAGAAATCCAGCATTAATCTCTTCAACATGTCAATATCATATTTATACAGTTATCCTTTATACTTTTTCAATCCTGCAGGGGACAAACCTGTGAATCGGCGTTCCAACCATATCTCTGTTAGTATTTTTTGTCAGCCGGTTCACATTTATTCCGTGTACGGTATCGCCGTAAATCAATCCGAAGCTATGAGGAATTAGAACCATGCCTTTCCCGTTGCTGATCCGAGACTCCTGATTCCCGCTTAATAGCCTACTAGACTATATTAGCTTCCTCCCTGATTCAAGTATATTACCAGTGCCTTCATTATCCCATACAGATATTTTACTTATTTCAAAGCAGTTTCTTATAATCGTCATTCATCCCCCTCTCCCTGGCGCGAAGCTTCAGCCATTCACGTTCATTAGCGGGGACTTCGGGGATGTCACTCTTTTCTCTCCTGACCAGTTTGATCGCTTCAACAGGGCAGGTTGATACGCAGAGACCGCAGCCTATACAGTCTGTTATTTCAGCATGATCTTTTATCTCAATGGCATTGGCCTGGCATCGTTCGAGGCAGGCCCCGCATGATATGCATAAATCCTTATCTACAACGGCAATATATGCTGATTTGGCCACAGCCTTTTTGCTTACTGCAATATACTTTGTCAGGGGGCCGCAACAGCATTTACAGCAGTTGCAGATGTAGAAGTGGCCTGCTTTATAGTTTGAAGTCATGTGCACAAGACCCGCTTCTTCAGACATCTTCAGTATTTTATATGCTTCATCCTTTGTAATTGCACGGCAGGTATCATCATTATCAAAAAAACCAGGGACAGGGGCGAAAGAAAGGCACACTTCCATCGGCTTGTCACACTTTTTCCCGAGCAGGGCTTTCTCTTTCTTGCAGATACAGTCCCTTACCGACCAGGATTTCGCCCCTTCTATAAGCGCCGCAACGCTTTCATAAGGTTCAATTGTAGTATCATCTTTAACTTCAATTCCTATCGGTATTGATTTCATGAAGGGGGGTTCTTTTGTGAAGAATTCTTCTGCCATGGTTGAATTCATGTATTCTTCATTCATAGCTGCAAATTCTCTGTCCATTGACGCGCCCTGGAATTCGTATATGCCGAATACGTAGGGATATATCCTGTATAATGAAAAATTACCCTTTGATATCCCCACAACCTGCCCCTTGTTCTTCATAACAGGGAGCATCCTTCTTATATATTCCACATCAATACCTGTCCTGGTAGAGATCTGTTCAGATGTTTCAAATGCAAGCTTCAGTTTCATGAAGAGTTCCGCCTCCTCAGGAGTGAAAATCTTCTTTAAAATTTTAATCTCAATGCCGCTTTCAGATGCCGGGAATCCGTTCGGTATGCAGTCTAGAAAATCCCTTAGTTCAGTGTATACATCATTCATATTATTACTCCTGATTTTAATTGAGACAGGGCTATGCCCATGGATTATATAATCACAGCTTCACAGCTGATCATGTTCATATCAGCGCCAGCTACATACCAATCAGTATGTAACTGTATAAAAAAATTCAGGCCCTAATTTCCCTTACGAGAGATTTTATAAGATAAACCGCATTATCCAGAAATTTCCTGTCGTCAGATACCTTTGACATCGCAAGGCTCCCCTCTATGAGAGATATAAAGTTCATGGAAAAGGCTTCAGCATCAACATCAGTCCTGATTTCAGATTTTGATTTACCCTGTTCTATTATATCAATGATAAATTTTCTCCACATTCTGATAAAACGGCATACACGGCTTCTTATAGCTTCGTTTACGTCATCAGAATCGACAGCAGCATTAACGACAGGGCATCCACCCATACTCTTCATCAGGTTGTAGTTTTTCTTAAATGCTTCGGCAAAGACAGGAAGCTTATCACATGAATGTGATTTGTCTTTTATATTATTAAAAATCTGCGAAGAGACAAAACCGAGATTGTGCTCAAGTGCTGCAAGTGCCAGATCATCCTTGTTTTCAAAATGATGATAGATAGCACCTTTTGTAAGAGTTGTCTGTTTCAGGATATCTGAAAGAGATGTCCCCACATAACCGTTTTTATTAAAAACAGGCGCAGCAGTCTCAATAATATAATTTCTTGTTTTTCCCGGATTTTTCATTAAGACAATACATACCGAACGGTATGTATTGTCAAGTAAATTTGTAATAAACGTTTCAAACCATAATTATTTATTAAAAAAATTAACTTCCGTGTATAATAATTTAAACAGTAATCAAAAAAAATCACCAAGTGACCAATTATCAAAAAAATTTATTCCGGCTAATGTTTTCACAGAATATAACAGGGAAAAAACAAAAATATAAATAATCACAAAGAGAATAATTTTCAATATAAACAAGCTGATGTACCTGATTACCCTTTTTAAATTTTTGCTGTTTATTATATTCATAACCATTTCATTTTTGCTATCGCCTCGAAAAATTCCTATAAAATAGCAGCGAATTTAAAAAACCAAATCATATTACCGGAGACATATCAGAAGTACCTGGTTAACCACAATTTAAAAAATATAATTAATAAATCACTTCCTTCATTTAAATAAATACAATGTTAGTAATTTTTTCATTTTATTTTAATGATCTCTGCTTCTTTTTATTCATCTTCTTTGGCCAGAATTTTTTGTTAGTTGTTATGTATCAGAAAAAGATAGATGATGTAGTTTTTGTAATCTATACAATCCTAAATAATTACTGCAAAGGTTTACAGCGCGGGATAATATCACAAATAATGTATTATTCGCTGAAAACCGGAATACGCAAACCAGATGGCAAAGACGGCAAGTACCGTTGCGCACACACCGATTATAAGCCGATATCCAAAATCGGTCATAAAATGTTTTCCTTTTGATATGCTGACCGATACGAATGTGTACCAGA
>CAZVFJ010000335.1:0-3284 GCA_964625825.1 uncultured Leptospirales bacterium | reverse complement strand
TAATTTTAATCGGGCCATTCGCCTTTAAATACTTCAACAGCCGGCCCTGTCATAAATACATGATTGCTCTTTTCGTCCCACTCTGTTACAAGGTCGCCACCTTTGAGGTGAACTGTAATTTTTCTCTCTGTCTGTTTTGTGAGAATACCTGCTACAGTTACAGCTGAAGCACCGGTACCGCAGGCCATTGTCTCACCTGCTCCCCTCTCCCATGTCCTCTGAATAACCTCTTTGCTATTAAGAATCTGCACAAACTCAACATTTGTCCTGTTGGGGAACAGCTCGCAGTTTTCAATAATAGGGCCGTATTTTGCCACAGGGAAGTTTTCTGTATCCTCCACAAAAATCACTGCATGAGGATTCCCCATTGAAACAGCAGAAATACTGAAAGTAACACCATCAGGGAGGTGAAGGTCTTCATTTATTACCATACCCGGCTCGCCGATCATAGGGATTCTATCGCGCCGCAGGATCGGCTCCCCCATGTCGACTTTTACAGAGTCAACTGCACCTTTTTTAATCTTCAGCATGAGGTGTTTTATCCCTCCCCCTGTTTCTATATCAATCTCATCTTTGTCAGTCATTTTATGGTCATAAACGTATTTTGCAAAACATCTGATGCCATTGCCGCACATCTCGGATTCGGTACCGTCTGAGTTGAACATCCTCATTCTGAAATCAGCCGTGTCCGATTTAAGAATGAGGATCAGGCCGTCACTCCCCACACCAAAGTTACGGTTGCTCATTTCTACCGCTAGCTGAGAGGGCTTTTTGATGTTCCCTTTAAGATCTTCTATATAAATGTAATCATTCCCCGCGCCATGCATTTTTGTGAATTTTATCATATTCCGCTCCAATTATCTTCTTTATATATATCAATATATATCAGGAATTAAAACCATTAGAATTGTTATCCCTTATATTCAAATTTTTCAATTATATTTCTTAAATTAATCATGAATAGTATTTATCAATATGCTGCTCCCGCTGCCTGCGATGAGGAGAATTGAACTTTTTTTTATTTCAAATAGATTAAAGCATAAATACTGAAAATTTTATTAAAATATAAAAATAAAATAAATAAATGGTTAAAAAAAATAATATGTTCATCTTAATTCTTGACAAATGATAAATAAGTTAATTTTTTATAAGCAAGTAACCTTGCAGTCTTTTTAATATATTAAATTTTTCAGGATTGTAATGAAAAGAAAAATAATTCTCATTCTATATCTATTGCTATTTTACTCTGCCGGCGGACTTTGCCCATACGTTCAGGCTTCGCAATCTATACTTCTCAGTAGTGATAAAATTATAGAATATAAAGGTTACTCAGGCCAGTGGATTGTAAATAGTGATCTTGAAGCTCTTGATACAGCCTTAAAGACATACAGTACAGGTGAAAATGATGTAATTGCCATAAATGGTTCAGATTATAAAAATAATAAGTCAGTTTTTATCCCCTTTTCAGAGGCATATTTAGCCTTTCTAAAAAACAGGGCTGCATCAGGAACTATCCCAGGCCGTGATGATGAATTTATCTGGCCAATAGCAAATTTTGACAGGATAAGTTCTGCTTTCGGCAGGAGGTGGAACTCTTTTCATGAAGGGATAGATATTCCCGCGGGGAGAGGAGTTCCAATTCTTGCTGTATGCGGAGGACGTATTATTTATTGCGGTTATGCCGGTAATCTTGGACACACTGTTTCAATTGAGCACAGAGATAATATGATCACAAGATATTGCCATGCTTCTGAGATTGTTGTTAAAGAGGGGGAGATTGTTAAAAAGGGGCAGGTTATAGCATATGTGGGGAGTTCAGGGAACTCTACAGGGAATCATCTTCATTTTGAAGTGAGGTTTGGTGATTTTCCACTGAATCCGCTCGATTTTCTCCCATTCAGTCCCAATGTAAAACAGGCTCAATATATAAAGAAGCTTGATTAATTCTGTTTTGATTAAAATTGATAAAAAAACCGCTCCTGACTGAGCGGTTTTTTTATCAATTGTGGTAATATCTGTTAATTATTATTTTTTTGATTCGTTCATTATTCTTTCGGTTTCGCTATCCATCTTAATAAGATCATCCATTAAAACCGGAATTTCTTTATCAAGACGATCAAATTCTTTACTGATAATCTGTTCTTCTTCGGCTGTCCCTTCATATGCGTCTTTTGTCAGAGTACCTATCATCCCCTTGATGTTCTCCTGCTTATTTTTCAGGATAAATATAATATTAGGGCCTGATTTATATCCCCAGTGGAATCCGTCAGGGAGTTCAACTGTAAATGTTTCAGCAATACCGTCTCCATCACCATCTTCAGCGTAATAAACCATTCCGTCTTTAGTCTTTGCCGTGACGGATGTAAAGTATTTTGTCGGGCCGTCATAATTAAGGGCTTTCGGAATAGGCCCTCTGCTAACATTCATCTCAGAATCTTTACGGTTGATCATAAGGGCTTTAAAAATATTTACATGTTTCTGGATGAAGGTGTCCCTCATTTTTAAGTAGAAATCTGTATATCTCTGCGAAAGGTTATCGGTATTCCCCTCAATAATAACTTTTTTCAGAACTTCTGTCCTTCTATCTGTAATTCTGAGATAATCAGGTTTGTTATCAATGGTTCTCTCCCAGAGTTCATTCTGGAGCAGCCTGTTTTCCATTTCCATTATTATCCTGTTCTGCTCAACAATTTGAGGATCATCATATCCATCCTTAAAAAGATACATCTTTCTATCCTTTATAATCAAAAGAGAGGCAAGTGATGTGTCCTGTTTCTGGTGCTCTTCGGGATCGATAATATATTCAATCTGCTGATATGCTATCCGGTCTTCACTATAACGCGATACATTGTCGATAGTAATATCTTTATATGAAAGATCCTTTGAAAATCCTGTCTGGGGTGTAAAAAGAAAAAGGGAGAGTATGATAGCAGGTATACCGGCCATTTTATTTCTCATTTAATTCCTCCATGAACTTATATGAATAATTCAATGTATAAAAATTTACGGTTCAATTCATCCTATTATAGAAATCTTTACAGGTTTTTGTCAAATATTTTATGTCAGGGATTATGGAGATGTTAAAAAGAGAGTTTATCTCCCCAGAAGAACAAAAGCTCCGGTAATTATAGTCGTGACAAGGGTAAATCCTATACCCATGAACCACATCATCATGCTGAATTTTTTGTCAACCTGCTCGAAGCGGGCATTCATGTCAGTACGGGTATCATCGAAGCGTTTATCGATCTGCTCAAATCGTTTTTCATTGTAGGCCTGCATTTCAT
>CAZVFJ010000334.1:0-3287 GCA_964625825.1 uncultured Leptospirales bacterium | reverse complement strand
TATTTCATCTGTATTTATATCGGCTCTATCAAGAAAGAGCACTTTTCCGCTAAAATTTTTCATAAAACTACTTCCTCCCGAATAACTCTGAATTCGTAATCCTGCCCTCAATTGCTGTTGCAGCTGCTGTTGCCGGGCTCATAAGGTGAACCATTCCACCCTTCCCCATCCTTCCATTAAAATTTCTGTTAGTTGTAGAAGCACAGACTTCACCGGGGGCTAGTACACCATTGCTCATTCCCAGGCATGCTCCGCAAGTCGGATTTGTAACACAGAATCCGGAATCCATGAATATCTGAATAATCCCCTCATCTAATGCTTTTTTAAAAATATCCGGTGTTGCCGGTGAGACCACACCTCTCACGTTATCACTAATCTTCTTACCCTTCAGAATTGATGCCGCAATGCGGAGGTCCTCAATACGGCCGTTAGTACATGACCCTATATATATCTGGTCAACAGGAGTTCCGTTCATTTCACGTACAGATTTAACTTCGTCTGGCTTGTATCCATATGTGACCATAGGCTCAAGCATGCTCACATCTATATCTATAACTTTATCATATTCCGCGTCCGCATCTGATATCCATTTTCTGAAAGCAGCGAGAGCCTCATCCTTTGATTTATATTCATCTTTTATATGTTCCCAGAGATACTCTACCGTTTTTATATCCGGATAGCAGACACCGCTTGTTCCTCCAGCCTCAATAGCCATATTGCAGAGAGTCATCCGTGACTCCATACTCATTTCATCTATAGCAGGACCGGTAAACTCCATTATCTTATTAGTAGCACCATTAACTCCAATCTTTCCGATTATATAAAGTATAACATCTTTGGCGTAAACACCATCCGCTAATTTACCTGTCAGATTGAATTTGATTGTCCTGGGAGATTTAAAAGTACAGACTCCCTTGAGCATTCCAACTTCAAGATCTGTAGTACCTACACCTGCCGCAAATGCTCCAAATGCTCCATGAGTACATGTATGAGAGTCACCCATTATAATAGTATAACCCGGTCTTGTGAATCCCTTTTCAGGGAAAATCGCGTGACATACACCGTTTCTCCCTACATCAAAAAAATCCTTTATTCCATTACGTCTTGCCCAATCTCTCAACGTTTTTGCCTGGATAGCTGTTTTTGTATCTTTTGATGGAGTAACATGATCAATTACAACCTTGATCTTATCAGGATCAAACACACGATCCTTTCCACGCGCGACAAGGTCGTTTATTGCTATCGGAGTTGTTATTTCATGACAGAATACAGCATCAAGCCTGAGGACAGATATACCACCAGCGAGTTCCTCAATTCTGTGAACATCAAAAATTTTTTCTGTAATGGTTTTTCCCATAAAATTTCCTCTAAATTATTAATCACTCAGTATTTATTCCTTAATTTGTTTGCAGTAAAAATGATCTATTATCCTATCTGCCGTAAGAGACGGGGATATATATATATAAAAATTTTTCAAACTAAAATATATGTTTAAAGACAAATAAATTTCATCGGAAGTACAGAATAAAAAGATTTCTTATATTTTTGCTTTAACTGAAGTCCCGGCATCAGACATCTTCTCATCTGTTTCAGCTACAGCAATAGAGGATTTGAAATAAATCACTCCGTTTTTCAGGCCGGCCTTTATGACAACTTTTTCATCAGATTTATCTTTCAGAATTTTCTCTGCTATCCGGTCTTCAAGCTCTCTCTGTATAATCCTTCGCAGATTTCTCGCACCGTTTTTTGGATTGTACCCTTTATCTACAAGATACTTCCTGACATTTTTTGGCACAATAAGTTCAATTCCATTCTGTGTCATCTTTTCAGCGACTTCTCTTAACATTAGATCAGCAATAGATGTAAAATTATCAATTGTCAGGCTGTTAAAATATACTGTTTCATCTATCCTGTTAAGAAGTTCCGGTGAAAATATTTTTTTCAGTCCCTGTGATATTCGCTCCTTATTGTAACTGTTCCCGTCACTTTTTCCAAATCCAAGAGTACCGGTTGTATCACTTCCGTTATTCCCAACATTTGAAGTCATGATAACGATTGTGTCCCTGAAACTTACAGTTGTGCCTGACGAATCTGTAAGTTCACCTTCATCAAGCACCTGAAGAAGAATATTGAATATATCAGGGTGAGCTTTCTCTATCTCATCAAAAAGAACTACAGAATACGGTTTTCTCCTTACTTTCTCAGTAAGCTGTCCTCCCTCTTCATATCCGACATACCCGGGAGGAGATCCTATAAGACGAGAAACTGAGTGTTTCTCCATAAATTCAGACATATCGAGTCTGACCAGATTTTTTTCATCTCCAAAAAGAAACTCCGCAAGAGCCCTGGCAAGTTCTGTTTTTCCAACACCGGTAGGTCCGAGAAAAATGAATGAGCCATTAGGCCTGTCGTCACGTCCAAGCCCTACTCTCGATCTCCTGATTGCCCTGCTTACAGTTTCAATAGCGTCTTTCTGCCCGATTACTTTTTTATTCAGGTACTCCTCCATATTCAGGAGTTTTTCCGATTCATCTTCTTCAAGTTCTTCTACCGGGATGCCGGTCATTTCAGCAACAACTTTTGCTATTAGTGCCGGTTTTACCAGAACTTCATACCTGTTAGTTCTGTTCAGCCACTCATCCGAAAGAGAATCAAGACGTACCTTCTTCTCAGAAATAATATCCCTTATCCTTGCAGCCTGTTCATATTCCTGGGCCTGCACAAGCTCGACTTTATTTTCATTTAGCCTTGCTATTTCATTCTCAAGATCGACAATATCGTCAGGTTTCTCAATATTATCATACCTGGCCATGGCGCCTGCTTCATCAATGAGGTCAATTGCCTTGTCAGGGAAACACCTGTCTGTTATGTATCTATCAGCGAGCATCACTGCTTCTTCCAGTGCTTCCTCGGAATAGCTCACCTTGTGATATTTTTCATATGTTTCTTTAAGACCCTGTAAAATATTAAGGGTCTCATCGCTGTCAGGTTCATCTATTATTATATTCTGAAATCGTCTGACAAGAGCGCTGTCTTTTTCAATATAGAGCTTATACTCAGTCATGGTAGTAGCGCCGATACACTGAAGTTCACCTCTTGCCAGCGCCGGCTTAAGGATATTGGCGGCATCAATAGCGCCCTCGGCAGCACCCGCACCGGTTATTGTATGAATTTCATCAATAAAAATAACGAGTTTCTCGTTATTTTTAATTTCCTGGACAAGTTTCTTAAGACGCTCCTCAAACTCACCCCTGTACTTTGTTCCAGCCACAATTGATGACAGGTCA
>CAZVFJ010000333.1:0-3326 GCA_964625825.1 uncultured Leptospirales bacterium | reverse complement strand
TCACTTATCAGGCTGAATGCCGAATTCCACGGCAACTTTCATCAGCTCAATCTTATTATTTATACCCATCTTATTGTAAATATTGTTAAGATGAGTTTCAACCGTTCTCTCTGTGATTTTAAACTTTTGAGAAATTTCTTTGTTAGTAAGCCCGGAGTTCGCCGAATAAACCATTTCCATCTCCCTTCCGGTCAGTTTGAAATATTTACGAAACTGCATAACACCCCTGTTTTCACGCGAAACAATAAGTATTGCAGTAAAATCTCCGAACCTGTCTGTTACTCTTGATATAAATGAATCTGTAACAATATTCTCCCCTTCCCTTATATAAATAATTCTGCTGTTAAAAAACGGAATTTTACCATGAATAAGCTGTTCCAGTTTATCAGAAAACAGGTTATCAGGATAAATTATTTCCATAAAATTTCTGCCGCGAAAAAACTGATTTTCCGGCGAAACTAACCTGCACAGATTATTATTAACATCCATTATAGCTCTTTCAGGCGTAAGAATAATCACAATATCCTGCACATACGAAAGTACTTCATATGCGATATCCCTGATACTGAAAGACATGAACCTGAATCTTGTCATGGCATAAAAAACGCCGTAAAGATAAATTGCAAAAAAGTACGGAGTAAGCAATGGCACCCTGTATATGCCAAAAGCCGGAAAGACCATCAGGGTACAAAATCCTCCACCACAGGCAATAAATATCGCAATCATTATTATTGCTGCCTGTTTCTTCTCTTTTTTTAATTCAGCGGTTCTGCTGTATTTGTACAGGCACCGAAGCATCAGTAACATAATAAGCCCAAGAAGCGGTGAATAGAGGATAAACCAGAACCTGTAATTAATAAGCTCATAAATCCAGAAACCTCCAGCCCTTTCCACTTTCAGCATCTTCAATCCATAAAATATAAAGATGAAAAAAATCAGGCAGCAGAGTAGAATAATCATTAATTTAAAAAAATTATTTAAATTCTGTTTTGTAAAAACCAGATTGAAATAGAGGGATTCTACCAGGAAGAGAATCAGGAAAATATTATAAACACTCTGAAGTTTAACCACAGTTATGGCATTACCCGGAAGCTGTATTAATACTGTTAAAACTACAACGATATTAAGAAGCATCGAATTTATAAAGAAGAGCCGGTTTATATATGAGTGTTTATCCCTGAAAAGAATATAAAATCCGAGAATAAAACAGCTCGTAGATATTACTGCTAATGATATTATGTAAAAAATAAATAACATATTTTTTTATAAAAGTAATTATATTAAAAATCAATCAGTTTATTATTACTGAAAAATTCGATGGTATTAAAACCGGTGACATAGCAGAGGCATCCATGGTACACCATATATGCATTTCACCATCCCGATGTCAGGAGCCGTATTTCGATGAATCCCGGCTCCATCATCAATATCTTTATTTTATGACTTTTCATCCATGATCTGTTTAAGTTCACCCGCTATTTTTTTCATCCTGTCATAGCTTCTGTTGAGAGATTCGGCGCTTTGAGTATTCTCCTGAACCAGGCTGTTAGTACTTTCAACGGATTTACCAATCTCCTGCATGGCTAAAGTCTGCTCGGCAGATGCATCCCTTATTATTTCTGATTTCTCGAAAACCTTTCTATTGCGCAGAAGCATATCCCCCCTGATATTTTCCTGTCCCTGGATCACGTTCATTGTCTCCATTGCTTTTACCTGAAGGTCATTGAGACTAACGCCCAGTGATTCAATGAAATCGATGATCCTCGCTATTATTGAATTTGAAAAGACCGCGTCGTTTCTGCTTGTTTCAATCAGATCTTTAATCTTCTTAAGCTCGCTTGAAGAATTGTCTGCCAGTTTCCCTATTTCATCAGCCACAACCGCGAAGCCTCTGCCGTGTTCACCCGCGCGGGCAGCCTCAATGGAAGCGTTAAGAGAAAGAAGGTTAATCCTGTCAAAAAAATCGTCTATTATACCTGTAATCATCTGCATATTATCCGAATTTGATAGAGTCTTTCTGTTCACCTCATTCAGTTCAGCAGTGGATGAGCGCCCCAGCTCAGACATCTCACCAATATTCGTAAACTGTTTCTGAAGTTCCGAACCGAACACCTGAAGCGAATCTATAAGCTTTGAAAGGGATTCTATACTTTCAGTAAGTTCATTAACCGAATCGTTCTGTTCTTTCGTCGCGGTTTCAACGCTCATTGTACTTGATGAGACCTCCTCAATTGAGGCGACAAGTTCTTCTATTGTAGCTGCCTCTGTCTGCATATTCATAATTATGTTCGACACCGCCTGGTCGGTCACACCCATAGCATCAGTCAGCTCATTATATGATTTACGGATAGTATTTATAAGTTCAACGATATATTCATTTTTCTGACTACTCTTATTCGCTTCATCCTTGCTCATTTTAAGCGCAATCCTCGTTGAACGAATTGTTACGACGGCAAACAAATAAACCAGTAAAAAATTCGCTACTGCCATGATAGTCCCTATCAGAACCAGGTATGCCAGGTGTTCCGGAGTATGTACGACTTTTGAAATATCAAATCTTAAAAAATTTATAATAATCACAGTTACAATCACACATGCCACCGAGATATGAACCCATCTATAAGAAAATACCGTGGCAAGAATGACGGTTGGAAAAGCAAAATAAATCAATGTTACAAGAGATAGTTCAGGAGTTCTGGTAGAGAGACCCGCAACAAAAATGATCGTCTGAACAATGGCAAACACAGCTCCGGCGGTCCTTCCCCGCCCCTTAACAATAAGTATTATGGATAAAATGGAACTGATGCATGATGTTCCGCATGTTATAAATGCCCGCAGCAACCCGAGTTTAGGCAGGTTTATAAAAAAAAGTATAAACATCAAAGTAAAAAATAAAGCTGATATAAAGAAAAGAAATTTTGCGAAGGACCTTATAAAAGGGTCCCTGTCATTATACATGTAAAATAGCTTTTTATTCATCACATCCATTACTGACATAAGCACTATTCCTCTAATTAAAAATTTGTATATTTTCATCCAGATACTATAACCGGAAAACAATTGAAACATACATCAGTCAGGTAAATCAGAACGCTAGATTAAGCATAGTAACTTATAAAATGCAATTATAAAACGAAAATTATTCATAAATAGCTTAGGTCAAACAGGAAAACAAAAAGAAGAAGCTAGAGGTAATCAAATAAGAATTTAAAAATATATTGATAGATTATGTTTGAAATTTATTGTGGAGGAGGATAAAAAAATATGGTCAGAGACGGAATCGAACCGCCGACACGGAGATTTTCAGTCTCCTGCTCTACCGACTG
>CAZVFJ010000332.1:0-3362 GCA_964625825.1 uncultured Leptospirales bacterium | reverse complement strand
CATTCCTGCTTAATCCACTTATCCTTAATTTTATACAATCCCATAAGGTCATTTTAAATCTTACACTAATTACAATATCTTTTGCTTTAGCCATAATTACAAACTCTCCTTCCCGCATATTTCACATTTTAGTGATCCGTCATCCTGCTCTATATAACTATGCCCCGAGATAAGCTGATTGTACCGAACCGTATAATAAAACTCAGTTATCCAGCAGATTGGGCGGAATATTATACTCATGCCGCCGCCCCTCCATCTTTAACTTCCGGCTCTTTGCCACTCAATTTCTCCTCTATCTGCATTATGCGCTTGCTCAAGGAGTCCATAACAGTAAACATCTCTTCAGAATTTGCGCCTAAACTCTGCTGCTCGATTGCTTTCTGTTCATCCTCTTTTGTCCAGTTATCGGGATACATTCCGAGTTTGCTCATGTTGTAATAAAATGTGTCAAAGGAGACTTTCCCGGACTGTAGCCCTTGAAGAAGAGGAGTCAAGGCTTCTATTGTCACATTGTTTTTCAGATATTCTTTATCCATCGCCACCGCGACAACTGCTTCTTTGCCGAAAGACCATTCAATTTTAAGGGCTAATATTATACTGAAGAATGTCTCAAGAGTTGAAGAGAGACTGCCGAGTATTCCGCTTTGTCCCTGGTTCTCAATCTCTGAGGTTTTAGCAGACTGGATATAACGGCCTTTTGAAGCAAGCATCTGAGCCCCCAAAATAGCCATGCGCTCTTCTTTGGTTTTCATCTCGGCCTGTATTCCGGACTGACCTTCGGCTTTCATCACATAAGGCGTCTGATCCGGAGGAGTCGCAAGAGCCCCGCCAAGAACAGGAGGAGGATCATCGGGGCCTGTCGGCCACCCCGGGAAAATCCCCGTTGCTATAGAAAGATAATGCAGCTCATTTTCATTATCAGCACTGTTACGGTAATGACCTATATTCATTTCAACAAGATCAAGAATATCCGGCTCTCTCACTTCATCAGCCACATTGCCGGAAGTTGAAAGACACCAGAAGGGTATATAATCAAAGTATTCATTGTTAATCATCGGATAGAACATTGATTTGATTTTATCTCCGTCCTTTCCCTCTTCAACAACTACCTGTTTATATCGAAGTTCCTTATTCTCCTGCTCTTCAAGAAGCAATATTCGCCAACGACTTCTTTCCGTAGGATCTGTTGCGCTGTCTTCATAATCCATCCATTTTTCTTCAAGATTGTACCAACTTTCGATCTTCTTCCCCTTATGAACGGCTGTTCCCCAGTTTATTATCTGTTCGGCTTTGTACATGACAGAATAAGAGGTTAAGCCCTGCTCTTCGTATTCCTTCAGGGACATGGACACGGGTTCTCCGTCCTCCCCTATTGTGACAGGATAGTCTTCAAGAATTCCAACACGGTTTACCGTAATTATTTCATCAGCAGAAAGTTCCATAAGCGCGAAGAATGACTCGTCGTTCTGAGTTGCATAATTTATAATGTCGCTTTCTTTGAGGAGGGAATCTACTTCTTTCGGGTTGGCTGATATTTTAGGCTTGTTAGCAAATATTATACCACGGGTGGCCTGAACTGTTTTACCGGTGCCTCCGTACCAAGTGGCTCGATTTCTATAATTATTGTATTCTCGGTCTTTTTGATCTACTGTTTTCCCGTTATTATTATTGTGGATCACCTGAGAATCAAGTCGCGGAAGGTATTTTTCACGGTTGCCGCCCTCTTTGATTGCCTTTGCGCCCAGCCTTGCGTCACGGCACTTTTGCCAGTAGGGAAGCATCTCTGTATATTTTGCATGTTGCGATCTTACATTGAAATTTGACGGTAATTTTTCACCGACAATCCAATCTGTTGTATTTAAAAACATTTAAGTTACCTCTGTTTCATATTGTCGCCTCTTCAATCATAAAATATAGTCTCCTGTGTGCGTTCTATTTATCTGTATTATGTCTCATTATATGTTAAAGCTTTTAAGCTATCATTGCAAGCAGAGTCTCCCCTGCTGTATTTATAAAGCTGTAATCAAAAGGCTCAACTCCTGCATACTGCCGGCAGAAGTATTTAATCTTTAAACTCAGGAGCCTTGTTTTCTGTTCCGGCGTCATTTCACTCCGTACTTTTCTTTCATCTTCTGCCAGAGTCCGATTGCATAATCACATATTTCGGTTATCTCTTCAGGCGTGAAATTTGGAATCTCTATTTCCTCTGTTCCCTTGCCAACCGTTGTAACATACTCTGTACTAAAAAGTTCAAGGCTCCCGTCTTTCCCTTCATAAATATCTCTCAATTCATGATTAATCCCAAGAATAGATTTATATGCCGAAATCTCTCTGCCAGACGAAAGTATTATTTTATGATCTTCTGTTTTAATCATACCAGAATCCTTATCTCCTCAGCCACGCTTTCCCATTTATTCTTTTCATACAGGCTTAACACGCTGTACCCGTTAAGTTTATTGTATTCGTATATAGCCTTGATGTGTCTCTGCGGCTCCTCTTCGTCACTGTATAAAGCGGTGAAGGGAGTCTGCGGGAATACCGCGTTTTCTTCTGAATCGAATACTATGAGGTAATACCACAGAGTAAATAACGAGCTTTTACTTCTTTCTCTGCATAAGTATTCAAGTTCATCTCTATTTGTCTCCACCGGATCACAGGCGAGCTCCATGAGATTTATAAAATTTCCGATCTGTTCTGTTCTTGCCACTATATGATCCATCAATTCATCCCCAGTCTTTTTTTTACATCTTTTCCCATTGGGAAACAATACTTTACTATATTTTTAAGCGTCTGTTCTAATCTTAACATTGAACATTTGTCTAACTCCTCCCATGTCCTCCTGATATAGTCAAGACTGAATGGATATTTCTTTGCGAGTGTTTCCATGTGATCGTCATAATATTCCTGCTTCGCTCGTATCACCGTCAATGTGTTGCCCTCAACCTTAATTACTTCGAACCCGTTTGACAAAACATCTCCGAGGCAAATATTCCCTGAAGCGACAACGGTTAATGTGTTTTTGGTCAGCCTTATCCTGATAATGTCATAAACGCTTTCCAGTAGTTCAAAAATACAAATGCCTATATTTATCAATATTATCCCTATTACTACTATCACAACCCCGCCGATAGACACTGCAAGAATAGCGAAAAACGACTGCATTATTTCCATCAATTCAGCACCCTCCCCTCTCTTGTATCAAGTTCCCATTCATCGGATAGAGCCCCTTGCCGGTATATCATAAGCTTTCCGCCGGGCCCTTCTCCGTCATTCCTGTATTTTGCCCCGCATTTATCACAGGTTATAACCGCCGATTTATCCAGATGATCCTTGTTTAAAATCCAGAACATGGAACACCCGCA
>CAZVFJ010000331.1:0-3367 GCA_964625825.1 uncultured Leptospirales bacterium | reverse complement strand
ACCACCGCAGGGAGGAATAATGTATTTTTTACGCAGCATCTTAACAGATAAAAATAAAATTTTATCGATCATTATAATTCTTGTAACAGCAGGTTCTGTTTCATGTTCAGGAAACATTGATAATTATAAATATATAGGCTTCTTCCCCGGCGAGGGTGTCAGGGGTTATGACGGGTCATGGCACAATATGTCAGAGGGACTACCGAAGGAGTTCAATGCGGAGTATATTACATCCGACTCTAAAGGCGCACTCTACCTTACTACCGAATATTCAGGGATCTTCAGGCTGGACAAAGGCAAGAGCAGATGGACAGACATTTCTTCCCCGGTGCTTAAACGCCGGACACAGCTCGAAGGAGTGAACGAATTCAGGCAGATATCCGCATTCTGCATCGACCCGAAAGATGACAATAATCTTTATCTCGCCACAAAACATGTTCTCTACTCTTCAAAGAACAGAGGTGAGTCGTGGGAGAAGATCCATGTCGCAGAAAACAAGAACTCCTACTACTTTACGTCCCTCACAATAGTTGACGGAGTTCTCTACGCCGGAACATCATTCAATGGCGTTGTGCGGATAAACCGTTCCTCCACCACCGAAATAAACAACGGAGTACCGAAGGAATTTTACGCAGGGCCGTTCTATTTCTGCGAGAATGTATCTTCGATAGCTCAGGGAAAGGGAGTTCTCTATTCAGGATACCTTTTCGGGCGTGGCATAGTGGAAACTTCGGACTGGAAGAACTGGAAACCGGTTGACATCCCGGTTAAAGACGAGAAGAGAGAGGGAGTTTACGGCATAAGCCCTTTCAATGACGTTCTATTTATATCCACTACTGAAGGAATTTATCAGTATAACCCCGCGACCAGGAAGGCAGAAGTTTCACCTCTGGAAAAAGAAGTTAAAGCTTCATACAAAAAGAGCGGGCCTCTCCTTATGTTTGTTAAAGGGAGCGACAGGAATCCCCCTCTTTTTGTCAAGAGAAACATAACCGGATACAGTATAGAGGAGAAGAGCAGGTCCGGGAACAAACAGGCGTTGTATGTCAGCTGGAGCATGATAGAAAAAAACTTCAGCGGTTTTCTCAATATTGTAACAAGGAATAACTTCAATTCGGTCGTAATCGATGTCAAAGATGACAATGGAATAATAAATGCTCCGGTTAAATCAGAAACAGCAAAGGAACTTGGCGCAATAAGAAATACGAACATAAAGGATATTATTAAGCAGCTCCACAACAGGAATATCTATGTCGTTGCGCGTAACGTAACATTCAAAGATAAAAAGATGTATGAGGCATATGGCGGTAAATATGCCATATGGGACAAAGTGACCAACAGGCCCTGGGTCGGGCTCCCGAGAGAGAAGTGGTGTGACCCTTACTCGAAGTTTGTAAGGGACTACAATATCGAGATTGCCCGCGAAACGGCGAAGCTCGGCTTTGACGAAATTCAGTTTGACTACATACGCTTCCCAACCGATGGACTTGTAGGAAGATGCCTCTACAGTTACAGGGAGAAGGATGACACATTCAAATCAGAGATTCTCGGCGATTTTCTCCAGCAGGCAAGGAGAGAGACGGGAGTGCCGGTCTCTGTTGATATTTACGGATTCAACGCATGGTACAGGTTCGGGAACCTGATAGGCCAGGACATTCAGTTTCTGTCACGATTTGTTGACGCGATTTATCCCATGGTATACCCGTCACACTTCTGCGCTTCATTCTATACGCGTTTTTGTGACGCTGACAGGCCCTACTGGATTGTACGTGACAGCGCGATTCGTTCAATCTACCATTCCCGTGGAAGAACAGTTATCAGGCTCTGGATACAGGACTGGAATTATCTCTCACCGACATGGGGGCCTGATTATATTTTAAAGCAGGTAAATGGAGTTCACGATGGCGGCGGATTGTCATACTCATTCTGGAACCCTGGAGGTGACCACTCCATGGCGGACAGGGCTTTTAACGGAAAGAAACCGTAATGGGATGAACTGCATCTTTATATCCGGAGGCTATAAGGGGCTCGCAGTGTCACAATCAAATAGCAGATTGCTCACAGATTCTAAATCTATTAACAAATAACCCCTTTTTAGAAATGCTGCCAGGATTCCCGGGGTGGGATGAAGCAGCGGAACTGGTACTCCGCGCATTTAAAACGACTGTGAGTGAAGGTAGAGTCACGGGAGATCTTGCAGCGCAGATGCCGGGTGTTAAACCTTTAAGCTGCCCAGAGTCCGGCAAAGCTGCTATAGATAATATACGACAGTATCAGAAGATCCGGTTCTTCATCACAAGCGGACGTGCCGGGTCTGTAACTGCATTTATCTTAACAGCATAGGATGTCCGTGCAGTTATATCCTCATCAGTAATCAGATGGACATCAAGTAGCCCGCCGGTATGATACCCTGTACGGAGATAATTCATCTCCGCGAGACTCAGGCTCCACCCCTCAAGCCATAGAAGAAGCTCCACCCTCTGTTCAGGTGTCCCGCAAAAATGAAGAAGAAGATCAAGATCACTGCATGGACCTGCTGTTCCATTAACAGTGGAACCTATTACGTAAACTCCTTTAACTCCGAAACGTGAAGGTTCAAGCTGAGCAGCTATCTGCTCAGCCATATGCATACGCCATCGCCAGAAGTCATCAGAGTGGGGGTCAACCTGTTTAGGTTTGATAACTTCTGTATCGCCGGGGACTGACGTTTCAGTGAAATAAGCCAGCGCTTCACCAAGATCAGCATTAAGCAGCACTTTTAATATCTCTCCACCTGTACGACGCGGCACATCTATCACACGTATAACATCTGACAGGTGTTCATACTCCGGGAGAATATCGGGAAGCATGTTATCAGAACTGGTAAAAAAAATCTCTTTGTATATTACCGCCCTGTCCTCGGGATATAGAGGTATATAACGGATTCCCGTTTCAACAAGATCCTGAAAAAAATGAGTCCCGAATGAAAGCTCTGGTGAATAACCACCCTTCCTTGTTGAAATCTCTATCAGTACAGCGGTGTTGCATATATCAGCATAAGTGACCTGTACCCCTAATTTTATATCCCCCCTGCTCCCCCAACGCCCCGGCCCCATGAGTATAAACTGTTTTTTGGGAAGTATAGAATTGAGCCTGCCGACCGCCATACCCACCTCGGCAAGCAGGGTACGGTTTTCAAGCTCGCCGTATTTAGCAGGATTAACCCAGACAATATGCGTAATATCCTGCACCCTCCCGTTTGAAATAAACCGTTTTGCATTAAAAAGTATTTTATTTTCCTCAATATCATGGGGTATTGCGCTTGGAGCAATATCACCGTCAGAATTCTGCGGCCGGCACTGCAGCAGATAGAAGTTATTTCCGTCAG
>CAZVFJ010000330.1:0-3373 GCA_964625825.1 uncultured Leptospirales bacterium | reverse complement strand
TATCTCGTCAATGAAACCTTTTTCTTTTGCTGTTTCAGGGAGATAAAATCCTGCTGCAAAGAGTTCGTTCACCCTTGATACCGGTATATTTCTGCTTTCAGAAATTCCATTTACAAACTGTTCATTCAGGTCTGAGAGAATTCCTTTCATATTTTCCCTTGCGGCCGGGGACATGTTTTCCCTTGTAAACATTTCATTAAAGGATTTGTATTTGCCGCGGCTTACAGATTCATATTTCACGCCCGCTTTGTTCAGTAATCCGCTTATAAAGTAGAGCTGCATATTAAGGCCTGTAATTGAAAAGGTGCTGTTAGGCGTGAAATAAATTTTGTCAGCGGATGATGCAAGATAGTACTCTCTGTTCCCCGTGTAACTCATAAGAGCATAAACTTTTTTCCCTTTACTCCTGAATTTGGCGATTTCCCCGCGAATCTCCTGGATCTGTGCCATACCGAATGAGACATTGTCTATATCTATTATGAGTGATGAGATTGAATTATCTGATGCTGCTCTCTCAATTCCCTCAAGAAGAGTATGAAAAGATTTCTCCCTTCTCAGGAAAAAGCTGTAAGGTGAATTTTCATTACTGTAACTGTCGTATAGCCTGAGATAAACCGGTTTACCCGAAACTGTTGCATTGAATGAATCTTTTTTCCCCGCTGCCGTGAAAGAGATTCCGCCGGAGTAAAAATCGGCTCTGCTGCTGTTTATTCCTCCGTAGCCGTCAATATTAACAAGGAGTGGCCCTCTGTCCCTGAAAGAGAATGGTGCTGTTAGGCCGAATGTATAATTTTTGTCATTGTCACCTTTTAGTATAAATGTCAGTCCATTGTATCCTGTAAATTCAATTCCGAAGGAGTAATCATTTTCAAGTTCTGTCTTGTTTTCGTAGAGTGTTGCGTCAGCGGATAATGTAACGCGGTCAGTAAACGGGCGCACAGAGATAGAATATGTTCCACTGCGGAATTTATTCCCGTCGAGGTATTTGTCATCTACCTCTCTGAATACGGCCCCGGCTGATAAAAACCATGTCGGCCGGAACAGAAAGCCCAGGTGCCAGCCGCTGCAATTGTCAAGATACTCATATCCTGATGAAGTGCGGGAATAGCCGATCCCGAATCCGATAATATTGTCAAACATGAATCCCCTGCTTATTGTATAGAGCGAAATATCTTTTTTTTCAGTCAGAGCCGCATTGTCATCGGCCAGGTTGTTATACCTGGCATAGACAAAATCGAAATCAAGAATATTCAGTGAGGCAAAGTGGTTCCATTCAGAGTCCTCCTCCTTTACAAAAGAGTAAGCAGCAAAAGGGAATGATTCTCTCTGTGTAAATACAGGATTTATAAGGGATGAGAATGATCCTGAAGAATAACTTGTCGAAAATGCTGATGGCGGGAGAAAATACCTGTATTTCTCCGCATGAGCTGCTGAAGATAGGAGTATTAGTGAAAATATCAGAAGTTGTATTTTTTTCATAATCAGTACTTCCAGACGTTAAATATAGAGTATATATTTTATAGAATTATGGTATTTTGATTTTGTCGTTTTAAACCCCTGTCAGTGCTCTGGCAGAGAATTTTTTATCTTAAAATAAATTACTTTATTATAGTGACAATAAATTAAACATTTTTAAAATTTATACGTTCTTTCGAAATAACATATCATTATTATCAGGTGACTTGCAGTGGCATTAATTTAATACCAGTGATTCATAGTCCTCCCTGATTTTCTTAAAGATACTTTCCTCATCACCTTCACCATTGATAATGAGAAATTTTTCATTTGCAATTGAGAGAAAATTGTTCCGTACCATTTCAAGAAATTCTTTTTTCTCAAAAAGTTCAGTCTCCCCTGATCCGTTTCTTTTTAAAATTCTGTTCATGGCTGTCTCAGCAGGTACGTCAATAAAATATATCCTGTCAGGAAGGGGAAATCCCTCTTTTATATTCCTTTCTATTATTATATCAGAAGTTGTTCCCTTCACTCCCTGGTACGCGGCGTTTGAATAGAAGTAGCGGTCCATGACAATTGTTTTGCCTTTATTCATCGCGGGGATAATATTTTTTTCACAATCATCTCTCCTGTCCCGGATAAAAAGGTCTATCTGCTTTTTAACAGGAGGAGGTGTTCCGGACTTAAGCATCACACGAAGCTCTGTACCCCATTTCCCGGCTGTTGGTTCCGCGAGTCTTATTACATCTCTCCCCGTCCCCGAAATATACCTGTAGAGCATATCACACTGTGTTGATTTGCCTGACCCGTCGATCCCTTCAAAGACGATAAAAAGATTTTTCATGTTATTCGGTTTTTCCGCCTGTAAGAGAATTATGCATTTTTTCTGTATATGTTAAACTCGCTCCAACTGTAGCAAGGTTAAATCCAATGAATCCGATTATAGGAATAAATGAGAGTATAAAAAAAGCAGTTCCTGTCCCTGTAACTGATCTCCGCCACTTCCAGCAGACCCGGAGTTTTTTTGAGAACGACAGCTTCAGCCTCTCAAGAGGGTAGTCGTAAAATTGAAATCCGTAGAAAAATACAGATGTCAAAAAACCTGCGGCTGTATAAAGAAAGCTCCCCCCTGGAATTATTAAGAGCATCAGGAGCAGAAAGTCTATTATAAGAATTATAAGCAGGAGTTTAATAGTATTCATCAGTGCCCTGTATACGTCCCTGAGAAGCTCCGATAAAGAAAAACCTGTGTCTTCCCTGCTGATACCTGCGCATCGTTCTGTCTTTTCCGAGAGAAGGTCAAGGAAGGGCGCGGTAATAATCCCTCCCGCAATTGAATAAAGTATCATTATAATGAATGCAAGGAGTATTATAATAACAGGTGCAACCATCATAGTGAGCATCCTCATATACCATGCATCACCCGCAAGGAGGCCTTCCAGCATAGGTACTGCTGTTGTATAGGAGAAATAGAAAACTGATGAGAGGACCAGAATATTCAGAAGAAAGGGTATTGCAAAATATTTAAGTAATCCGCTGTTTTTTTTCACAAAAAAGGCAGCGCCGAATACTTCTCTGAATGCCGCGAAGAAAGAATCATTTTTTTTATGTTTACTCATATCCACCTTATTTTTAACGCCTGAATAATGGCTTTTTTTAAAACGGGGTGCAGGGATAGAGCCCTGAAAAGCCCCCCGGGGGTTTCCATCTGAGCGTGAATTATAGATAATTCTACAGATTTATCTATGTTAAAATAAGTAGGGTTTTTAAATAATCAACTGTTTTTGAATTTCATGGATGCGTTCTTCTCGTTGACCTTGTTGCGAAGAGCTGTCCGGGTGCGCTCCATGGAGGAGAGGTCGCCGCCCTTTTTGCCGCCCTGGGAGGCTTTGCGGAGATCGGAAATCGCCTGATCGGC
>CAZVFJ010000329.1:0-3376 GCA_964625825.1 uncultured Leptospirales bacterium | reverse complement strand
CGGACGAGTAAATCAATCCATTTTTAAAAAATTGGTAAAAAATGTTTTAATTGGTACAACCAGTTTGTGTATATTGACGTATTTCCCTCACTATCAGAGTTAATTTCTTTGAAGTGAATATTTTTAAGAGTGATGCGGTTATTTCGTATTTTTTCCAGACAGAGATTTAAACCTCATCCAGAAGAGTGTGCCGGGATTGGGAGTTCTGCTTTTTGAAACTTTAGAGGAACAGGTCCTTGAATCATTTCAGTTTCTATGTATCAGAAGCCGGGAAGGGCATTGTCCCGCAGCGGGGAATCCCGCTGCGGGCATGTTTCTATTTATCCGTTTTTTCCTTTAATTCTTTATACCATTCTGAATGATGCTTCTTTGCCCATTTTTCGGTAACCATACCGTCTATCATAGTTCTCCATGTACCGGGGTTAGCCAGCGTGCCAAGATATGCGTGCCCGAGTATTGTTGCTATAAATGCAACGGCGAAAAGTCCATGAATTGTTGAGAGGAGGCAACTGAGAGTCAATGGCAGTGATGTCTTGAATGTCATGAGTATCCCCGTAAGGCCCATAATCGCAGTGAGGATAAGTATCCACCAGAATGCAACTTTCTGGCCTGCGTTAAGTCTTCCCGCAGGAGCTTCAACATCTTCATCTCTGCTGAAATATCCTCCCCGTGTCTCTATCCATTTTTTATCATATTCTGCGAATTTTGCATCATTTGCCCAGAGATTATAACTGTAAATACTCGCAGCTATAAAAACAATGCCGTAGAATATATGCCAGTTAACAGCGGATTTCTGGCTATCAAAGAACAGGTTTAGAAGAGTTGTGCTGTTGTAGAAGAATATTCCACCGGTAATCGCAAGGCCGATAAAAGTAATCATCCGGAGGAAATGAGCCCATCTTTCCCTGACAGAGAACCTTTGTATGGTCGCTGGCTCAAGAAGCAGATCAGCTCCTTTTGGCCCCCTGCCTGTATAGTGGATCATGAGGAAGAAACCTACTATGATAAGAAAGAGGCTTGCATACGGGGTAATAATAGCCTGGTGAACCATGTTGACGTAAAATGAAAAGGGATTGCATCCAAAAAGCCTTCCATTCCGGACAAACACAGGTTTACCATCCTCACCCCAGATCCTTGTAAGTGTAAACGTCCTGAAAACCTGACCGTTCAGGCCGTGACAGTCAAGACAACCTCCAGCCCCAAGAGCCTCGCTTGCCGGAGCCACGTTATGATTGATATTGAAGGCTTCGGCTTTTCCTACCCAGGATTTATCCTCGCCGCTCCTGAGTTCCCCGTTTTCATCAAGGTAATATAACGTACCAAAAAAATGCATCTGAGGATCGATCGCTTTAAAACGTTTGTTGCCTTTAAGGGATGACTTAAGCGCTGTAAGATAAAGTTTAATCTCATCTTTTTTGAAAAGTTTCGGCTTGCCCTTAAAAGGCCCTTTGTCGTACGGCTGTTTTGTAATCTTATCCTGAACAGAAGTGTAAGCCTTTTTAATCTCTCTTATGAAAAGAGGATAATACTTGCCGTCAGCATCTTTGTTTGTATACATCAGGCCCTGTGGGAACGGATTCACGGGCTCAATTTTATTAGTCTTATAGTTTCTGGAATGGCGAGGTATCCATTCATTATAGAGAGGAATAGGCACAAAAGGAGACTTGAGTTTTTCCTCAAGAGTGGTGTTGGCCTCATTTTTCAGATGCCCGTAATTTACCATCTCGCCAGCCGTTACATCAAAGGTTGATCCTCCGTTAGCCCTGATCTTTGGGATATGGCAGGTTTCACATGCCAGTTTTTCCATGTGGTTCGGACGAATTTTATCATGTTTCGGTATTGTAGCGCCGAGTATACCCTTTTCGTGACACTCCCGGCATGTATGCATTCCTTTGCCGTCAAGGTCATCTCTTACAGTACTGACGTTTTCATCTCCCTTGGCAAAATTGTGTTCATTATCAATTGATCTGTGACAGCTCACACATTCCAGGCCTGAAAGATTATGAATATCAGGGTTGTCCGCGTCATTCCATGAAAAACCTCTCTTTTTACGGTCTGAGATTGCGTGGCAGAATGTGCAGTTTCTTGATGGAGGAGGATATTCAAGATCCAGAGAAATCTGGCCGTTTTGATTAAAGAGTCTTGTATTATAGGTAACCTTTGGAGTTATGCCTGAAAGAACCCTGGACTTTTTCCCATCCTTCTCAATAATTTTAGCCACAGTACCGTTCACGACGCCGATCCCTGAAGCCTCGATTGCAGCCCACTTAAAGTTCCATAGTTTGAGCTGGCTGTTCCTGGCGTTAAAATTATACTCTTCAATATGACATAAGAAGCAGTCAGCTTCAATTACGCCCGTTTTATCCCACCGGGATTTGTAATAATCACCATCAAGAGAATTTCTTAAAGAAGGTTTTGAGAGAAGATTTTTATCGTATCGTTTTCCTTCACGGTCAAATTCAAGGCCTCCACCGCCGGGGTGGCAACCCCCGCAACCCGGACTCCCTAATTGCTCTAAGGAACCATCCTGAACCCATTCAAAAACTGTTATATCAATTTCATCTTCGGTGAGATTATTTTTCTTCGCCAACTGGCGAAAGGAGGGAGCTCACATCTTCCCCATCATACCGTCGGATAAAATCCAGGGTTTATCCTTGTTGAATGAATCACTTATCTTTTCCCATCCCTGCTGGAAATGAAACCCCCTGGTGATCTTATCGTAGTCATGACATCCGGCGGCTCCGCATGTGGCCCTTGTACTCATGACCTTATCTGCGTTCTGTCCTGTTACCGGATTGATTATATCACCGGTTTCTGTCCTGAGAAAAAATGGAGGGCATTTCCGGAATTTAATCTGTGCGTTCAAATCAGCTGTAATAAAAAGACCTGATATAATGACCGCCAGAAAGAAATGAAATCTTAAAATTGGGGGGGCTCCCATAAATACCTCCTTGAGTTGTAATTTTTATTGATAATCCGGTTAAATCTTTTTCTGATGTTTCACTTTTAAATTTAAGATAAAACAGGTGTTTTTCAAAAAAATAACTCTTTTATAGATTTTTATTTGTTTGAATAATAATCATCTGCCGGCTTGATTTATGACTGTTATTCATGTTATATAACTTAGAAAATAAATTATTACAGTAATCACTAAATAGGGGAGGCAATGGCGCCGGCAGAAAAATTATTGATTTTATTTATACGGATTTTTATTTTAAAAATTGGAATAAGGTTACCCGGGAAAACGTTATGAAACGCTACATATCTTATATGCTTATCATTTTTGTCGCAGTATCTGTTGCTGCCGCATTATTGCATGAAATTTATACATCTAAATCCCGCAATATAAAATATGGAAATCCTGCTTATGAAAGAC
>CAZVFJ010000328.1:0-3385 GCA_964625825.1 uncultured Leptospirales bacterium | reverse complement strand
TAGGCTTTTTGGTTAATGCATCCCTGAAGAGTATAGGGCCTTCCTGTTCATCGAAAGCAGTATTGTCCCGGAGAGGTAACAAAGCGGCTGACGTGCTTGAAGTCACAATATGCAAAAATTCGGAATGAATATAGTTAGTTGGAAGGCACATTCTTAATGCGAACAGATGCCCTCTCCTTGGCCTTACGCTCTTAATTCCTCCGTCTTTGAGCTTAACCCCTATCTTATTAATCACTTCATCCACGTTTTCTTTTGTTCTTCCGAGGACAAGCCCGATTAAAGCGAAGTGAACATACCTTTCGCCTCTCATTGCTGCTTCTATGTTCTGCTTAAGCTTCTTTCCTGCATGTTCGTTAATTGCCTCATTGGATGTGTTCATGTCTCCGTCTTTGCTTTTAAGGTCGGACTGTTCATTCATTTTTAAACGGTCTTTGAACATCTGATTATGTCTTTCTCCGGTGATCGGGATTTCAACATGACACCAAATAACCGCCGTATTCTCTTTTTTTGAGATGTTGATAAGTTCCTCGACTGACCAGTTTTTTGTGAAATTGTCATTAAAATTCGACTGAAAAGAAACATTAAGATTCTGTCTGCCTACTAAAATTGAAGAGGCAACCACTTGATTATTAATATATACATAATGCCCGTTTGGATCTACTTCTATATCATCAGGGGCAGCCAGAAGGGCGAGATCGTGAGTTTCTGTGTATTTGTTGTGTCTTGATACAGGGATAAGCTTGCCTTCGTTTAAGCGGGCTCCGATATAAAATTCACCTGTTAGAATTCCGTCTATAATATTCAGGATGTCAGATTCGTCCTTAATTAGTACGGTCCCTATACCCAACTCGTTAAGCTTTGCCTCATACCCTGTCCTTATATTCTGCATATTCCGGTAAGCTTCGGCTTTGTCGTAGGTCAAAGGCAAACCAAAATGAATAATAAAGCAGTATTCCATTGACCCCTTTGCATCCGAGAAGGTTTCCAGCATTGCTTCAATAGAATGTCTGTTTGCTTCCGGTAATTTTGTATCTTTAAGTTGTTCTTCGAGGTCGTCAAGAATATAATTGAGGTTTTCCCCGGAAATCAGGATCGTCTTTTTCATCAGATCCCCCTCCCCGTCTTCAAGACAAAAAGAGTCTGATGCCTGTTTAAGTCGCCTGTTATACTCTTCATTCGTGATTGCAGCCGTCGGATAGGTCATTACATTATAAGACCAGTTCCCATTATACGGAATGTTTCTGAGTTTCATTTTAGATCATATCCTGATTAGTCATTTCAAAGCATAGTCCGGTTTCTTCATCAATTTCTTTAAGTCCTGAAAAGTTTCTTATCCACCAACTCTTTATTTTTGGACTGTATTTCGAGAAGCTGTTAAGACCTATTTTTGTCATGGAGTAGAATAATAGTCCTCTCCAGTTTTCTTCGAGGACAGCCGGTGACCTTGCATATAAACCGAATAGAGAAAGCAGGGTAATAAAAAAGAATATAATCCCAATTACCGCAAGCCAATGCCCGGTTATTACTGCCACACATCCAGCAGTAAAGCTCCCCATAAAGACGAGAGCCATTCCGATCACTACAGCAACCCATTTCCATGTGAACCACTCTTTAAGAGGGTCTACGAATTGCGCTAAATCCGCAGGTGTGTTTGTATCTGTCATTAGAAATTTCCTCCGAATCTTCCAGATCTAATTCTTGCGTATAATAAGACTACAGGGAAAGAGATCAAAACTGCAATTATGATAAAACAGACTACAGCAGCTAATATCATCCCTATTAGAGCATGTCCCCAACTTCCATTAACCCCGTAATCAATTCCAGACGAAACTAAATAAAGCGTGATAATATCCATAAGAAGAACAAGGATAAAGCCGATCATTACACCAGCTTGTAAAAAAGCTGCCTTTGTAAGTGAACCTACAAGGACTATTGCTGCCTGTATCCATGTTTTGACTATGAGCAATTTTGTCATAGTGAACACGGCATATTCACCAAATAACTTCTCTAAATTGTTGAAATACCAAGCAGCATTAACCAAGACATATGTAGGAAGGCTTTCGGTAGTTGCACCAACGATATCAAGGGTTTGAGAAGTCATTAAGCCAGCTAAAACGTTTCTGTTAAGTACACAGTAAGAAATACCCATTACATCGAAAATCGGCATTGTTATTACACCAACGCACAGAACCAAAAAACAAACCATGTCAAACTGCACATATTCCCCAGAGAATCCAGCCATTATTTTTGTGGTTCTCTTTGGGTCAACTACCTGGGCAACGTATCTACATACGCCTAAAAGTGCCACACACATTGCAATTACAACATGAATAAGATAAGTTATTATTACAGATCGCCTGACGCTTTCTTCTTTGAAAGGATTCATTTCTTTAGAATAAAGGCTGTAAGTGAGTGTTTTATCATCTGTTACCTTCCTGTTTTCAACGTCTACCGATGAGAATTTGAACCCGCCTTTTAAGAATTCGTCCCCGATTCTGTAACCGATATTTATTCCTGCATTTTCTATCATTGCCTGTCCTGCTTCCATGTCGGTTACTTTTGATTTAATAGCAGTATCTTCTTTTTGTGTAGCTTCTTCTGTTTTAGTGTCTCCTGTGCTTTTTTTATCCCCCTCTTCTTTATTATCCTTTGTAATGTCTACCTTTTTTCCATCTACTACTTTTGTGACCTTTACATTGTCTTCCCCGGTTCCGGCTGAAGCTATACAAGCCGAAAAAAGAAAAATAAAAAGCAGGGAGATAGCCAGGCTTTTCAACTTCATAATATCTCCCTTATGCCATGTATGTAATGACCTTTCCAAAAATTGTCAGTGAGAAGAACACAAGGATAATCATAAACAATGCCAACGCAAAAACAAGACCAACGCCTACTATTTTCCCCTGTGCCCCTCTTATTAACTCCCATCCCTTCTTTACGTTTGGATTTCCCGCCCCGATTCCAGCAAGCATAAGAAGCAGGAAAATACCGCATATAACAAATGTAAGAGCTAGACCGGCAGAGATGGATATAGATATCAGAGACATGTTTCTGAATGGAGTGAACCCCATATACACCCCGCCTATGGTGTTTATATTAGCTAGATCTGCAAGACTATCATCGCTTTGTTTTATTCCCCATACGTCCCCTATGCCGTCTTCTTCTTCCTCGCGGTCATCTGATTTTTCAATACCATCAGTTGTTTTGTTTCCATCTCTTTCAATCTTCTTTACGTTGTCTTCTCCGGTCCCTGCCATTACAGTAGGCATCAGAACCAGGGCAAAAATCAAACATATTGCAAAAATTTGTTTAACGTTCATAATATGACTCCTAAAAGGTTTACTTTATTTATATATAGAGTAAACCTTTTACTTAAGTCTTTCGGCGT
>CAZVFJ010000327.1:0-3388 GCA_964625825.1 uncultured Leptospirales bacterium | reverse complement strand
CCTTTTTTATTTCAGCCCGTATAACCGGATATATCAGACAATATTATTTTCAGAAGCTTTGGTGTTACTATCTATACCTGCTGATCAGAAAACAGGGATAGTACATATCTTGCAAGTTTGGATGGTTCAATCCCTATGGGATCTATTGCTTCCAGCAGTCCTGTACTCAGGAGTATAATCTGGGTAATTCTTGCTAGAAACTGAAGATCAAACTCCTTCCTGTCGATCTTTGGCAGGTCGGACTTTGCCTGCTCAATAATTTTTTTATAAATATCAAGATGCTTTCTGAAGAAGATGCTTATAGGTTTCATCATTTCGGGATTTTCAAGTCCGTATAGTATCAGGTTTATGAATATTTTAATATTTTTCTGATTAAGGACAAAACTTTCAATGTTGAAAAGCGTTGATAGTACCGCCCGGTCCCCTTTTTCATCCTGTGAGTTAACCATTTTCATGTGATCAACTTCGATCCCCGTAAAAAAATCCTCAAGAAGCCCTATAAAGAGAGATTCTTTGGTGGGGAAGTAATATCTCAATCCGCCTTTTGAAATGCCGGCATCATCAGCAACATTCTGCATAGAGATATATGAATATGAGTATTTATCAAGGAGTCTCTTAAGAGAATCCATTATTCTTTTTCTTTTTATAGATGTATCCATTTATTTGTACATTTAGCAGATATTTTAAATTAATATATAGTAATATATGTACTTCAAAAGCAACTAATTTATCGTTTTTTATCTTATAAGTTATATATTAATTTTATAATGTAAAAAAAGATTAAATAAATTGAGGTTATATTTTGCAATATTTTTTTACAGGGATATTCAGTATAATAATCATATTAAAGATTAATTACTGATTTTTAAAAATAATATTGAAATTTTTATATTTAATGTAAAAATTCCAGTAATAATTATAATATTTTCTTGTAAAATTTTGACGTTAGTAATAGAGTCAAAAAGTACTAAATTTTATATAGTAAAAAGTGAGTTTTGATATGAATGTGATTCTTACCGAAATGGATGACAGGGCTATAATTACTTTATCAGGTGAATCGGATCCTCCCGGTGTTAAAAGATTCAGTGAAGTAGTTGAAAATATCAATAATAACATTCAGAAGGATGTTCAGATCGACCTTTCAGAAGCTGTATATCTTGATTCATCTTTTATCGGTATATTAATCAAGCTGCATAAAAACCAGAAACAGCGAAATCTCGGCTTTACCATAACAAAGGCCTCCGAAAGAGTTGTATCGCTACTGAGGCTCTGTTCCCTATCCGATACGCTGCAGTAAAAAAGATGCGGTTTGTTATTGAAAGGTTTTAATTTAAAACCCTTATCATTTCATTCTTGATTTTCTGAGTTTTTTTCTACCTTTACCTGAAAAAATTAAGTTTATCCCCCGGAGTTTCAATGGGCTATACTGCTGGTTTCTTATATAGTGCTATTGTCAAATCCCGCTTTATTGTTTAATTATACTTGACCTGAAGGTTTCTCAATGAAAAAAATGTGAAACTAATTTTTGATTATTAAATTCCGGAGTCAGTCTATGAACAGAAAGATTATATCTTATCCAAATAATGATCTGCAAAGTATCTATTCAGAGAAACTTATAAAGGTTAAAGATGCGGTAAATCTTATAAAATCCGGAGATAGACTTCTTTACGGTTTTTTTCTCGGGAGACCTGTCGATTTTGATATGGAGCTGGCGAAGAGGAAGGATGAACTTTTTGATGTCCAGATAACACAGTGTGCGGGGCTATCATCAGATGCATCAACTACATGCTGCGATCCCACCCGTGAGCATTTTACATGTAACAGCTGGTTCTTTGATACAGGGAACAGAAGAATGGGTGACAAAGGTATGATGTTTTATAATCCATGTTCTTTCAGCCAGTTGCAGACTATAATAGGAAGCGACCTGTTTCAGTATGATACTTATATTCAGCAGGTCAGCCCGATGGACAGGTTCGGTTTTTTTTCGTTCGGGCCAACCAATATCAACAGCCTTGAATCGTGTCTTGCCGCGAAGAGAGTGATTCTTGAAGTGAATGAAAATATTCCGCGCGTTCCCGGCGGTTCGGAGGATGCTATACATATTTCGATGGTTGATCATATTATTGAAGGGAGTAATACCCCGCTTTTGGAACTTCCCAGAGGTGATGCTCCATCTGATGCGGAAAAGAAAATGGCAGCCATTCTGCTTGAGCAGATTCCCGACAGGGCCTGTCTCCAGCTCGGTATTGGCGGGTTGCCGAATACTCTTGGAGATCTTATATGCGATTCTGATCTTAAGGATCTGGGGATCCACACGGAGCTGTTTGTTGATTCCATGAAAAAGATGTTTGAACTCGGACTTGTCACGGGCAGATATAAAACTACAGACAGATGCAAGATCGCATTTACATTTGCTCTTGGGAGCAGTGAGCTGTATGATTTTATGGAAGAGAATCCTGTTATGGCTAGCCACTGCGGAAGATATACAAATAATCCGGAAATTGTAGGGCTCAACGATAATCTTATTCCTATAAATAATACTCTCATGGTTGACTTATTTGGACAGGCGTGTTCAGAGAGTTCCGGGGCCAGGCAGATATCCGGCACAGGCGGGCAGATAGATTTTTTGAATGCGGCATGGAAGTCAAAAGGGGGTAAGAGCTTTCTCTGCCTCTCCAGTTCTTACCGTGATAAAGAGGGGAAACTTAAATCAAGGATTATGCCGAT
Source organism: uncultured Leptospirales bacterium (assembly GCA_964625825.1). GTDB lineage: Bacteria > Spirochaetota > UBA4802 > UBA4802 > UBA5550 > UBA5550. The sequence goes on along the minus strand of CAZVFJ010000327.1, from coordinate 661 downwards.
GCTGCCCGAGGGAAGCATCGTGACGAGCCCGAGAACTCTTGTTGACCGAATAGTTACTGAGTACGGAATAGCTCATATTAAAGGCAAGCCAACATGGCAAAGGGCTGAACTCCTCATAGGGATTGCTCATCCGGACTTCAGGGATGAGCTTATAAGAAGCGCCGCCAAGATGAATATCTGGAGAAGAACAAATAAAATTGCTGAATGATGGAGTCCGGATTTAAAGGGAGAAATGAAATACTTATCAGATACTTCTCCCTATGGCGTAACCCGCTTTTGTCGCTTCAAAGACTCTCCCCGGTGAATAAACATCACCGGCAAGATAAATTTCCGGTGAAATCTGCCTCCTGACGCATTCATCGTAGAGGCTTCTGTCTGATCTCCAACCCGTTGCTACTACAACAATATCTGCAGGAATGGATATTTTTTTGAACCTGTTTTTAATCTTTGGAGCAAAAGGATTTGGTATATTCTCCGGAAGGATAGGTTTCCAGGTAATATATGGGTCCGGGACTTTCCGGTATGTATTTTTATCCGCTTCAACTGTGTCCTTAGTTATTGATGTGGCTGTAGTGCAGTTAAGAAGTTTTACTCCGTTTTGTTCGAGATAGTGTATCAGATAACCTCTGTTCGCCGTAAAGGCTTCATGCATTATCTCGTT
>CAZVFJ010000326.1:2594-3390 GCA_964625825.1 uncultured Leptospirales bacterium | reverse complement strand
GTCCATTTATCATAGACATAGTCTGCGATAAGAGAACCTCTTTAGATGGAAGATCGGCTATTTTTCTAATCTGCTCTTTACCGTATACTGTGTTTTCCAGGATACCGGCAAAATATGAAAATTTATCGTTCTTTTCAGCAAATTCCTTGAGAACCTTTGCTACGTCACCAACCTGCTCTCCTGCGAAAGCTACGCCAATTGGCCCTTTCAGATATTCATCTATATTCTTATAACCTAATTCTTCAAGAGCTCTTTTGAACAGATTATTTTTTACAACTTTATACTGCGCACCTTTCTCAGCAAGTTGGCGTCTCAGCGTAATAATATCATTTACCTTAATGCCGGAATAGTCAGTGAGAATAACATTTCCTCTTTCCTGCAGTTTAGCCTTAAGACTTGCAACTTCATCTACTTTATATTGCTTTACCATTACCTTTCGATCCCCTTGTGATTGATTTTTATACCAGGACCCATTGTTGAACTGATGTGAACGGATTTGATATAGTTACCTTTTGCGTCCGAAGGTTTATCTTTCATAATCTGGTTATAAAAAGCTTTAACATTGGAAGAGATTGCATCATCCGCAAATGATACTTTCCCGATTAGCATATGAACAACGCCTGTTTTATCAGCACGGTATTCAACACGTCCGCCTTTGAGCTCTTTTATTATCTCTTTTACGTTATCAGTTACAGTACCTGATTTCGGCTTAGGCATAAGACCTTTTCGTCCTAATGTTGCACCGAGTTTACCAACCTCTTTCATCATGTCCGGGGTAGCGACTACAGCCTGAAAA
>CAZVFJ010000326.1:0-2584 GCA_964625825.1 uncultured Leptospirales bacterium | reverse complement strand
AAATCAATCCACCCTTCTTTGATCTTCTCGATTACATCTTCAGCTCCAACATAATCTGCGCCTGCCTCAAGAGCTTCTTTCTGCTTATCACCTTTGCAGATAACAAGAACCTTTTTTGTTTTGCCGGTTCCTGCGGGAAGAACTGCTGATCCTCTTACATTTTGCATACTTTTATGTACAATTTTTACAGAAATATCTATAGATTCGTCAAAACCTGCCCATTTGAGCTCTTTCATCAGCTTAATAGCATCATCAACGCTATGGAGAACTGTCTTATCCACTTTAGCTCTTGCTTCAGTTATTTTTTTTCCTCTTTTCATTCCTTATACCTCTTATCACAATGCCGGCTGTAATCAGTCAACAACATCAACTCCCATGGATCTTGCAGAACCGGCAATAATATTCGCCGCTGCTTTTATGTCATTTGCGTTCAAATCGGGCATTTTTATCTGTGCAATCTCTTCGAGCTGTTTTCTTGTAATTTTGCCAACCTTTGTCTTATTCGGTTCGTTTGATCCCTTAGCAAGTTTCAGACTCTTCATTATAAGAACAGATGCAGGAGGAGTCTTTGTTATAAAAGTATAAGATCTGTCCTCATAAACAGTTATAACAACAGGAATAACTGTTCCCATTTGTTCTTTTGTTCTTTCATTGAAATTTTTGCAGAAATCCATTATATTGACGCCTGCCTGACCAAGAGCGGGACCTACAGGAGGAGCCGGATTAGCCTGCCCGCCTGTAATTTGCAGCTTGATCATCTTCATTACTTTTTTCTTTTTAGGTGCCATGTCTCTATCCTATATCTATAATTCAAAATTGCTTTTGTGGGACTTCATCTTACGCTCAAAGGAAGTCCCCTTAGACCCCATTAAACAAAAATATATTTAAAAAAGTTATATCTTTCCTACCTGGAGAAAATCGAGATCCACAGGTGTCCCTCTGCCAAATATCTCCACCTTTACTTTCAGACGCCCTTTGTCAGGATAAACCTCTTCAACTATTCCAGTAAAATTACTGAAAGGACCATCTATTACCTTCACATGTTCGCCAATTACAAAATCAACAGTTACGGATGTTTTTTCACCTGTTTTCTGCTCTCCTCCGAGAGAGTCAAACAGAGATGCAACCTCATTGTCTGTCAAAGGCTTAGGCTTATTTGAACCATATGCCCCAACAAAATTAGTTACACCCGGAACCCCTTTGACAACACCCCATGTATGGTCATTAAGCTCCATTCTTACAAGGACATACCCCGGGAAAACCTTCCTGGACTTGGTTTTCTTCTGGCCATCCTTTACCTCCTGCACCTCAACTGTAGGAATCTTTACATCAATAATTTCCTCAGTGAGACCAAGGTTCTCCACCTTTTTTTCAAGGGTTGTCTTTACCTTATTCTCGTGCCCGGAATAAGTATGGATTATGTACCATCTTTTAGCCATAATTACTTCATCACCACCCTTATCATTGCCATAAGACCGGTATCAACCAGCCATAAAAATATGGAAAAGACAATAAGAGCAACAACAACCACAACAGTAAAGCTGGTAACCTCTTCCCTATCGGGCCAGGTTACTTTTTTCAGCTCCTCCCTCGCGTCCTTGAAAAACTGTATCCAATCTTTAACTTTAGCAACCAATGGGGGCAACTCTAAGCTTTAGTTTCTTTATGAACTGTATGTCTTCTGTCAAACTTGCAGTATTTTTTAACTTCAAGCTTACCTGACTGACCTTTTTTATTCTTTGTAAAAGAATAATTCTTATTCTTGCATTCCTGACAGATTAGTAGTACCACGTCTCGCATATAAAAACCCCACACTTATATATAGTAAACCAAGAGCAAACTATTATTTGCCCCCATCCAGTCAAGCATTTTTAACGCATGACGGAGAAAAGATTTCTTTTTACAGCATAATGAGCCCATGACCAGAATCGAACTGGTGACCTTTTGCTTACCATGCAAATGCTCTACCGACTGAGCTACGTGGGCATTATCTTACAATTTCAGGGAAAAATCAGGATAAAATCATAGAAATAGCCGTTTCTATGTCAACAATTAATTTTAAAGTTTAATGCTGATTTTGTGCCAAACTGGAAATAATTGTTAAATGCGGCTGGAAATTCCCCTCCTCCCACCGAGTAGAGACATAGCAGTACAGAAGTAAAGTATAAATGAGACAGGATAATGTCAAGCTGTTATGAACAATTATCTTTTATTATTTTCCAAAGTTTTTCAAAACCATCATTTTTTATGTTTAAAAGGAGTATTTAGTCCTTAATTTACTTAAATTAAAAAATTCTCTATCATCTTAATTTTTTAAGACAGCAAATATTATTATTTAAAATATCGCTGAGATAGAGTATTATATTATTATATAAAGAAGAAATTCGCTTCTGAGCAGAAATCTTCAATAGAAAAATCGGGTAGAACACCATTCGTTATGGTTGTTCGGGTAAATAATATTGTAAATTTTTTTGAAAAATATTATTAATCAAATTTTTATTTATGATACAACAATTGAAGATGCTTATAGGATTATTCATTTTTTTAAAGTTCCTTGAAAAAAATATTTGACAGACTTATCGGT
>CAZVFJ010000325.1:0-3425 GCA_964625825.1 uncultured Leptospirales bacterium | reverse complement strand
CATTTACCCTGATATTTCCCGTTAACAAATTTACCTTTTCTGTCAACAGTACCATCCGGTCTGTAAATAGTACCATTGCCATGGAATATTCCATTTTTAAAACCGCCGATATACTTTATGCCGTTTGTCTGAATATATGTGCCCTGACCATCATATTTGCCTTTTTTAAAAGAACCTTCATAGACCGCGCCACTCTTTAAAATATGTTTTCCATTCCCATTAAGTATATCATCGGCAAAATTCCCTTCAAAAATCTCACCATCAATAAAAAGCACCTTGCCTTTACCGTTCAGTTTACCATTTTTAAATTCACCGACATAGCGGTTACCCTTTTCATCTGTATATGCTCCCTGTCCACTCATGGCACTGTTAACAAAGTTACCTTCATAGACTGCACCTTTTTTAAACTGAGCCTTTCCTATACCATTAAGCCTGCCATTTAAAAATTTGCCGATAAAAATATCTCCATTTACATCAGTGAAAACTCCATTGCCATTCGGTTTTCCGTTAACAAATATCCCTTTGAATATACTCCCGTTGCTATAATTTAATAAGCCCTCTCCATTAAAAGCATCATTGCTGAACATACCTGAATACTTTTCACCAGAAGCAAAAACAAATTCACCTTTACCGTTCTTTTTTCCTTTTTTAAATTCACCCATGTACTTATCCCCAATTCTGGAAACAATTACACCCTGTCCATCAAGAAGATTATCCCTATAATTTCCCTCTGCTACTTCACCGTTTTTATATGTCACCTTCCCTTTACCATTCAGTTTACCATTATCGAAGTCACCCTCATATCTGTCACCCTTCTGGTCTATGTAAATCCCCCGGCCTGTTATTTTACTGTTTTTAAATTCTCCTTCATAAGTAGCATTATTGCTGAATTTGAATTTCCCTTCGCCGTTAACACAATTCCCTTCAATACATTGCGCATAAAGATTTATTGCTGAAAGAAATAGTATCATCATAGATATTAAATATGTCAGTCTCATAAAGTTATCTCCTGAAAATATAATTACATTACTTTAGTAATATAATTATATTTTTTTCATTGTATATTTTTTCAAATTCTTTTTCTAAATCTTCTTTTAAATTCATGATGTCTCAGAAATCCAGAACTCCCTATTGATAACAAAATCATCTGAAGTTAATTATATACAGTTATTCATAGTTTTATTCTTGATTAACACATAATATATATATAATAAATTTCATGAAACCATCAGAATTCAAACTAAAACGTCTCGATGATTTTGCCGCTGCCATGGACAGGGAGCTTAAAGATAACCCGTTTAAACACTCCCCCTTCGGCATGAGCAGGGATGGTGACACAATAAGTTCATGGGAGATGAGCTACAGAAGGCTAAAACTTTATTCATCATCAGGCGGATGCAATCTCTTCAGCAGAAATGAATTCATCATAATAACCGTTCTACCAACAGATTCAGGGATAAAACCACTCGCTTCTGAATGGCAGTTCGGATGGACAGGAAAGATAAATGAATTTGTTGCCGAGATGTCTTTATGCTGGGCCTTTGAACTTATTTCAGACAGTGAAGCTAATGAATTTATGAAAGAATACAAACCATCCGTGAATTTCAGCTATTCTGACAGTAATGGCCCTGGAGAAATTACTGTTAAATATACGGGAGAGTTCTGGGTGGTTGTTTGACTCCAGACCGGGTAAAGGTCAATTATCCCTGTAGTAGAAATCTATGTCAAACCCTCCGAATGATGATCTGAACGACATATTTACATTATCATAAAGGGCTTTTATTGATATCGGGTCTTCATTAAATTCAGGGGGTGAGAGTACAAGTTCATGTTCTGCATACTGCATCAGATTGGCAAAAGTTCCCGTTATCAGGTTGGCAAGTTCACCGGCCACATCAGCACTTATACTCTTTGTAATTTTAGCCTTCGGGTCGCCAATAAAATGCCTGGAAATCTGGGTTAAAGTTTTCTGCGGTATATTTATTACAAGTTCTCCTTTAAGAGTACCCATAATCTCAATTGCTATCTGGGGATCTTTATCCGAAGCCTGAGTCTCAAAGACTTCAGAAATATAACTATCGTTAAGAAACTTCTTAAATATATGGTTAACCGATTTTGTTAAAATCTTTGAATAAGCGTCGTAGTTGCTCATAGATGCTCCGTAAATCAGGTAATTAGTATTAAATAAAATGTAAATCTTGCTGTAAAAACACAGAATTATATTATGTCATATATATACAGGTTTTTGTTAATGGTCAATTATAATTTTCCCTGTAAAAGCCAGTTTTCAATGATTGAAAAAAATCCATGCAGATATAAAATCCCATAAATTTGGAATTTCTCACTCGAAGAATTGAAAAAATATTAATAAAACTATTTATAAAAATGATCAATATACTTTTTCATAGATTTATAATTGAATCCAATCACGATAGAAAGATATGCGGTCAGAACAAGTCCCAGTACAATACTCAGGGGAAGAGTATATTGTGTACCAAATTGCTCCTCAATCCAGATGAATGATTCGCTAAAATTAAGTAAAAGTATACTTGAAAAAATAACAGTTCCTGTAACAACCCATTTTATACCCGAAATCTTCACTCCATGCGATAAACTCTCCCTTGCTATTTTATTTATTATGGAGAAACTAAGACCCTTAGGCGCGTTGAAAGGAGAGTCTGCTGCAAATATATCAAGCGCGGCAGTGAGGACCGCTACCTCATTGCGGCACTTTTTACAAAAAATAATATGAAGCCTCACAAGAAATGGAATATCCCTGTAATTATCAATTTCCATGAATTTTTCAATAACATCATCACATTTCATAGCATTCCTCCGCGAGGGTGCCTTTCAGCTTATCCCTCAGTATATTTTTTGCCCTGAAGACATCCGATTTAATGGTATTTACCGGATACCCGGTAATTTCACTAATCTCGGTGTACTTCAATCCAAAGAAAAAGTATAAATCAAGACAGATTCTGTACCTTTCGGGGAGCCTGTTGATCTCATTCATCAATTGGGCCTTAAGCTCATTTTTTAAAAGAGATTCATCAGGTGACTCCCCGCTGTATATAAAATCAACTGATTCTCCCATCACCTGTTCAGAAGAAATACCTTTCTTCATGTTAATTGCCAGGTTATAAGCAAGCTTTACCAGCCAGAACCTGAACGGAGCGATCTCTCTGTAGGATTCAATTTTATCAAAAGCCTTCAGAAAGACCTCCTGGGCAAAATCAGCTGAATCCTCGCTATTGTAGAAAAAACGCATCCCTATACTAAAGATCCTGCTGCTGTACCTTTCTACAATGATTTTGAAAAACTCGCTTTTACCCTTCTGAACCTTTCTGACAGCCTGTTCGTCTGAAAGGTTATCTTTATCCATTTTTCGATTTTATTTTGTTAACAATTCTCACATAAATCAGTAA
>CAZVFJ010000324.1:0-3440 GCA_964625825.1 uncultured Leptospirales bacterium | reverse complement strand
CGGCGAAAGAGCGGGTAATACAGCCATGGAAGAACTTGTAATGGCTATAAAAACAAGGAGTGATATTTTTAACTGCTATACTGACATTAACACCAGGCAGATAATGCAGGCTAGTAGAATGCTTGTTAATATAACCGGAGTACTGGTGCAGCCTAACAAGGCAATTGTGGGAGATAATGCCTTTGCCCATGAATCGGGAATTCACCAGGATGGAGTTCTGAAACATGCTATGACTTATGAGATTATGAAGCCGGAGGATGTCGGGATAACAAGATCTAAACTTGTTCTTGGAAAACATTCGGGAAGGCATGCTGTTCTGTCAAGGCTGGAGGAGCTTGGGTATGAACTTAAAACTGAGGAACTCGACGCGTTCTTTGTTCGTTTTAAATGTCTGGCTGATAAGAAAAAGGAAATTTATGATGAAGACCTTATCGCCCTCGTAGGAGAGGTACTCCACAAGAAAGAACAGAACTGGAGATATTCAGTAGAGAATGTGCAGATATCAACAGGAATGTTTTCTCCCCCTATGGCTATGGTCACTCTGAAGGATAATGTACATGGGAGCAAAGAGGTTTTTGAAGTTGCTCACGGCAATGGCGGTGTTGATGCGGGAATAAAAGCTGTTAAGAAGATTACAGGGACAAAAGCTTATGTCAAGGCGTTCAATCTTGTTGCAATTACGGGAGGTTCAGACGCGCTTTGCGAGGTCTCTGCTACTGTTGAAGAGGAATATAACGGCACTAAAATTAAGGTATTCGGCAACGGAATGAGTATTGATATTTCTGTTGCAGGTATATTTTCATTTGTGGATGCCCTTAATAAGCTTGAATATATGAAAACAGCGGGTATGGGGAGAACCCGGTCTTCCAGCGGAGTTTAATTTCTCCTACATAACGGCAGGCCGCGGCCTGCCGTTATTTAACATCATGCTTTTTCAAATAGCCCTGACTTCTGTAATTACCCTTTATAACTGAATATCAATATTTCGATGAAAAATTTTTAATTCTTGCTTCCCTGTCAGATACCGGTATGATTGTAACGGTGATATTTAATGGGTTTTCAGGTGAGGTGTTATGGATTTTGTTGAATTATCGAAATATGCAGGAATGGCCGCAGGGATAGCAATGCCCCTGTTTAATATTCCTCTCGTCTATAAAATATGGAAAAGAAAATCCTCCTCGGATATTTCTCTCGCATGGGTCCTTGGTGTATGGAGTTCTATTGTAGTAATGACTCCCTCTGCCGTCCTGTCCTCTGACCCTGTTTTCAGAATTTTTGGGATTGTTAATTTACTATTATTTTCACTGGTATTGATATTCGTATTAAAATACAGGAAAGTAAAGTAATCTTCATGTTGAATTTTATTGAATTTTCTGTCAATTTAAACAATCTTGACTTTTTAAATCATTTTTTAATATTCTTTAATCAATAAATTTTTTAAGTAAAAAATGTTCTATCATCTCCGCCGCCGTAGGCGGCGGAGAAATAATTTAATTTTTAATTTTACACTAAAAAATATATTTAGGAATTATTACTGTTCTTTAATTCAGGAATTATCTATGAAACTGAATATGCATAAAATATTAAATTATACTCTTGGCGTTCTCTTTATAATAATATCAACCTCCAGTTCCAGACAGCTTTTCAGTAACGAGGGTGAGAGAGAGATTGGAAAAGTTTTATTCAAAAGTGAGTCCAGCGGAGAGGTCATGGTTATAAGTTCTGTTGAAACTCCATCTCTATTCGTTGTCAAGGGGAGCCTCCTGAATATCGGCAAGGGGGAAGAATCGGTAAAAGTTTCAGTTATAGATATCTGCGGCTTATATATACGGTGTTCCGTTGCCGAAAAGGGAGATAAAAAAATATTTTCTGTTAAAGAAGGTGATGGTGTATTCTATTCAGATTCCAGCAATGCCTCGGTCAGATATAGTGATGTTAAAAAAATTCTCTCCGCACTTATAAAACTTTATGAAGACTTTATCTACAGGGTCGAGTCCTCTGACGAACCTGTTATTATTTCGGAAAATGTAGAACGGTTTGCGTCAGATTTAGAAAAGATTCTCCCTGAAATGGAGAGATTAAACAGTAAATATCCGGAGTTGAAAAATTTTTATTCTGAACCACCTCCGGAATTAAAATATGAGTCTGAAAACCTGCAGAGGCTTGAGCCTGCTCTGACAAATGTTTTTTTTAAGATTAATCTTTACAGGGATGAACCTGCTGTGAAAAATTCAATATCCAGGCTGCAGAAGGTCCTTTCCAGGATGAGGAATTCAGTGAAATAAATGTTTATTAATGATTATTTAAATAGTTTCCGCGTCGGAAATCCCGGGTTATTCAGGTTTCTATGCTGGGCTTTATTTTTCTTTCTCCTCTTTGTATACGGGAGGTACAGAAGAGGGTGGTGGCGTAAAATTTTTTCGGTATCTCTTGACTATCATAAGTTTCATCTTGCGGCGATTCAGGCGGATAAGGGCGTTGACGAAAAAACACGGGAATTTGCCATCGCGCTTTTATGGGCAATCAATAAACAGCTCCCGGTAGATCTGGGGAAAAATGGAGGCGGTAAAGCGCTCTGGCTTTCCTTTTTAGGGGAGAAGACGGCGCTAAATACTTGTGGAGCAATATTTTATGAATCGTCAAGGTTTATGAAGTTTATTGATCTTAGAATCGTAAAACTCAATGATACTCTGCTCAGTACTTTTTACAGAATTTTTTTTCTTGAATCTATTTTTTTACCGATAGCAGTTCCGGTTATGGATATCCGTTTTTTTCTGTCGATGATTAGACAACCGAAAAGTGGAGCTTCCAGGCTATACCTTGAAATGAAAAAAGAGATTTCATGTGAGGATAATTAAAAAAATATTTCATCACCTCAATTAATTAAAGTTCCGCCTTGACATATGGAGGATGCTGGGCCAAAATAAAATATAAATTGATTTCTTATATTCAGATTTATTATTAAAGGTTTTTATGATGTCTTCAGACTCCAAAGTGGGATTATAGGAATTAATGGAAACAAATTATTCCAGCAGAAAAGTGTTGATTGTTGAAGATCAACCCATTATAGCCCTTGATCTGGAGCAGATACTGATTAAGCTCGGATATGAAGTTGCCGGAGTGCTTCACACCGGTGAAGAGAGTATTGAATTCGTAAAAAGCAGCAAGCCTGATCTCGTCCTCATGGATATTATGCTTTCAGGAAAAATTGACGGTATTTCCGCGGCTGAGACTATACATGAAACTCTTGATGTACCCATTATATACCTTACTGCTCATTCTGACGAGAAATCTCTGGGGAGAGCCAATCTCACCGGTCCTTACGGGTATATCGTAAAGCCAATTGATGAACGGGACCTCTATACTGCCATTGAAATAGCGCTCCACAGGTTTAATCTCGATAGAATACTTAAAAAGAGTGAGATGAAGTACAGGACTCT
>CAZVFJ010000323.1:0-3488 GCA_964625825.1 uncultured Leptospirales bacterium | reverse complement strand
AAAGCCCTGGAAGGCAGGAAGTGTAAAGTTCAGGAACATATTGGTGTTATATACGGCTCTGATCCGATAAAGGCTTCAGCACTTATTGCTGAAAGCTGCAAAAATAAGGGTATACGGATAATAAGTTTAAATGATAAAGAGTACCCTGTGCTGTTGAAAGAGATACATCGGCCGCCTCTTATTCTTTACGTGAGGGGGAACATTCTCCATGAAAAAATGATCTCTATTGTAGGTACAAGGAATTCAGACCGTCTTAGTGAGGAGATAACTGTGAAAATATCCTCTGCGCTGGCAGGAAGGGGATATACCATTGTAAGTGGAATGGCATATGGAGTGGATAGATTTGCACATCTGGGAGCATTGAATATTGGTGGAGCAACGGTTGGAGTCCTTCCTGGTGGAATAGACACAATCTACCCATATAGAAACAGGGACCTGTATAAAATGATAAATGAATCCGATAAATCTACCCTTATATCGGAGTATCCACCTGGAATCTCTTCGGGGCAGAAATGGACTTTTGCTCAACGGAATAGAATAATCAGCGGGCTCTCCTCCGCCCTTGTCGTAATACAGGCTCCGTTGAATAGTGGAGCCATGATAACAGCGCGGTATGCAATAGAACAGAACAGGGATCTTTTTGTCTGCCCTGGTCATGCCTTTGACAACTCATATGAGGGGTGTCATTCTCTCATAAGGGACGGGGCTGTACTCGTATCGGCTGTTGATGATATCCTGTCAGAAATTGAACCCGGGTACAGTAAAGGCCTGAGTGTTATTGATAAAGTTGTTGCTAATAGTAAACCTGGAGAATCATGTGCAAAGAATATTGAGCAACAGGGAAAGGATTCGGTGCCGGATTTATCTGCATATAAAGGTGTTGAGAAGGATATTCTGGAATCTTTAAAAAATGGCATGACAGATATTGATATTATTACAAGAAAATTTTCATATACACCTGATCAGGTGAGTCGTGCTATAACTTTGCTCGAAATTGAAGGGATAATCTCAAGGAGAGGTAATAATATAGTCATAGTCAAAAGAGTATAGGGTATAAAATGTCATATAAAATATGATGCTTGCTATTTTTAGTGAGATTATTCAGTATTTTATGTCATAAAGAATTATTTGACAAATAGATTTCATTTCATTACTTATTCCTAAACATGGGATTGATGATAAAAGAATAATTGGCTATCTCCCTGCGGTTGAACTGTGTTTGATTATTATATTATGCTTATAAAATAATTAATGAATGAATGCTTGAATAATTTAGACTTTATCTTTAAATAATAAAATACCGGAAAGGCTGGAATGGTAAAGAACAGTAAACCTGATACACTTGTTATAGTGGAATCTCCCTCTAAAGCGAAAACTATAAATAAATACCTGGGTAAAAGTTATATAATATCCTCATCTGTGGGTCATATAATAGATCTCCCCAAATCAAGGCTCGCGATTGACGTAGACCACGGTTTCAAACCGGAATATATCACCATAAGAGGGAAGGCAAAGATACTCAATGAGCTGAAAAAACAGGCCTCATCTGTATCAAAAGTACTACTTGCGACTGACCCTGACCGTGAGGGGGAGGCTATTTCATGGCATCTTTCCAATGCGCTTTCTGTAAAAAACAGTAATATCAAAAGGATTGAATTTAACGAAATTACTGAGGCAGCAGTGAAAGAGGCTGTTGCGCATCCCAGAGAGATAAACATAGACCTTGTGAATGCGCAGCAGGCCAGGAGGATTCTTGACAGGATTGTGGGATATTATCTCAGCCCCATATTATGGAAAAAAGTCAAACGTGGCCTCTCTGCCGGCCGGGTCCAGTCCGCAGCTCTCAAAGTTATCTGTGATCGCGAGGAGGAGATAGAAAAATTCATCCCGCAGGAGTACTGGAGCGTTGATGCCGAGTGCGTTCATGGAGGTAAGAAATTTACAGCTGCACTGAGCTATTATAAAAATGAAAAAATTAAACTTTCACAAAAGAGTGAAGTTGATGAAATTCTCAGTGTAATAACCGGAAAGAAGCTTAAAATATCAGAAATTAAGAAACAGGAAAGAAAGAGAAAACCCCCGGCACCATATATCACAAGTAAGCTTCAACAGGATGCTGCTAACAGGCTCGGCTTTACGTCAAAAAAAACAATGATGGTCGCGCAACAGCTTTATGAGGGGATTGACATCACAGGAGCAGGCCCCGTTGGACTCATCACATATATGCGAACCGATTCAACAAGAATATCTGAAAACGCAATTAACATGGCCAGAAGCTATATTTCTGAAAATTATAAATCGGAATATCTCCCCCCGACTCCAAATATTTACAAGGTAAAGAAGAACGCGCAGGACGCCCACGAAGCGATAAGGCCATCAGAAGTGAGCAGGACACCTGACTTAATAAAAGGAGACCTTTCCAGGGACCAGTACAGGCTGTATGATCTCATCTGGAGAAGGTTCGTCGCAAGTCAGATGACAGCCGAGGTGAGTGAAACAATTATGGTAAATCTTGATTGCGGAGATTATACATTCAGGGCAAACGGAAACAGGATTCTGTTCCCGGGATTTACCGAGATTGAAAAACAGAGCCGGTCAGAAAAGAGCTCCCTCCCTGTCATGAAAGAGGGGGACATGGTTGATGTTACACTAATAATCCCTGAACAGCATTTTACGACTCCCCCCCCGAGATATAACGACGCTTCGCTTGTGAAGTTTCTTGAAGAGTCGGGTATAGGGCGTCCGTCAACTTACGCCCCAACAATAGACACTCTTCAGAAAAGATACTACATTACAAGATCAGGTAAACAGCTCATTCCCACAATTCTCGGTAAGATTGTGAATAATATTATGGCCAGCAATTTTTCATCTCTTGTTTCGGTAGATTTTACAGCTGAAATGGAAGGAAAGCTGGATAAGGTTGAGGGCTCGGAGATCGACTGGGTAAAGATGCTGGAGGAGTTCTACTCTCCGTTCAAGGATCTCGTTGACAGGGCTGAAGAAAACATTGAAGAAATGAAAGGTGTCCTTGACGAGGAGACTGATTACGTATGCGAAAAATGCGGAAGGAAGATGCTGAAAAAACTAGGTAGATATGGATTTTTTCTCGCCTGTCCTGGTTTTCCCGAATGCCGTAGCGCTAAATCGCTTCCTCTCGGAAAGTGTCCGAAGTGCGATGGTGATGTTGTTAAGCGCGCCTCATCAGGAGGGAAGGGGGCATTTTATGGATGCAGTAACTATCCGGCATGTGATTTTCTTACAAGAGAAGTTCCTTCTGAAAGAAATTGCCCTAACTGCGGTAAACTCCTTTTTGTTAAAAAGATTAAAGGAAGGGGGGAGGAGCTCAGTTGCCTGAATCCGGATTGCGGCTTCAAGGTCGAACTGCTTGATGATTCTCCGGTTGTACAGGAAGAGGAACAGGATAACTGATGCTTGGAGCTGTTGATCTTTTCCTCGATTATCTTATTGTCGAAAAAAACTGTTCAGAG
>CAZVFJ010000322.1:936-3493 GCA_964625825.1 uncultured Leptospirales bacterium | reverse complement strand
ATTAACATAGTTATTTTTATATTCAAAAGCATAAGTCTATTATAATTTTTAAAATAACTACCCGCGACTTAAGCGTTACATAAACAAAAACAAGCCGCCCAAAAATGCGCGGCTTGTTAACTAACTTATTACCAAATCTCATCGCCCGAAGCGTCGAGAATAATCAGGTTGTCCTCGCTAAAGCCGAGGTCAGATCCGCCCCCGCCAAAGTCAATTTTTATTGGTCCTGAAACCGCGTCGTCCGGGACTATACACTGAATTTCTCCATTTACAAACTTTACATATTTAACGGGATATATTTTTCTGCTTTCAAAGTAATCGTGATAATACCCCATTGAATAGTTACCGTCCAGTTGTTTAATATATACTTTTACTGCTCCTTCAAGAAGCTTGATACCAAAGTCGACAAACGACCTTCTTTGCTCGTCCGTAAATCCTTCAAACTCCTCGCGAAAAACCGAATCGTCTCCATTATAGCAAAGAGCTCCTTCAGAATCAACGGATAAATCCCTAATTCCACCGTAAAAGTCGTAATTAATTGTAATAATATCGCCTCTTCTTACCTTCTCAGGCGAAAATACAACATTTGAAGGATGGATATTTGGTACGCCGCTTTCTGTTTTGCTATCGCACGATGTTATCATAATAATATAAGTTATTAATAACAAATACAAATTAAATCTTCTCATAATATGAACCATCCTCTAATAAATCTTGACAGTTACAACTTCGTTCAAAACAAAACTGGTAGTATTTACCGTCTTTCTGGGCGGTCGATTCCTTGATGAAGTTGTATCAACATCTCCCCATCCTGTAACGACGCTACTTTCTACGCTTGCAACGACGCCCGTCCACTGATCTCTGTATAACTTTGCGCTATATATTGCGGCAGTATGCCCGCCGTCGGTTTCTTGATAATGAAGTATTGCCGGTCTGTTGTTCGCCAATTCGGTATAGATGTTATTCCAATCATTTGTAATTGATACAGGGAATTGCGGCGATCCCTCATCGCTGTTTGGATCGACATAATACCACCTGACTATCCAATGGTTATATCCATGATCCGTAACATATCTCCAAAGGCCGTCCCAAGTTTCGTAAGCTCCGGTAAATCCGAAGCCGTCTCTATACTGAGTTTTCATATACGACTGATTGCCAAGACCAAGAATTACGTCTCTTTCATTACTTGTCATACCCGCCTCATTTATTGATGGAGTTCTTGAGAAGAATCCTGTTTTCCCATGCTTTAAATGCCAATATGCAAGAACTATGGTCGCCGCAGTCGGAGAACAGCCGGACATTCCGCTTCCTACTACAAATTGATCATAGGTAGGCAGTTTTGTACCCCAGTCTGCTATAGTTCCCGTTATTGTTGCGCTATAAGGAGGAGTAGGATTACCTCTCGATATGTGATATTCTGATCTTTTCTTACTTTCTTCAATCGCTTTAAAATGATTTTCTAACTCTTCTTTAGTTCCGCCGATACCGCCTAGAGTTTTTCTCTCTGATATATAGTTACTCATAAACGAGTCGTAACTATCGTTATAGTCGCCGGATCTGGTTTCAGCATCTTCGTTAAGACGTTCCAAAGTTCCCAGATAAACTCTATTAACGCCGCTTCTTGTAGTATACTCGCCGGCATAAGCAAAAGAACTAAACCTTATTCCCTTTATATCAGAAGTTCCCGCTCTACTTTGAAGATACTCATACATAGCTTTTCCTTCGGTATGATATTCAGGTATCTGAAAATCGAGATTCGTTAGACTTACCATGATATACCCTTGATCTTCCCCATTTCCGGTAATTTTGAATTCTAGATAAGCCGGACCATTGGTTACCATAGGATTATACCACAAAAAGCTATCGCTTATTTCGGCATTTTCCCATTGGCCTTCATCAGTTGATTGAATCAAATCAATCCTTGCCAGAGCTATATCTCTTGCAGTATTGATATCGACATTACTATCAAGCGATACAAAGCTCCCCCCTTCCAAAACCTCTTCTTTCCCGGTAAGACTGTTTTGCGAACAACCTACAACCGTCAAGATGAAAAGAAAACTTAAGACTAACTTTACTATTCTTTTCATAAAACCTCCTGCAACTTTATAAATATATTATAATCTTCATACGAAGATTAGTTCCCATACTTTACCACCCGCAAATAAGGGGATTTATATATATCGTTAGGATGAACTATCCCATGGTCGTCCCAATTGTTATTATTTGAGTCAATGTCAAGACCTATACTTAGATAAGATTTATAAACCAGCTGAGAACAGTAATAACTATCTGATTTTGACTTAATTATAAAATCGTTGTTATACGGTTTGCCAAGTTGTAGCGCCGCATAATTAATAACGCCCTCTATTTTTTCCTCTTCAAGGTTATAGAATCTTAAAACTACAATAGTAGGGTGATGAAACGAATATCTCGAACCTAGAAGAATATTCATATAATAATTACTTCTTGTTAAAATTATGTCGCCTTTTCTTAAGGTTGACAGTAAGGAAATATCGCTTTTCTCTGTAAAGTATTCTGATTCAGGAAATTTCTCTAA
>CAZVFJ010000322.1:0-926 GCA_964625825.1 uncultured Leptospirales bacterium | reverse complement strand
ATGTTTTATTTGATAAATTTGAAAATGAGTTATCAAATATACTTTATCAAAAATGAGGTTTTTATACAACTCCGGTAGCGAGTGATAACTTATTTCATTAAAATCATAGTAATTAATCCAATAGTTAATCCTGTCTATAACCCACTCTTTATTAAAGGATTCAGAATTAATCATAGCCTTCTTATTTACCTCTAATTCTATCTCTTCATTGGAAGGCAAATACTTTGCATCAAGCGATGTTGTATCAGGAACATATCCGCTCGCCTTTAGTCCATACATCTCCGCAACTATGGAACACGAGAAATATATAACAAATAAGGATAAGACTATAAATAATTTAATTACTTTCATATTCCCATCCTTGTTTATTAATCGTTATAACTCCTTCTGAAAGATCGTCAAATACTTTTGGCGCGCCTTCTTCTGTCAACGCTCCCCAAATATCGGCGTAGTTGTAATATACGTAATATTTGTCTTTTGAGATGTATAATATTTTTGATTCTTTAGAAAGAATTTTACTTGATGCGACCGATTTTTCATTCAAATCGCCGATAGCGCCAATGCCTTCAATTTTGGAAGAGGGAACAAAAGACACTACCAGATCGTCGTTTGATGCGTTATTAACGGTAACATTAATTATATCAGACTCTGACAGCGAACAAGACGCGAAGAAAATAATTAAAGTTAATAAAATCAGACTTTGAAGTTTTGAAGAAGAAATATCTCCCTCCTCATATTTATACTTTTTTAATATAAAATATAAATATCACAGAAAAAAAGACATGTCAATTTATTTTTTATGATAATTAGAATATTATTTAAAAGTATTGCAGGTTTTGGAATATTTCAGGCTAATCAAAGATAGCGGGAGGAAAATATTACTATAATAAGCCATATGCGCGTATTTGTGTAAATATTTTTCTATA
>CAZVFJ010000321.1:0-3494 GCA_964625825.1 uncultured Leptospirales bacterium | reverse complement strand
GCTCTCGGGATATTCAAAGGGCGAACTTACAGGTTTAAATATCTTGAATATACCGAATCCGATAGTACCTGAAGAGTCATTGCTTAAACAGTTCAGACATGATAGAAAATGGGCAGGAGAGACTTATAATACAAATAAGAATGGTGAACTTTACTTTCTTGATGTCTCTATATCCAAAATAAAAAACAGTGAGGGTAAAACCACATATATAGTTATAAATGGTGAAGACATAACCGCGAGGAAGAGAGATGAACTTGAACTAGACAGGATGAAAACCTCCCTGAAAGATTCAGCGTCTGATGCGATTGACAAAGAGATGGACTGGCAGTCATGGAAGGAGAAGATGCTTAACAGAAACATCTCAAGGACAGACAAATCGATCTTCAGTAATATTAACAACAGCTTTACGCAGGGCGCGGGATTTGGTACATTGATTACGTTTATGGAGATGATGGCAAAGTCATCTAAAGAGGAGGATGGAAAACGTATAATCGACAGCGACCTCTTCACTGAGGCAATGAAAAATGTAAAGATCGCGCAGGATGCATTCAAGATATTCGCGGGGATAGACTGGATCATTTCCAACACATTTGAGTTTGAAATTAAAACAGTGAGAGAACTTTATATCATGCTGAAAGGCGTGATAAGTAAAAATATGAAGTTCGCCCCGCTCAACAAAAACAGGATTATTATAAATGAAATTCCCTACGGAATGAGGAATATGAAGATCAGAATAAATACACAGTATTTCTCAGAAGCAATATCTGAACTAATAATCAACGCCCTTAAATTTTCTAAAACCGGAACTAATGTCCTGGTGATGGTTTATTCCCAGAACACAAATATAAGGATCTCTGTAATCAATGAACCTCTGAAAACAAGTGAAGGAATAGTCGGGATCCCGCCTGATTATGAGAAAGTAATATTTGAGCCGTTTTACAGAATATCCAAGCTGGTTTATGAAAGATACAATACACTTGACTTTGGGATTGGTCTAACCTTTGTTGAAAAAATAGTTTCACGGCACGGAGGAGAAATTTTCGCAGAAAATATTCTTGATTATTCTGATATAAAAAAAGATCCTCTTACCAAAGTAAATATTATGATCTCCTTGCCGCTGGCAAGGGAATAACGGGGGATAAAATGCCTTATGTTAATGTAAAAGTCGCAGGCACTCTGACAAAAGAGCAGAGATCAGCTCTTGCAGAAAGAATTACTTCGGCTCTCAAAGATATAGCCGGGAAAAAACCTGAATCGACATATGTTGTCTTTGAAGAGATCGAGAGAGACCACTGGGCTGCAGGCGGTAAACTCCTTACGGATATATAGAAATGCTGCTGGATGTAAAAAACATAAGCAAAAGCTTTAAAATAGCAGGGAGCAGAATAAATATAATCAACGACCTATCCATTGAGATAAACCGTGGTGAAATTATAGCAATTACCGGCAGATCCGGCTGCGGAAAGACATCACTGCTAAATATACTTACGGGTATCACCAGGCCCGATAGCGGACTGATACTTTTTAATGGAAAACGGCTTCACGTACATTCAGACTTTCTCATGTCGCGCGTGAGAAACAGGGAGATAGGACAGATTTTCCAGACATTCAGGCTTATTGATGAAGAGACTGTTATGTCTAATGTTATGATGCCCGCGAGGATCAGGGGAAAAGCAGGGCGCAAGGTTAAGGACTATGCCCTTGAAATTCTAAATATAGCAGGGATTATAGAGTTCAAAGATACAAAAACAGGCCTCCTCTCAGGGGGACAAAAGCAACGAGTCGCCATCGCCCGTGCCATGGTAAACAGGCCGTCACTTATACTCGCAGACGAACCTACAGCGAACCTCGACGCAGAGACATCAATGGATATATTTAAACTCATTGAAATGCTTAAAAGCGAAGGGAAATCTATAATCATTGTAACACACAGCGAGTACATGCTCAGGATAGCAGATAATTCCTACAAAATGGAAAACGGTACTCTCACAAAACTGACATGGAATAATGATACTTCAAAGAAAAAAACGGGAACCCGAAAAAAAAATGTTAACGATAAATACATACCATGATAAATAAAATATACCTGATCATCAAAGAGCTTGGCGGAGGGAAATTCATATCATTCATAGTCTTTTCGGTGATACTCCTTTCGGCAGTTGCTCTCTTATCATTCACCATAATTTCAGAAAATTTCAACAGCTACATAAACAAAAATTTTGCCTCGGCAATACCGCCTGATGAAATAAAGGTTAAGCCGGGGGAGAGCAGGAGTATATTTCTCTTCTCCACAGGGAGTGGCAAGCAGCTTAATGCGGGCGCGATTAAAAACATCTCGGCGATAAATGGAGTAGCAAAAGTTGATCCGGTTATGGCTGTGACAGTACCCTCCTCTGCAACAATCTACTTCTTTTCATTTCAATACAGAACAGATCTTATCTGCGCGGGGGCAAGCTACAGGTTTGTTGAAAGCGATTTAAAAAGCAGTGAGATGAAAGAAGCCTGGCAAAAAGGAACCCACGAAAAGGGTATACCTGTACTTGTGCCCAAAGCCCTTATAGATTCATATAACAACGGGCTCGCGGCAGCAAACGGCCTCCCCGAAATTATCCCGGAAAGGCTCTCAGGCCTCAAATTCAAGCTATCATTCGGGAAATCAAGCGTAGCGTCGTATGAAGGAGCCTTTGACTCGTCATCAGTCGTTTCAGGCTACACAGACAAAGTTAACGTAACCGGGCTGGTGATACCCCTTAAAACAGCGCAGGAGATAAACAAAAAATACGGTAAAACCGACCGGTACATGTTCGCGCTTGTTAAAGTCAGAGACCATAAAAATATTAACCATGTTAAATCACAGATAAAAAAAATGGGATATATTATAGAAACAGGCGACAGCCTCTCCGCAGAAATACTTAAACTAAAAAAAACAGTAAATGCTTTTATTCTTATAATGATGACCCTTGTAACAACCCTTGCGGCTGTAACAATGTCTCTCTGCTCCATTACTGCTGTATGGGGGAGGATAGACTACTACAGGATACTCCGGACCCTCGGCGCTTCAAAAATTTTTATTGCATTTACAATACTCATAAAATTCGCACTGATGGGATTCATCGCCTCCGCGGCAGGAATCTACACTGTTAATATACTAAAAGAATACGCGGCCGCAACGCTGACCATACCAGGCGTGAAACTGAACCTGGAAATAAGCAGAAACTATCTAATCTTCATAATTACAGCCGGAACAGTAATCCCGGTACTCTCTTCATTACCTGCTATAATAAGAATGTTCGCCGTAAAACTGGACCGTAATTAATTTTTATCAGCCGAGGGGATGAGGGAGATAAAAGACAAAAGAGAGATGAGGGCGATGGCTTTTTTAACGCATGAAAGCTTTTTCTGCATTTCAAACGAATTGTACAGGGATAGCAAAAGATAAAAAACAACCAATTTGACGACGAAAACACTCGCGCAAAAGCAAACAAAATATGCCT
>CAZVFJ010000320.1:0-3501 GCA_964625825.1 uncultured Leptospirales bacterium | reverse complement strand
TATAAAGAGAACTTCTGGTTTGATAATCCGTGATCATCCTTGATTATATCTATTCCGCCCAGAGCAAACCTGTATGCAAGATCTGCCAACTCAACTGTTGACATCCCCATAGGTTTGATAGCGGAGGAGATGAGCGGCCCGCTATGCGTATTCAGTATTCCACGGATTCCGCTGACCCCGAATCGGGGGCCGACGAATTGTTCGGAAAATTCAGGAGGGAGGACAATATCCTTAATGACAATCCCGGGCTTAATGCTTATGTTGCCGAACATTACGTTCATTAACTGGGTAAGTTCCGATGCTGATGTCTCCACTGCAAAACTTATCTCAGCACGGAATTTTTTTTCATCAATTTCACCGAAAGATTCAACTCTTCCGAAGATATTTTCCCTGATGAAATTATCTTTGACCAGTTCAGGCGGGAACTCAACTGTCTGTTCTATGCATATATCCTCTGCTGCGGCAAGCGCGTCATCTTTTTCACCGGAAAGGATATAGGTTACGGTGAATCTTTCACCGGAAACTGTTTTTGTCATGTTAAGGGCTCCCTGGAAATATGACTAAGCATTCTGGTTATTGGTTTCAAGAACAATTTTAAATTGCCAGTCATTACCGCAATTATTTTCTGTCATTCCCGCGCTTATTTATGTCATTCCCGCGCAGGCGGGAATCCATTTTTTACTTAAATTATCAAATTAATTCAGAATAAAGATCATTCCATTCAGGATTGTCTCTCTCAATAAGATTAATCTTCCATTGCCTGTTCCATTTCTTTAACTGCTTTTCTATTGTAATTGCACTTTCAACACTTCCGCTTGATTCATAATAAACAAGACTATGAATTTTATACTTTTTAGTAAATCCTTCAATTAAATCATTTTTATGTTCATAAACACGGCGGATTAAATCATTAGTTACACCTATATATAAAGTTCCATTTCTTTTCGAAGCCATAATGTATATATAATAATTCATTTATGATAAACCTGAAGAGTTAAAAAAAAGAAAATATACAATACAGATAATTTTTTTGGATTCCCGCCTTCGCGGGAATGACAAAGCTAAACAATAACCACTAACAAAATAGTTAACACATCATACTCCATATCTGCACACATCTTCACAAGACAAACTTAAATGCTTATATCCATTTCTTTTCGAAGCCATAATGTATACATAATAATTCATTTATGATAAACCTGAAAAACTGATTTAGATTCCCGCCTTCGCGGGAATGACAATATTAACCTGTAAAGATTTAAAATGATTAATACAACTTACTTAATATTTAAATCCTCTTTCATTTTCACCAGTAGAAGGCCCCTACAGTGCCTCGGCTTTGGCATTAGAGTGTACTGCTGAAACTCTTACAGCAGCAAGATCGTTTTCTGTTATACCGGATTTATGCCCTGTCATTGAATCAATTGCGTGGACAAGGGCCATGGCATCAAGGCCATACTCTTTCATGAGATATGTTTTGCTCGCGCCATGAACAAATGTATCTCTTAATCCAATACGAGTGAGTTTCCTGTTCATTCCCCGCTCAGCCATCTTCTCTGCTATTATTGTGCCGAGCCCGCCAATAATTGTATGATTTTCCATTGTGATTACACCATACTTCGATCTCTCTATAGCCGAAAGTATAGCCTCATCATTGAACGGCTTCAATGTAGTTACATGAAAGTGGCTTATTCTGATACCTGAAGCATTCAAAGCTGTTGAGGCACGAAGAGCTTCCTCTGTGCATATGCCCGTTGTTACAAGAACAATATCATCACCATGCGACAATACTCTTGACTTACCGACAATCATAGGCTCTGATTTATCAAACAAACGCGGGATCTCTCCGCGAAGAATACGAACATACACCGGGCCATTGATACTCATTGCCGCGTCAAGTACAGACTCAACGTCAGTTGCGTCTCCTGTTTCAAGGATTGTCATATTAGGGAGTGATCGCATAACAGCAATATCCTCAATAGCCTGATGTGTGGCGCCTCCGGGAGTCATTATTCCCGGGAGAAAACCGAACATCTTTACAGGAAGGTTCGGATAGGCAACAGACATCGCGATCTGGTCATAGGCCCTGCGGTATATGAAAACTGCGAATGTATGTATGAAAGGAATAAACCCCTCGCGCGCGAGACCTCCGGCGAAAGAAAGCATATTCTGCTCCGCAATACCCATGGAGAAAAAACGGTGAGGATAAGCATCCCTGAATAAATCTATCTCAGTTGAACTTGTAAGGTCAGCGGAAAGAACAACAACCTCCGGTTTATTCTTACTCCACTCGACAAGGTTCTTCGCGTGAACTTTACTCAGAAGTCCATTGCCGGGTTTCTTTTCAGGCGGGGTCACTTCAATTCCCCCCGCGGACGCAAGTTCACTCTTCTCCTCAAAGCTGCCGAACCTGACGTAGTGATACTTCGGGGCGCGCTTCCGTAATATCTCTATACCCCTGTTTGGATTTGTATCGCAGAGTATACAGGTGGGTTTTTCGGGATCACGCTCCATTGTTCCGAGCCTCACAAGCTCATCTATATCGTGCCCGTTAATTCTGTATGTTCTTATCCCGAATGCCTCAATACGTTTGTGAAGTGGCTCAATGTTCATAACATCAGTCATCCTGCCATCGCACTGGTATCCGTTAATATCTACGTAGATCAATATATTATTCAGCTTATGAAACGCGGCAGCCTGAAGCGCCTCCCACGTCTGGCCAATCTGGAATTCCCCGTCAGACATAAAAAGCACAGAACGCCCGATCTCCCCCTTAAGCTTCCGGGCCATGGCAATTCCAAATCCCTGGCTTATACCCTGCCCCAGCGAACCGGACATTATTTCCATACCGGGTGAGTGTTCCGCACCGATCATTTCAACGGTGCCCCCGTCTTTATTAAACTCGGAAAGGCCCTGCTCATCCAGGCGCCCTGCCTCAATTAGAGCAGCGTAAAGTACAAGTGAGTACTGTGATGGAGAGAGGAAAAACCTGTCGTAATCAGCGGACTTTACCCCGTGAAAGAGAGACCCGTTTCTGTACTCTTTATTATACGGCCCGGGAACTCCACGGAACTTTTCAGGGAGGAGAGATTTTTTTGCAGGTTCAAGATTTAATATCTTACCATATAATGATGCCAGTATTTCAGCAGAGGAGCAGGCCTGGCTCAGATATCCTCCATCATTGTTTATTGTATGGTGGAGGACACGTCTCCGGATCCCTTCAGCCATTCTTTCTATGTCTGATTTCCATTTTTCCAATATGCTACTCCGGTATTGTTATTTAACATTGTAAAAATATTGATCGCCGGCAAGTCATCTAGTCAAATACCTCCACAAAGCTGTTCACTTGTGCGGGAAGTACATTCCTGTGTCATTCCCGCTTTCACGTAAATGACATGGTTAAATCACGGAGGGCATATCGCGCAGAACGACCTGTATGCCTCAGTTGAAAGATACCTGTCACCACGGTCGGGGAAGAGAACGACAACCGTGGAACCCCGC
>CAZVFJ010000319.1:0-3502 GCA_964625825.1 uncultured Leptospirales bacterium | reverse complement strand
AAAACCTGTGTAATTCGCTATATAATAACGGATTAAAGAATAAAAAACTTCAGCGGCGCGGGGGATGATTATGTCCTTCCGCACCTGAAATTTTTGTCTGCTTAGCTTTTCCTGTGCCGTACCGTCCGGAATACCTGTTTCTTGAATATGAGGAATGTACTTCATGCGGACTATGGCACAATTACTAAATCTATTACAGGGTTTGAGGGGCCTCAGACCATTTAATGCCCTTCACGGCTATCTGTAATTTTGTTAAAAAGGAAATATATATGTCACAATATGAAATAAACGGTAGGAAGCCTGTGATTGACCCGTCATCGTGGGTTGCTCCATCTGCGGATATAATCGGAAATGTTATAATCGGAAAAAATTGCTATGTCGGATGGGGAGCAGTTTTAAGGGGAGACTATGGTACAATAATAATAGGAGATGGCTCCGCGATTGAAGAAAACACTACCATACACGCCAGACCCGGAGACTTTACAAAGATAGGCAAAGATGTTACAATCGGCCATAATGCAATGATTCACAACTCGACTATTAATGATTATGCAGTTATAGGAATGAATTCCACTATAACAGATTTTACCGAGATAGGAGAATGGTCTATTATAGGTGAACATTCTCTGATAAAACGAAACCAGCATGTGCCTTCCGGAAAAATTTATGCAGGCGTTCCGGCCGTTGAAAAAGGGGATGTACTGGAAAAGCATAAAATAGAATGGAACGCCGCAAAAAAAATATATCAGAATCTTGCCATGAGATATAGAACAGAGATTATAAAACTTGATTAATTTTCAAAAGAGTATATTATAGAAAATCAAAAATAATGAAGGAGAGATAATATGCCTGATTTTGGAAATCCTTTTGAAGTGCTTGCAGAAAAACGTAAATTAACAAAATCGGAATTTAAGGCTTCTGAAGGAGCTGGATCCGGAAGAAGAAAAGTTCTATGCAGAAGGCGCAGAGGAAGTTGAGGAAGAAATTGAAAAAATGAAGAAGAAAAAGAAGTAAATTAATTAAAGGATAAATTAAACAGGGAAACATACGTGTGAAGCGGGTGTTCCCTGTTTAATGTTGAAGCAGACGAAATGAATCCGGAAATTATGCATCTTGAATTTGTTAAAGAACTTCCCGGAAGCCTGGTATATAGAATATTCAAATATGCTCCAGGTGTTACCGCATCAGTACAAAGTATAATATTTCACCATGATGGCTCCGCCATCGAATTTACAGAACCTTTAACAGAAAATTATGAATATCTGTATAAAAACAGGAAATGGCTGCGAAGCATCCTTTTAACTGCCGCAAAAGCAGAAAATAAAGAAAATTTTAAAATACCCTTTACATTCCCGGCTGTAGAAAAAAGCAAACCGGATCAGGATAATGCATTAATCGCTTACTGTGACGGGAGCTGTCACGAAAATGGTACGGGCGGATGGGCATCGGTTATATTAACACCTGACGGCGATACGATTGAACTTTCAGGAAGTGAAAAACAAAGCACAAGCAACAGAATGGAGCTTATGGCAGCACTCATGGCTATAGAGAAAGCTTCTGAGTTGCTTGATAATTATGATAAAACATCAATAATTCTTTTTACAGACAGTTTGTATGTTGTAAAAGGAATTTCACATAGATTAGAGATATGGAATTTAAACGGTTTTATAACTGCGAAGGGCACTTCTGTGACAAATATTGATCTATGCCGGAGACTATACGAAATTATAAAACAAACCAATGTCTGCTGCGAATGGATTAAATCAGGCGGCAGCGACATATATCACAACAGGTGTGATTTTCTTGCAGGGGAGGAGAGCAGAAAATAAATTTAAAATTTTACTGCTGCTACCTGAATGCACCGAGCTGGCACGAAGATATCTTGACCTTCATTTTTTCACAGATTGCCGAGATATTCTTTTTAGGGATCTTGAATTTTAATGCTATCTCCCACGCGGCTGAGCAGGTAATCCGGCCATTAGAAATTTTCGATCTGATCATGGATTCGATCTCCGGGTTAACAGGATCTGATAGTTCAGGGATATCCTTATTTTTACCATAACCGAAAAGACCAAGCTGGCACCTGCTTATCCTGACTTCAAGCAGGTCAATTGCCGCACCGATATCAGCAGGAGAAACATTCAGTTTAACCGCAATGGCGTGAGCCTCAGCGCATGATATTTTATTTTCATTTATCCTTTCTTTTATATTCGCGGCTATCGTTTCATTTAATTCCACACCGTGCCTTTTTGCCGCATAATTTCCCGCATCTTCATGTGTCATGTTTTTCCACCTGAATCATTTATTTAAATCTCATCAAATTGTCCTTTTCTATAATAATTGTTTTGAACCCGAAAAAACCTCTTCTACAGTCAAAGCGGCTGCAGCATGACCGGGGTGTTGTGCCGGATTCCATTTCTTCATGTCATCATAAATTTCACCACTGGTATAGAACTGAATTGAACCTTTCACCTGGTAGGATGTGCCGCTTTTTGTTATAAAAAGGATAGAGGCTTTACTCCCGGCAACAATATTTTCCCTGGTTTTATTAAAATAGTTATCCGCTACAACCAGCGTCCTTTCGTCATATCTGCTTACGCATGTTGCATAAATGGAATTAGGTTTGCCGGATTTATCAACAGTCGTAAGAATGACAGGCCCTGTTTTTTCTTCCCATGCTTTAATTACTTCTTCCGGTAAAATTGCCATAATTTCTCCTTTAAAATATTTATAGTTAAAAAAAATACTTTTATATTATATATTAATTTTGTGTCCAGGACATTTTAATATCAAGAACCGGGCTGCCGTTAATAGCATCAAGTTGTTCGACATAAAGAGTTGTTCCTTCAATCTTAACAAGCTTTACATCCTGGATAGCCAGCCGGGAAAGACGGTTTGGAGTCCGTGAAGCAAAAACACCTGTTTTTTTTCCGTCAAAACCGCGATGAAATACAGATTTAACAGGCCCGGATTTGTGAAGATAATAAATTATTGTTACTATTTTTTCATCTTCAAGTTTAAACATAAAGGGTTTTTGTGATTCAAGGAGTTCTATCTTTGATATTTTATCTGATTTATTAAGGCCGAATCCCCTGACCGCGCGCTGTTGTTTATTGACTACAAAACCGATTGGATATATCTTTATCGGCTCAACGGAACCGTACATACATGATATACATATTTCATTCCCATCAACAGTTAACATGGTCTCATTTTCTTTACCGCACTGACTGCAGAAATTTTTCATAATATAATAAGTTCCTCCAAATCGGCTACGTCACAAAATATTACCCGAGTCCTGCCGGGTACAGATTGAATCTGTGGTGGTTATTCAGTACCATGCGGCTGTTATACAACAGAATTATTTTTATCAAACGAATCAGCCTTATACCATCCTTCCTGCGGCATTGAGTCAAAGCATGTCGGCTTCATGTTTACCCATTTGCCTTCAGGCATATTCAGGCATTCATTACATTTACACTCATGGCGGGAATGAATCTCC
>CAZVFJ010000318.1:1424-3532 GCA_964625825.1 uncultured Leptospirales bacterium | reverse complement strand
CGCATCTACTCCCGTGGATGATTTTATCGCATCTATAAACAGAATTATTGAAATAAAACCGGATATGGTTGTTTCAGGACACAACAGGACTGTACTTAAATCGGGGATAAAAGAGATATTTGAGGAGTATGGCGGGAGAATACTGAAACGCGACGAGCGTGTGCATAACGCGTTGAAGAACGGCTCATATACGCTGGATGAACTTGCCGGGAAAAAACTGATATACCCTGCCCACCCTTCGATCTTTGTTATCTACTGGGAAAAAGCGATGATAGCAAAACACCTCGAAAGACTTATCAATAACGGGCTTGCTGAAGAGACCGGTGACGGCCACTATATCGCAAAATAAATCATTTTATTAAAACAAATTCCAGGCATTAAAAGCCTCACTGAAAAAAGATGAAAACCGGTTGCGACGAGCTGAATTCATTCATAATTGATTGACATTGACTAAAAATTGAATAATGAATATATATAATGAATCCAGGAATAGATTATGACAAAAAAATCTGATATAGCAAAAGCCGAAATAATTGAAGCAGCCAGGAAAGTCCTGTCGAAGATAGGCGTACGCAACATGACACTTCAGGCAGTTGCTGATGCGGCATCAATAAGCAAAGGGGCATTATACTACTACTATAAATCAAAAGATGATATACTCTATGAAATTATGGAACAGGATAATGCGCACTCCCGTAGAATAGCCGGAAGGCTGCTTGAAGACAGCAGCAGCATAGACGTTGAAGAGCTGAAAAAAGAGGTAACTACAGGCATAATGAACCGCTTTCCCCAGGTAGACAAAAATAAGCTGAATCTATATCTCCAGGGCGAAGCACTTCAGGGTAACAGGGAACTTCAGAAAAAATATAATGATAAATACCATGAATGGATAGCTAACGTAGACAGGATAATTACACGCATCTACGGAGTTAAATCATCTTCCGAAACACGGACCGTATCAACAATTGCCCTTGCCGCTATTGAAGGTATATGCATACAGAAGGCACTCATGAATAAACTGGAATCTGATGATGAACTTCTCGGCAGGATACTGATGCTGCTTCTCAGTATAGATTTTGAAGCTCTCAAAAAAAGGCTTTCAGAAGATCCATCTCTCTCCTATAATGAATAATATAACAATGCCAGGCAAACTTCAGGTTGAGGAGGAGGGAAACATAAATATTTCGAAAAAACGCCGGGAGCAAAAAACCATATAAGTCCGGGTGAATTTTCGCACCATAACAGGGACCGGCATCATGCAATACCGGCCCCGTTTTGACTATAGTCTAACTTACAAGAACAAGCACATCCCCGGTAGAAACCTGGTCACCCTCAGAGACGAGGAGTTCTGAAACTGTTCCGGAACTTGTGGAACTAATCCTGGTCTCCATCTTCATAGATTCAAGAATCAGTATAGTATCACCTGATTCAACATGATCGCCGATGTCGCTAACAATCTTGAAAACCTTACCTGGCAGAGGAGACTTGATTTCAACTTCGCCATTCGATCCTGATGATGCTGCGGCAGTTTCGTTCGCGTTCTTATCTTCTTTAATACTTGTATTATAAACCTTCCCGTTAACAACGGTCTTTCCATTATTAAGACTGACAGTATAATTTTTTCCATTAACCGTGACTACATAAGAACCGTTTTTATCTGATGATTTTATAGATCTTTTTCTTTCTTTTTCAAACTTTCTTATTCCCAGTTCACCATTCCCCAGTAGAAAAGCAATTCCCTTCTCTCTGCATGTCGCTGCAATAAAAATGTTTTCATCAGTTTCAGGAAGGTTGGCTGCATTAAGAGCTTTCCGCGCAGGAGCCACACCTTTGGACGGATTTGCATTATCTATTTCAATCGGTATATTATCCGCAGGAGCAAGGTTGAGCTTATCACCTGATATCTTTACAATTTCCGGGTCAGGCGCGACAGGAGTTTTACCATAATAACCAAGAACCATCTTTCCATATCCTTCAGCAATTCTCTCCCACGGCCCGATCATAACATTGTTAAAAGCCTGCTGGAAATAAAACTGTGAAACAGGTGTTACCGATGTTCCGAATCCGCCGCGCCTTACAACCTCCTCCATAGCCTTTATTATGTCATT
>CAZVFJ010000318.1:0-1414 GCA_964625825.1 uncultured Leptospirales bacterium | reverse complement strand
GTTGATATGTCGCGCGATCCTCTCCGATTTAAGGTCTCTTTTTTTGGATTGGGGGGCGGGGGCCTCGGATGCTTCCATCAGCTCCCGCATGATCCCCTCCAGTTGACTTGCAAGGTCGATTAGTCTCTCACGAGTTATTCTTTTAGGGCCTTGGATGGTTTCCGTATCTGAAAACTCCTGCATGGCCTTTATTATGTCATTATACATGTGCATCATGTTATTATCACGAAGCATCTGAGTATTGGCTGTAAGTGCCCCACCGGGCATCGGGCTCCATGGAATAAGGGGCTCAACCCGAACAGCTTCAGGGGGGAGAAAATAATCTTTCATACTATCCTGGAAAAATTCTTCAACCTCCATCAATTTCTCTATATCAACATCGAGATCAAATTCACTTCCGCGAAGAGCATGCCACATTGTAAGAGCATCGGGCTGGCATGTTCCCCCCGATACAGGCGACAGGGAAAGATCTATGATATCCGCCCCGGCCTCAATCGCAGCCTTATAACATGTTACGCCTATCCCGGCAGTTTCATGAGTATGAAAATCAATAATTGTCCCTTCCGGAAGCATCTTCCTGGCCTGTTTTATTGTTTCATATACTTTTGAAGGTGTTGAGGTTCCTGACGCGTCCTTAAAACATACAGAGTCATACGGAATTCCGGCATCAAGTATGTCTTTCAGCGTTTTCATGTAGAATTCAGGATCATGGGCACCGGAGCATCCGGGAGGGAGTTCCATCATTGTAACGGAGACCTGATGTTTAAGACCCGCATCAACAATTGCTTTTCCGCTGAAAATCAGGTTATTTACATCATTCAGCGCGTCAAAATTCCTGATTGTTGTAACTCCATGCTTTTTAAAAAGCTTCGCGTGCAGAGCAATAATATCCGCAGGCTGTGAATCAAGCCCTACAACATTCACGCCTCTTGCCAGAGTCTGAAGATTCGCCCCGGGCCCGGCAGCTTTTCTGAAAGCATCCATAACATCAAACGCGTTTTCACGACAGTAGAAGAATAGAGACTGGAACTGCGCCCCTCCGCCTGATTCAAAATACGTTATACCCGCATTCTTCGCCGCTTCAACAACAGGAAGGTAGTCAGTGGAAATTACCCTTGACCCGAAAACAGACTGGAAACCATCCCTGAAAGCTGTACACATAAACTTTATTCTTTTCTTACTCATCTATTTCACCAATTATATATAATTTCACGATACTATATTTCGTGGTAGCGGAAGCTGCACTTATATAAGCTCAGTGCATCTCTGTAAGGGTTTACCGGGGAGTTACGCCTCCTGAACCCTGATTTAAAATTACTTTTGTTTAACACCAGAACCATTCTGCTACTTCACCAGCAGAGACCAGAGGAAACCTGCTGCTATAGCTGAACCGATAACCCCGGCGACATTAGGA
>CAZVFJ010000317.1:0-3603 GCA_964625825.1 uncultured Leptospirales bacterium | reverse complement strand
CTACTGTACAATAACCAGGATTACGGTGAAAAAAAAACAGCTTTAAGGCAATTAGTTCAGAAATATGCCAGGAAACAAAACGTAAAAAAGCTGTATTGCAAAACAGAAAAATGGATGAGAAGGTCGAGTTATGATCATTCTTCAATAGTAGGAAGTTATTCAGGAGGTTGGGGGTGCAAGGAATTTTCAAATAAGAAAGTTTTTGGAAATCCTGTTTTATATGATTTTGAAGGATTGCATCTATGCGGAGTAAATAAACCAGATGAATATTTAACATCACTATATGGTAATTATATGCAGTTACCTCCTGTTGAAAAAAGAAAATCTCATCATAGATTTAAGTATTTAAATCTTGATCAGCCCTTTGCTGAATACCTTAAAAAATAAGTCTTAGAATAATTGATTGAGAATATGTATCACTCACAACGCTTTCGACTAGTTTTAAAATAGGCAAATCTACTTCAATGTTCAAAGATAAATGCTTTGGTTGATCATTTTATAGTTATGTTATAGGCTAAAAAAGCTCTTGGAGTCGATTTGTTATATTTATTTGGTGATCCCTAATGAGAATTGAAAGCAAAGAATTCGGTATGCAAATCTACAAAATTAATACTCTTCTAATCAGTAATGATTAGATGGTAAAGTTTATTTTTTTAAGACTACTAAGAGGTCTTTTGCTTGCCATGAGCTTCGGAAATCTTTGTTGTGAAAATTGAAAAAAGTTGCTTTAAATTTGAAAGCAGATTATATGTATTATAGGTGATTTTAATTCTTTTACTTGTTACACTAAATTATTACGATTGCTAAGCAACAATTGAACTATTAATTAAGGTAAAAAATATATTATTTTTGAATCATGTGATCATCGTAGATAATAGATAATTTATTGTCTATCCTAAAAGAGTACGAATCTTCAAAGGTCAAACTTGTTCGTTCTGATAAAAATAGCGATTATGGTTACGGAATAATCACGGGTATAAAATATGTGATTGACAATTACCGGAAATGGCTTGAGGATAATTATACTGGTTTAAAGAAATTATGAAATCATAATAAGACATTTTGAATGACGGTGATGACAGATATGTTTAATGACAAGACGCTTCTAATTACAGGAGGGACCGGTTCATTCGGCCACGCTGTGCTTGACCGTTTCCTTTCAACTGAGATCAGAGAGATACGTATCTTTTCAAGGGATGAGAAGAAGCAGGACGATATGCGTACCCAGTATCACAGTGATAAGATCAAGTTTTATATTGGTGATGTAAGGGACATAAACAGCGTAAAAAATGCTATGTACGGTGTTGATTATCTATTTCATGCAGCTGCGCTGAAACAGGTTCCATCCTGTGAATTCTTCCCCTTGGAGGCCGTAAAAACAAACGTTTTTGGAACTGATAATGTTTTATCTGCTTCCATTGAGTATGGTTTAAAAAAAGTAATTTGTCTTTCAACGGATAAAGCAGCTTATCCGATAAATGCGATGGGAACTTCAAAGGCGATGATGGAAAAAGTTGTAGTGGCAAAATCCAGGACGGTCTCTCCAGAGAAGACTTCAATATGCTGTACTAGGTATGGCAACGTCATGGCTTCCAGAGGGTCTGTCATCCCGCGTTTTGTTGAACAAATAAAGGCAGGACGTCCCCTGACCGTAACTGACCCCTCAATGACACGTTTCATAATGAGCCTCGAAGAGGCTGTAAAGCTTGTCCTTTTTGCTTTTGAAAAAGCGGAGAGTGGTGACATAATGGTTCAAAAAGCTCCTGCTTGTACAATAGGGGTTTTGGCACAGGCATTAAAGGAACTTTTTAAATCAGCTCAGGAGACACAGATAATAGGTATACGCCACGGAGAAAAAATGTATGAAACACTTCTGACCAGAGAAGAGAGTGCTAATGCGCTGGATATGGGCAACTTTTTCCGAGTCCCGTGCGATAAGAGGGATCTTAATTATGAAAAATACTTTGATCAAGGTAGTAAAGATATATCTCCTATAAATGAATTTAATTCGGAAAACACAACTTTACTTGATATTGAAGAAGTAAAACAAAAACTTTTATCACTCAAATATATACAGGATGAACTAACTGCTATGGAGATCAAAAAATGAAGATACTTGTTACAGGAGCAAAAGGATTTATAGGGAAAAATCTTATCTGGGAACTTCGAAACAGGGGATATAATGACATATATGAGTACGACATCGACACAAGAGAGGAGCTCCTGGATGAGTACACAAGAGATTGTGGATTCGTATTCCACCTGGCTGGAGTAAACAGGCCCAAAGAGACAGAAGAGTTCATGCTGGGTAACTATGGTTTTACAAGCCTGCTTCTGGACAGGCTGAAAGAACACCAGAACAAATGTTCTGTAATGCTCTCCTCTTCTACCCAGGCAAATCTGAACAACCCTTATGGCATAAGTAAAAAAGCCGGAGAGGATCTTCTATTTGAATACGGAAAAGAAACTGGGGCAGAAGTAAATGTATACCGTTTTCAAAATGTCTTTGGCAAATGGTGCAGACCAAATTATAACAGCGCTGTTGCGACTTTCTGCAACAATATAGCAAACGGGCTTCCGATACAGGTCAACGATAAAAGCACAGTGATGAACCTTATATATATTGATGACGTAGTTGATGAACTTATAAAAAACATTGAAGGCAGACCATCAAAAGATCCTTCCGGTTACTGCTACGTTCCTGTTGCATATACGGTAACACTTGGTGAAATCTCTGATCTGATTCATTCATTCCGGGATAGTCGTAACGATCTTCAGATACCTGATATGTCAGATGGGTTTACAAAAAAACTATACAGTACATATTTAAGCTATCTGCCAAAAGACAGTTTTAAATATCTTTTAAAGGCAAATACAGACAACAGAGGCAGCTTTACAGAGATAATACGAACGAAGGAGAGAGGCCAGTTCTCAGTCAATATAACAAAACCGGGTATAACTAAAGGCAATCACTGGCATAAAACAAAGAATGAAAAATTTCTGGTAGTAAGCGGTAAAGGCATCATACGCTTCAGAAAGATCGATTCTGATGAGATAATAGAATATCAGGTGGGTGGAGAAAAGATGGAGGTAGTGGACATCCCGCCTGGATATACCCACAATATAACAAACATCGGGGAGGCAGATCTAGTAACATTCATGTGGGTCAACGAACCATACGATCCCGATAAGCCGGATACCTATTTACTGGAGGTATAGAGATATGAAAAAACTAAAAGTTATGACTATACTTGGTACCAGGCCTGAGATAATAAGGCTTTCTGAGGTCATCAAAAAATGTGACAGATACTTTGACCATATTCTTGTCCATACAGGACAGAACTGGGACTATACATTAAACCAGATATTCTTTGAGGACCTGGAGCTCCGGGCTCCGGATCATTACCTTGATTCTGTCGGCACAGACCTTGGCGAAACCATAGGCAATATTATTTCAAAAAGCTACAAGCTCATGAAAGAAGTCATGCCTGATGCGCTTTTGATACTGGGTGACACAAACTCTGCGCTTTCAGCTATTTCAGCGAAAAGGCTTAAGATACCGATCTTTCATATGGAAGCCGGAAACCGCTGCTTCGATGAAAA
>CAZVFJ010000316.1:0-3636 GCA_964625825.1 uncultured Leptospirales bacterium | reverse complement strand
CGATGGATTCCGTTCATTGATTACACCGTTTGTCCATACCTCCAACGATAACTTATCATAGTCCGTTATTTGACCAACACGAGTATTCTCAACATTATAGTTAACTTTCAAAACCGGTGTATATATTGAGTCAACTGGCAACGTACCAATTATATGTGCCGGCATATCTGCTTTATTACGCTCTGCAGGAACATATCCGCGACCTTTATCAAGCGTTATTTCCATATTAAGCTGTGCACCTTCACCCAGCGTTGCAATATGCATATCTGGATTAAGTATTTCAACTTCGCTGTCGCAATTAATTGAACCGGCTGTAACTTCGCATGGACCTATTGCGCTTATTTCAACAGTTTTTGCGCTGTCACAGTTAAGCTTTGCAGTTAATCCTTTGATGTTCAAAATTATCTCAGCAACATCCTCTTTCACACCAGGTATTGTTGAAAATTCATGCAAAACCCCATCTATTTTTATAGATGTAACAGCAACACCCGGCAACGAAGATAACAATACACGGCGTAAGCTATTACCAAGAGTATTTCCAAAACCTCTTTCAAGCGGCTCTACAACAAATTTACCGTATATTCCGTCACTTGATAATATTTCTGTATCTATTTTTGGTTTTTCTATCTCAATCATCAGCAACCCTCCTAACCTATTAGTTGATAACATTTTGACAGTTGTTTTATAAACAACTACTAATTTTTATTACTTAGAATACAACTCAACGATTAGGGTCTCTTCAACCTCAAGATCAATATCCTCACGAAGTGCTTTCGCAATAATCTTTCCCTCCAAAGCTTCGCGGTTTATTTCTATCCACTTTGGAACAGGACGGGTTGCATTGGCTTCTAAAATATTCTTAAGCATTGGATTGGAACGGCTCTTCTCACAAATAGATATAACTTCGCCCGGCTTTGTTAAATAAGATGGGATATCTACTCTTCTTCCATTAACCATAAAATGTCCATGAACAACCAGTTGTCTAGCTTGGGCTCTTGAGTTTGCCCAACCGAGTCTATAGATAACATTATCTAAACGGGATTCTAGTATGGAAAGTAAAACTTCACCTGTTTTACCCTCTTTTTTGCGCTCAGCCATTTCATAATAATGTTTAAACTGACCTTCAAGCACGCCGTAGTAACGCCTTGTCATCTGCTTTGCCCTGAGCTGAATTCCATATTCTGAAATTTTCTTGCGTCCTTGGCCATGTTGGCCCGGAGCATAAGACCTGCGGGTGAAACCGCACTTACCTGTATAGCATCTTTCGCCTTTTAGAAAAAGCTTTTTACCCTCTCTGCGGCAAAGTTTGCAAACAGCACCTGTATATCTTGCCATATCCTGGCTACACCTCCTATTATCGGTATAAATTAAACACGTCTTCTCTTTGGAGGACGGCATCCGTTATGCGGAATTGGGGTAACATCTTTTATCATATTTACTTCAAGTCCTGCTGCTTGCAGCGCACGAATCGCTGCTTCACGGCCTGAACCTGGACCTTTAACAAACACTTCAACTGATTTCATGCCATGTTCCATAGCTGCCTTTGCTGCAGTTTCTGCCGCATTTTGTGCTGCGAAAGGAGTTGACTTCCTTGAGCCTCTGAATCCAAGCTCACCGGCACTTGCCCACGCAATAGCATTTCCTTGAACGTCTGTTATTGTAACGATTGTGTTATTAAATGTGGACTGAATGTGTGCCACTCCACGCTCAATATTTTTGCGCTCACGGCGTCTGCGTACCGCGGTCTTTTTACCGCCTTTTTGTGCTGCCATCTTTGAATTCCTCCTTACTTCTTTTTATTAGCAATTGTCTTCTTCGGTCCCTTACGGGTACGAGCATTCGTCTTTGAACGTTGGCCTC
This sequence comes from uncultured Leptospirales bacterium, assembly GCA_964625825.1. Classification (GTDB taxonomy): domain Bacteria; phylum Spirochaetota; class UBA4802; order UBA4802; family UBA5550; genus UBA5550. Next base: position 1,776 of record CAZVFJ010000316.1, on the reverse strand, counting down.
TTACCGGTAATCCTTTCCTATGGCGAACTCCTCTGTAACAACCTATCTCGATTAGTCTCTTAATATCAAAAGCGACATCACGACGAAGGTCTCCCTCTACACGACAATTGCGATCAATATACTCTCTAAGTTTCGCAACATCATCCTCTGTTAGATCTCTAACTCGGGTATCTGGATTTACCCCTGTTGCTTTTATTATATCGTTTGCGGTTTTACGGCCTATTCCAAAGATATAAGTAAGACCTATCTCCACTCTTTTATCCCTTGGTAAATCAACACCTGATATACGTGCCATAACGGTTGCACCCCCCTGTTTATTCTCTCTTTATAACTTACTTTAGCTAATAATTTAATAACCGCTCAAAATAATTTTTGAAAATTTCCTTATATAAAGTCTAGAGACAAAATATTATCTATGCATTCCGGCTCCCACATCCATAAATCCTTAGATGGACCATTCAGCACAAAAATACAATCGACTAAAGAATCTCAAGACCCTCAGGATGATTTAAATTATTAACCCTGACGTTGTTTGTGCTTAGGATTTTCACAGATAACCATTACTCTTCCTTTGCGCTTTATAACTTTACATTTTTCACATATTTTTTTGACAGAAGGTCTGACTTTCATTTGTATGCCTCCTTGTTAAAAGCCTTATTTAGAACGCCAAGTTATTCTTCCGCGTGTTAGGTCATAAGGTGACATTTCCACCGTAACCTTATCGCCAGGTAAAATCCTGATGAAATTCATTCTTAATTTACCTGAGATATGAGCGAGAATAACCTTGCCGTTTGGTAATTCCACCATAAACATTGCATTTGGCAGCGGCTCAATTACGGTTCCTTCAACTTCAATCAGATCTTCTTTGGCCATATTATTCCGTTAAGATCTCCGGGCCATTCTTAAGAATAGCCACCATGTGTTCAAAGTGCGCTGAAGGTTTGCCATCGGCCGTCTCGACTGTCCAGCCATCCTCCAATATCTTCGTTTCCCAGGTCCCCAAATTCAGCATCGGTTCAATACAAAAGATCATGCCTTCCTGCAGGACAGGACCGCAATGAGGAGGCCCGTAATTCAAGATCTCCGGTTCCTCATGCAGATTCCGCCCGATCCCGTGTCCGACAAAATCCCTGACCACAGAACAGTGTTCAGCCTCAGCAAACATCTGTATCGCGTGCGAGATGTCGGAAAGGTGCGCCCCAACCCTTGCCTGCTCGATCCCTTTATAAAGAGCGTCCCTGGTAACATCCACCAACGCCTGCACCTCTGTCCCGACCCGTCCGACCGGGAGCGTCATCGCTGCGTCAGCAAAATAATTTTCATAGATCAAACCTGCGTCAATGCTGACGATGTCGCCGGCCTTAATAACCCGGCCATCACTCGGAATCCCGTGAACTACTTCCTGATTGATCGAAACACACGCCGAGGCCGGATAACCGCGATAACCTTTAAATGCCGGCCGGCAACCATTTTGGGCAATCAGCTTCTCTGTTAAAAGATCAACATCCTTTGTCGTCATCCCGGCCTTAAGCGAAGAGGCGACCTGTCTTAAAACCGATGATAAAATCCGGCCCGCTTTTCTAAGAATTACAATCTCTTCCGGAGTCTTTATCGGTATCGTCTTATTCATTCGCTTTAATGAAATTTTCAAAAAACCGCAATACGTCCTTCACATCCTGACTCGCGTCAACCTTCTTTAACTTCCCTAGCGCGTCATAATAATCAATGATCGGCGCCGTGCTTTTCAAATAAACATCCATACGGTTTCTGATCGTC
>CAZVFJ010000315.1:0-3647 GCA_964625825.1 uncultured Leptospirales bacterium | reverse complement strand
ACCTCGGACTCATCCGCATCTTCCTGAATTTCATAAGATTCCCCTTGAGATGAAACACTGCTTACAGGTCCCATGTTTCCGGCAGCCGGCTGTTCCTTCTGCCTATCTTCTTCAGGGAAGTCAATATCAAGAAGTGAGCTTATTTTGAGAAGCTCTCTACCGTCTTTCATAACGGACCTTATTCTTCTAAGTTCGATTTTTTCGATCTGATCAATATCACAACCTTTATATACCTGATATAATGTCACATCGCCGAGATATATAATCTTAAAGATATTCAAAGATTCATCCGCGCTAATCTCATCAAGAGCAGGTATAATCTTTATCACATCGCCTATTCGTTCAAGATTTGTTGAAATGAGCTGGCTTTTGACCCATTTCATCTGCGCTGTCTTTTCAATATTTACAGTTATTTCAAGACACTCTTTGCCCTGGGCTATCATTTCCCGGATTGTACGGCTTTCAGATGAGTTTAAAGATGTTTTGATTGCGGGCCGGGATCTTTCGGATTTCTTCTCAGTGTCTGATGATCCGTTCTGTAATTTTCCTATTTTAGACTTTTCATTAACCTGGTTAATCCTTTCCTGTAATGGTTTAAGGTTCTGGTGAGGTTCAATACCTGATGCAACAAGTTCTATTACTTCACTTATAACATCAAAACATTTGAATATAACATCAACAACTTCCGGAGTTACCGCATTGGTTTTGTCCCTTATACCCTGCAGCAAATTTTCCATCCTGTGCGCAAGATCACTCAAATCGTTAAGCCCCACAAAGGCTGCTGAGCTCTTCAGAGAATGGGCTGCCCTGAAAATATTGTTTATTATTTCTTCATCTTCCGGATTTCTTTCCAGAACCAGTAGACTTTTATTAAGTTCCTGAAGAAGTTCATCCGCTTCTTCAAGAAAAATATCCTGATATTCACCCAGAGAAAATGACATGACTCACTGCTCCATATTTTTATTTATAGCCATTATATCATACTGGAAGCATCTATGGCTTTTTTTGTATCAGCTTCTTCAAGAAACATAGAAAGGGACATGTTAAGAATTACAATAAGCCTGCCCTTTAAACGCCCTATACCTGTTATAAAATCTTCAGAAACTCCTGTTATCAATTCAGATGGCGGATCAACATTTATCAGAGGAATCCTTACGACCTGGTAAACATTATCTACTAGAAGCCCCACCTGTTTACCGCCTGTCTCAACAACAATAATTCTTGTAAGATCCGTTATATCCCCTTTTGAAAATCCAAACCGTATACGTACATCAACTACGGGGATTACATTCCCCCTGAGGTTTATTACACCTTTTATGAAATCAGGAGTGTTAGGAAGTCTTGTTATATCCGGGTATCTCAGTATTTCGTGAACCCTGAGTATATCCACCCCATATTCAACTTCATCAAGCATAAAACTAACAAGCTGAATTACTTCACTATCTATTGATTCATCTAACGATGAAGAATCATTAACAGCATCAGTGTTTTTTACTTTCTGAATAATTTTATTCACATCCATAAAGTTTTCCTGTTATAACCTTTTTATAGATTATTAATTCTACTGCTGAACCACATTATATCCCCGCAGTTTACTCTATTTATAGAGCTATTTTAAAAGTTACTCCCTTTTTGTCCTCTTATTGACTAGAAATTAGAACAAGTTTATTATGAATAATATATACAAGAATGAGTTATAAAACAAACTCCAAATACATTGATTAAATAGATATTATTAATTAACAAAAACTGTCTACGAATAATTATTAAAATTTATTAAAAAACGATTAAAAAGAGAGGCTAAATATATCAACACCGTTCAGCCTCCAGCCCGGTCCCTGAAAAAATATCTCCGATTAAACCTTCATCAAGTAGTGAAATTATCTCTCTTGCCTTTTCCTCTACTGCGCCTTCTATTCCGGTGTTTATTTTTTTCATCTGAAAAAATTCATCCGCAATATTGAGAGAAACAAGTATTGCAATCTGAAGTGAACTCCCGCTTGAAATGTTCCGGCTCACTTCTTCTACTTTATCATTTACATAATCAGCAAGCTGCATTATATATTCCGGGGCAGCATCACCTTTTATACTATAAGTCTGTCCGAGGATATTTACTTTTACTTTACTTGATTCCATATATATTATCCCGCTAATTACTTAATATCATTATCTTCAATAATTATTATATCATCATCCGCGGAATCAGCCTCTGTTTTAGTCCCATTGTCTGGTTCATCATCAATTACGAAATCTTCATCATCAATAATAATCTCATCATCATGCACATCTTCAAGAATAATTTCATCCTCATCATCAAGAAGAATTATCTCATCCTCATCATGCCCGATGCCTTTTTCTTCCACTTCTGATTTATTTTCATCAGAGAATAAAATCTCATCTTCGTCATCAATTATAATAATTTCATCTTCTTCAGATTTCAACTCCGTCCTGGCCGGTTCAATTGTTTCTACCATCAAATCTTTTTCCGGTTTTTCTGCTTCGTCCCTGTCTTCAATTACAATCGTCTCATTATCTGACTCAATTACGAGATCCCGATCCTCATCTTTTATTGAAGCAGGTTCACTGAATTCTATATCAGAAGTTGATGTATCAGTCTTTTGAGCATAAAGTTCAACGTGTTCCGAACCACCCTGAAGTACATCAAGCTTACCAAGAAGACTGATTATTTTCTTTTCAAGAGTATTTTCTTTATCCTTAAGATCATTAAGTTCATTTGTTGCCAGTTCAAGTTCTCTTTTTACCCTCTCTATTTCATGCTCTTTCTCTTCAAGGGTAAGTTTTACATCCTCGACCTCACCTTTAAGAACTTCATTTTCATTTTCAAGTTTTGAGTTTTCCGATCTTAACTCACCTATTAGATGAAGGGCTTTTATAACCCTGTTTTCCAGTTCTTCAAGTTGCTGCATGGTAATCATATTATAACCTCCCGGGTGTCTCTCCTGCCTCAGGAAAATACAAGAGAGCCTGTTTTATTTATCGACACAATTAATTCAGGAATTAACAGCCTCTCCTTAATTAATAAAAAGACTGACGGATGGCTGATAAAAAATCTAAAAAAAGAATATCAATATTGAAAGCATATAATCAAACCAAAATGAATATTTTTCATTTTTATAATATAACGGCCGAGAGGAATACGTCAAGCACATTGGACCGGCTGCAGTATCAGAAAAAGACATTAAGCCCTCCACCTGCTGCCCATTTTAAATCATTTTCCGATTGGAAAGGATTCACGGTTCCGTACACATTGAAAAAAATCGAACTTCTCAAAAAATATTTGAATCCCGCAGAAACAAGAGTAAGCCCTTCACCCTCACCTTCAACATTTCCAGCCGGAACATCTTTATCATTTTTAAAATCAGTAAAAGCGTAATAAAACTCGCCAAAAATAACCACGGGATATAATCCGGATTCGATTACAGAACATGAGGTTGAAATATAATCATCCGAGAGTCGCTCCCTGGAAAAAAATGAATCCTCATGAAAAGGATTTAATCCGAAACAAGAACTATATGTTTCAGTTTTTTTCAGATTATACCTTAATCCGCCGTAGAAATTCTCACCCCGTCCCTCTCTGAGTATATAGTTTAAGTTCAGATTCAGGAGTTCGTTTTCATTAATTCTGT
>CAZVFJ010000314.1:0-3648 GCA_964625825.1 uncultured Leptospirales bacterium | reverse complement strand
GTGAATCTGAAAGTCCCTCTGATGAGAAGTCGGCAAGCCTTCCGCATCTTTCCTGGTACTCACCGATATGTATCAGACCTTTCATAAATGTCCCGGTGCATATGATCACGGCTTTTGCCATGTGTTCATTTCTTCGAAGGGTTTTCACGCCTCTTACCTGGTTGTCTTCAACGAGTATTTCTTCGGCAATGTCCTGTATTATGTAGAGATTTTTCTGTTTTTCGAGAACTTCCTTCATCCTGAACTGGTATGCTTTTTTGTCTGCCTGTGCTCTTGATGCCCACACAGCGGGACCCTTGCTGAGGTTGAGCATCTTGAAGTGTATCCCTGTTACATCGATATTTTTCGCCATCTCTCCGCCAAGGGCATCTATCTCCTTTACGAGGTGGCCTTTCGCAATTCCTCCGATAGCCGGGTTACAGCTCATCTGGGCAATGGTGTCGAGGTTTCCTGTGAGCATCAGGGTTTTAAGCCCGATTCGTGCAGATGCAAGTGCTGCTTCGCATCCGGCGTGTCCTGCTCCTATTATGATTATGTCGTATTCTGAATACATTAATTTAATTCCTGATTTTATATGTTTCCGGATTAATTAAAAATAATAGCCTGTAGGGCAATAAAAAAATCCGTCTGTTTAACATAAGTTCATATATATTGTTATTAACGGATAGTTTGTGAATATTTTAGAATATAAATTATTCTTTCCTTAAAAATTGTTGACTCATTGCCGGATCATGAAGTTTAAACAGATAGATACATGGTGAATTAATGAATATATATAATGATAATAAATTAGATCAAAACATTCTGGTCGTTGATGATGATCCACTTGTAAGAAAAGTTCTTAAAAAGTATATCTTTGGTCTTGGTTATAATGTTGATACTGCCGAGGATGGTAAGGGTGCGCTTGAAATGCTTAAGTCCTATTCTTATGATCTTGTGCTGACAGATCTTCAGATGCCGAGGCTCGGAGGGAGAGAGCTGCTTCAGAATATGTCTCATGACTATCCAGGTATTCCCAAGATAGTCCTTACCGGTCATGGTACTAATGATGACATTATTACCGCTTTGAAGGCGGGAGCTTATGATTTTCTTTATAAACCGATAGATGATTTTAATATTCTCGAATATTCCATTAAGCGTGCGGTTGAAAGTAAAAAACTCAGGGAAGACAAGGAGAGACACCTTACAGAGCTTGAAAAGATAAATGAAATAATTTCAATGTTGAATAGCGGGAAGAGCACTTCGGAAATATTCAACATGCTTAATATATCTCTCAAAAAAGTAATCCCTTTTGACGGAATGATTTTAACACTGCTGAATGAAACGAATACTTTTCTTAATGTGGAAAATGTAATCTTCAATCACGGATTTTTTCACAGCCTGATTCAGAAAGGGGACAGATTCCTTGCGACGCAGTTTGCAGTTAACAGCTATATTGATGATGGGATCGATTTTATCAATATAACGGATCTGGGAATTTACCTGAAGACAACTGAATTACATGATATATTCATGGAATTTTTTAGAAACGGGATAAATTCCATGCTTGCCGTGTCCCTTAAGATTAAAGACCAGGTAAGAGGGGTAATCTATTTTTTATCCTGCTACAGATCTTCGTTCCGGGACCACCATATAACTTTTGTAAAATCTATAGTGGGGCAGATTGCCCTGGGTGTTCAGCGTGCCGAGCTTATGAAGGAGATCGAAAATCATTCCAAAAATCTGGAAAAAATAGTTTCTGCCAGGACAGAAGAGGTCCTTAAAACTCAGAGGACTACAATTTTTGCACTGAGCAGCCTTGCTGATGCCAGGGATACGGAGACAGGCGATCATCTCGAGAGAATCAGAAACTACTCGGTGTTTCTTATGCAGCTTTATAAATATGACGGAGACCACCCTGAACTTAACGCAAGGCTGCTGCGAGACCTTTATGATTCAAGTGTTCTTCATGATATAGGGAAGGTGGGAATTCCGGATGAGATCCTTCTTAAAAAAGGAAGTCTTACTATTGAAGAGTTTGAGATTATGAAAAGCCATACGGCTATCGGTTATGAAGCACTTAAAAAGGCATCTGGTGATCAGGGGACAGACTATTTTCTCAGCATGGCTATGGATATAATTCTCTTTCATCATGAAAGGTGGGACGGGAAGGGTTATCCCTCAGGGTTAAAGGGGGAGGAAATTCCGCTTACGGCAAGAATCGTCTCAATCGCAGATGTGTATGATGCTCTTACATCAAAGAGGCCTTACAAGGAAGCCTTCAGCCATGAAAAAGCTATTGAAATTATGAAGGAGGAGGATGGGAAATATGACCCGGTACTCTTCAATCTTTTTATAGAAAATGCTGAGGAATTCAATAAGATAAGAACAAAATATTCCGAACAGAAAACTGGAGAAGAGTAATGTATCAGAGAAGTATGAATATAAGATTCGGGGGGCCGATGACACCAGCTGTGAAGCAGCTGATGATAATTAACGGCTCGGTATTTATATTGCAGCAGATAGTAGGGCTCTTTTCTCCCAATATGCTTGAGGCGATATTCGGAATAAGTCATTTGGAGTTTGTTGAGAAATTTAAGTTGTGGCAACCATTAACCTATATGTTTCTTCATGGCGGGTGGCTTCATATAATTTTCAATCTCCTGGGGCTCTGGATGTTCGGCGGTGAGCTGGAACAGATATGGGGTAAGGGGAGGTTCTTCAGATATTATATCCTTTCAGGTGTTGGTGCAGGTTTTTTCATAGCGATGATGAATTATTATGTCGCTTTAAGATTCGGGACATCTGCGGTGACAATCGGGGCCTCTGGTGCGATATATGCCATACTTCTGGCCTATGGCCTAACATGGCCGAACAGGGAGGTTCTCCTTTATTTCCTTTTTCCTATTAAAATTAAATATCTCCTTATAGCTTTCGGGCTGATGGAATTTTTCGGTACTATCTCTTCAGCAGCAGGTACAGGTGGGAATATCAGTCATATAGGACATGTAGGCGGGCTTATAGCGGGTTTTATCCTGTATAGATCTTTTATGAAGGGGAAGGTAAAATCAAATGTGGTAAAAATTTCCTTTTTCAGGAGACTGACAAAAAATGTGAGGGTCAGACAAAAAAAGAAGGATATTGAAATCAGGATAGAAGCTAAAAAAATTATAGATGAGACTCTCGGTAAGATCGCAAAAAGTGGAATGAGTTCACTCACTCCGGAAGAAAAGAAGAGACTTGAATGGGCAAGAAAGCATTACTACCCCTCAAGTGAAGATATCCTGCACTAAGGTGATTAGATGAGCATAGTGTCGCTTATTAAGCAGGAATCATATGATTCAGACCGGCTTTTTGTCTCGATAAACAAATCTCTTGAAAATATAAAATTTGATTCGGCAAAGCTCAGGGGATGTTCGGTCGCAGTAAAACCGAATCTCCTTACAGCAGCTCTCCCCGAAAAAGCCATTACCACACACCCGGAATTTCTCCGTGCAGTAATAAAGTTTATAAAGGCTAAAGGAGGGGAACCGGTTCTTGTTGAGTCACCTGCATTTATACCTCTTGATAAAGTGCTTATTAAAGGAGGATACATGGATATCCTCCGGGAGGAAAAAGTACGTATTTCTGATACGAAAATCACTGCTGTTCTCAAAAATGAATCAGGAA
>CAZVFJ010000313.1:0-3664 GCA_964625825.1 uncultured Leptospirales bacterium | reverse complement strand
GAAAATGTACCCTCCCCCTCCGCCTAAATAAAAGGAGCCGAAATCCCGGATCGGGAGATTGATTCCGCAGTACACCGGAACTTCATAATATGAAAGAGATGTTTCTGTTACATTGCCCGCCGAACCACCTGAAATTTTACCCTTTTCAACAGGATATGAGTATTCGCACCCTGAACGGAAAAAAAGAAATCCCATATCCAACTTTAAAACTCCACCGATAGAGAGGTTCTGTTCAAGATCAGCATCTACCCCTGCTTTTTCAGAGAGGTTCCCCGCATCATAATGATAGCCAGCGGAGATACCGGCAGAGAGCTTCCCCCCGGCAGAGAAGAGGTTTTCAGAGAGAAGTATAATTATTGTTATAAAAAATAATTTTTTCATAAGTTCTATGATTACAAGATCGCCAAAACAAAGGAAATAGTTAAACTATTTTATATGCAGAGGATTCAGCTTATCACTACATTTACTAAATTTATATCTTACGCGACCTTCACAAAATTAATATCATTTATCTTTTAATAATTAATACACTATTTTATTTTCTACAGAAAAAAATTACAGATTTTCTGACCTGTCCGTTATTAATTATTAAACATTAAAAATTAAATTTTACAATACTTTTTAAAATAAAAATGCAGGATCCCTCTCCCTGTGCTGCCAGAACCACCATGGCCATTGTTCTTTTTGCTATTCCCCGAAACAAAATAAAGTCTTAATAAAAAAAATTGACAAAAAACAGTATTAAATACATTTTTTAAAAAGTGTCAATATAGCGTCATGGAAAAAAATCTGCAAATACTAATACTTTTACTCCTTCTTAATTATGGATGCATATCAGGGAAGGTGATAACTTATGATATGCTTGAGCAGAGAGTTTCAGAGAAAGCCGCCGAACTCTCCTCTGCCTCAAAAGGTCCAGTGATACATGAAAACCGCTCCGGTCCATCAAAAGGATATTACTATATACTGAAAAACAATGGAGAGATCGCCTATCACCCCAAAAAAGGGCTGAAAGGTAGCGACTTCAGCCGGTTCGGTTTTGTAAAAAAAATTCTGAAGGATAAGAATGGCTGCATCAGGTTCGATACAGGTGATATCTCAAGAATAATAATTTTCAAAGAGACATGCGACGGGGCAATTCTCTGTTACACAACGCCCGATTACGGGATTGCAGGCTCTGACAGATGCGAAATATATAAAGAAAAATAAAAAGAGGAAACGTAATGAGTGACTTTAAATCAGTTATATTTTCAGGAGGTGGAAGCCGCTGCCTCTGGCAGGTCGGCTTCTGGGACACGGTAGCGCCGGCAATAAAACTTAAGCCCGACATCATAGCGGGAGTAAGCGCAGGAGCTGCTATGGCAGGAATGATCACCACAGGAACATCTACTGTAGGTATAAGGCTTATTAAAGAAGCGACAGCAGCAAATAAAAAAAACTTTTACATCTCAAACGTGCTAAGTAAAAAACCGGCATTCCCGCATTATGAAATATACCGTAACACTGTACTGAACGCAATTGACAATGCTGCCTTAAAAAAACTTAAGAACGGCCCGGAGGTGAGAGTTATTTTTGCACACCCTCCCCGCTATCTCGGAGCGCGCACAGGAATAGCTGTGGGCCTTCTCTCATACGTAATTGAGAAACACACAATGCATCCTGTACACCCGAAGCTCGCATCAAAGCTTGGCTACACCTGTACAGTTGCAAAGCTCAACGACTGCAAAACCGCAGAGGAAGCGGCAGAGCTTATCATGTGCTCATCATGCACTCCACCCTTTATTCCTATAATGAAGTACAACGGAAAGATCGCTCTTGATGGAGGGATAATAGACAACGTACCGGTCTCGGCAATCGGGGCAGATGCGAGCCGCGGCAGGATGCTCATACTGATGTCAAGGATTCACAGGGAGGACAGGATTCCCAAGATTCCGGGGAGAGTTTACGTTCAACCCGGGACGACTCCCCCAATAGGAAAATGGGATTACACAAGCCCTGGCGGACTCCAGGGAGCATACGACCAGGGAAGATTTGACGGGGAGGCTTTTCTGAAAAAGTATAAAAACGGGGAGATCTGAAAGAAGAGCCTCTTTCGCAAAGGCGCAAAAATTTTTAACACAGATTAACACGGATAAAAAAATTTTATCTTTTCTCCGCGTCTTTGCAGCTTTGTAAGAGGTCATTTAATCAGATAACAACTTTCCCGAATCTGTTATGCTCTGAAAGAAAATAGAGGCCAAGGCCCGTCATAACGATAGAATGATTTATCACCCCGGTTTTAGTCATTGAGAGGAGTTCATCAAGGCCGGGCGTGAGCACTTCAATATCCTCAGCTTCATCGAGGTCCTGTGCCGAACTCTTTTTACATCCGTCGATAAAATAAAAATGTATTTTATTACTCATGATTGCGGGATTAACCCAGAGGCTTTTCAGGAGGTGTATGCTCCTGCCCTCGTACCCTGTCTCCTCTCTGAATTCGCGGAGAGCACAAGCCTCAGGGTTTTCGCCCTCTTCAATGACACCTCCGGGAGTTTCAATTGAAAGTTCATCATTCCCCAGCCTGTGCTGCTTCACAAGTACAAACCTGTCATCATCAGTTAGCGCGATAACATTTATCCAGTTGAATGTGTCAATAACGTAAAAATCCCATTCAATACCTTTTTCAGGATGCAGCGAATAGTTGCTGTTTATGGTAAAAATCCTGTTTTCAAAGATTTTTTTTGTGTCACGTATTTTCCATTTAATCATAAAAATCCTGCTCTAAAACTAATATTTCAACCTTGCAAAAATACTGAATCACAAAGTCATTTCAGTAATAATTCCTGAATATATTTTTTTAATCCTTTCTTTGCGCCTTTGCACCCTGAAAAGAACCAGCCAACAGCTCTATGTTGTCAGTTATCACTGCATACGCATGCCCTCTCACCGCGTCATATTGCACTGTTGTATTTACAGTCCAGTATATAAATTTCACGCGTAACATCTTTATTATTAAAAGAAAAATTCTTATTGAAAAAGATATATCAGAAAAAAGCTCAACAGGTAAATTGACTGACCAGGGGCGGTATTTCACAATAGAAAGCAAAGGCTTAAATATCCCCGGTTTTATATGATAATCTTCAAAGAGGAGCCCGGTTCTGTATCCCGCTTTTTTAAAGACAGGGAGAAGTTCAAATTTAAAAGATGAAATCAGTATATTACTTTTAAGTCCGCGTTTTTCAAGCATCTTTAAAATTGATTCTGAATCTTCAGCGTAGAGTGTCTCTTCCTTCAACTCGATATTGATGAATTTATCACGCGGGAGGGAATCAAGGAACTCACCTATATGAGGGATATGCCTCCCCTTCCCCGCGTCGAGTTTTTTAATAACATTATACGGTGTGTCTGCCACAAATCCTTTACGGCCGGTAACGCGGGAGAGTTCATCGTCATGAAAGATTATATACTCATTATCTTTTGTCTTCTGCACATCGCACTCAATGCCATCAGCTTCGTATTCACAAGCCTTCCCGAAGGCAAGGATTGTATTTTCAGGGAACTTCGCCCTGTATCCTCTGTGACCAAGTATAAGCGGTTTATTTTTCATGGATGCCTCTACTTCACGCCCCCCGAACCCCCCGGTGGGGGGCTTTATAAGGCAGATTTAATTTTTTCCAAAACTGTA
>CAZVFJ010000312.1:0-3670 GCA_964625825.1 uncultured Leptospirales bacterium | reverse complement strand
AGAAAGAGCAATAAGCTCGCTGTTTAAAAATAGTAATATAAATAAAAAAAGGCTGACCTGAAAAAAGGTCCGCCTTTTTTTATTTAGAAAAATAGCTATGAGGCTATAGTTCGGTTCAAGTTGAATACAAAAAACCTCCGAATAATTCCGGAGGTTTTTTGTATTTGCTAAGCGAAAATTATGTGTCAAATAAATTTTAGAATGTATAAGTATATTTCCCGTCTTTTGTGAGATATTTCCCTATAACCATTCTCTGTACCTGTACAGTACCTTCGAAGATCTGCATTATTTTTGCGTCTCTCATGAATTTTTCAACAGGGTATTCTTTAACATATCCGTATCCGCCGAAAATCTGTACTGCGTCAACAGTATTTTTCATAGCACAGTCTGCAGCGTACATTTTAGCCATGTTAGAGAGCATTTTAAACGGAAGACCGTTGTCCTGAGCCCAGGCAGCTTTCTGATAAAGAAGTCTTGAGGCTTCAGTTGTTGTTGCCATATCAGCCAACATGAACTGAATTGCCTGAAATGCGGAAATTGGTTTTCCAAACTGTTTTCTTTCATTAGAGTATTCAAGTGCAGCATTTAATGCTCCAGTTGAAATACCTGTTGCCATAGCTGCAATTGCTGTTCTTGAATAGTCAAGGGTCTCCATAAGAACCGGTGTCCCTTTTCCTTCAGCAGCAATGCACATCCATCCGGGAACTCTTACATCTTCAAAAATAACTTCGGTTGTGCTGGTTGATCTGATGCCGAGTTTTTCCTCTTTTTTCCCGATTTTAACGCCGGGGAAATCCTTGTCTACCATGAAGCAGCAGATCCCTTTATTTCCAAGCTCTTTATCTGTAGTTGCGAAAACTGTGAACTGTTTCGCGAAACCGCCGTTTGTTATAAATTGTTTTGCTCCGTTGAGTATCCAGTCATTCCCGTCTTTTACGCATTTTGTTGTCATTCCAAGAGCGTCTGAACCCGCGCCTGGTTCTGTTAAACAGAATCCGCACATAGCGCCTTCGAGCATTCTGCCATACCACCATTTTTTCTGCTCATCATTGGCTCCAACCATGACCGGGTCTGAAGCAAGAAGAGAAGAAGCGACTATTGATGTAGCAATACCTGCATCTCTATTCGCGAGTTCTTCAATAACAGTGTATCTTGTGAAGTTGTCAAGACCCTGCCCGTCATATTCTGCCGGGACACCTATGTTTGTAAGGCCCAGGTCATGCATTTTTTTAAAGACATCCATCGGGACATGATCTTTTATATCCCACTCGCCGGCGAATGGTTTTATCTCATTATCAGCAAATTCAGCTGTCATTTGCCTGATCATTTCCTGTTCTTCGGTAAGTTTGAAACCGAATCCGGCTTCCTGTGCGCCCATTACTGTATTCATTTATGTTCCTCCTGTAATCTCTCTTTATATTTTTGATGTCCAGAGTGATGCCATTGCCGGGCCTGTTCCAACACAAAGGGAAGCTCCGCCATATGTGTATCCTTTTCTCTTCATCTCATAGATGAGAGTTACAATTATACGAATACCTGTACATCCTATTGGATGGCCAAGAGCTATACCTGAACCATATCGGTTGATTTTATCACGGGAGATTTCGATACCGAAATCTTTTTTAAGTTTTCTTTCACAGCCGATAAACTGAGGAGCAAATGCTTCATTGATTTCCCAGTAATCGATATCTGATGCTTTAAGGCCGGCCTCGTCAAGACATTGTGGAATTGCAACTGCGGGTCCTAAGCCCATAACACGTGGGTCAACACCTACGTCAACAATGTTTACAAGTTTAGCAAGAGGTTTAATCCCCAGAGCTTCAGCTTTTTTCTTTGACATAAGGACAAGCGCAGCAGCTCCGTCATTGATACCTGATGCGTTGGCAGCGGTAACAACGCCACCATCCGGTTTGAATGCGGGTTTAAGTTTTCCCATTGATTCAAGACTTGCGTCAGGGATGAAATGTTCGTCCTGAGCAAATACAGTTGTTCCCTTTTTACTTTTAATTTCAATAGGAATTATTTCTTCGTTGAATGAGCCGGATGCTACTGCTTTAGCGGCCCTCTGATGACTCATAAGAGCAAGCTGATCGCAGTCATCTCTTGTAATGCCCCACTCCTGCGCAATATTTTCTGCTGTGAGACCCATGTGGCCCGGGACAAGGGCATCGTAAAGGGCGTCATGAAGAAGTGCGTCAACTAACTCCCCGCTTCCCATTCTATATCCTGTTCTTGCATTGGGGATCATGTGGGGAACACGTGTCATGTTCTCAACTCCGACAGTCAGAGCAATCTCTGTTTTGCCGAGCATTATTTTGTTAGCTGCTATTTCGACAGCCCTCATAGCAGATGAACAGTTCTGGTTTACAACCATTGCAGCACTCCTATAAGGAAGACCGCATGCAAGGCCTACTGCTCTGGCGGGAAGAGAGTCCTGCATATGCTGATAAACCTGACCCATTACGATCTCATCGATTGTTGAATGGTCTACACCTGCTCTTTTTATTGCTTCTTTTCCAACAGTAACAGCAAGTTGTCTTGCCGGTACATCTTTAAGACTTCCAAGGAATTTTCCAATTGGTGTTCTACATGCTCCAACTATTACCACTTCATTCATACAGAGCCTCCGTAAGATTATTAAAAGTTCACCGGAAGTTTTGACCTTCTTTTGTGGAATAAAACTTCGCGGCAACTTCTGTCAAGAGATAAAACGTTTTTTATAAAAAAATATAACACTTGTTATGTTATGGTGATGTTTTTGTGGTTACACCGATTATCGGTGTAACTGAAAAAGCTACAAAAAGAAAATTTTTTGTAGTTGTTTAAATCAGGAAGAGTTACTGAAAAATAATTAATACAACCACGGCATTAAAAACGATGGGATTATTGTATTATTTTTTATTATGGGTTATTAGTGATTCACAAACACCGGAGACCTTCACGTTTACTTTGGTGAGCGGAATAAAAAGTTAGCACGAGGCTGAATATGAATATGAAAGCTGAAGTACAATTTGAAAATCTGAAGTACAGAAAGGAAGGGCATATCGGTATCCTGACATTGTCAAGACCGAAATCTCTTAATGCATTGAACTCAAGGCTTCTTAATGAACTCGGAGATGCAGTGGACATGATTAACGCTGATGAAAGTATTTACGTCCTGGTCATTACCGGCGATGGTAAAGCATTTGTCGCGGGGGCGGATATTCCTGAAATGAAAGATTTCAACAGTGAAGAAGGACACGCCTGGGGAGAACTTGGAGCATCTGTTTTTAAGAAAGTTGAGTTAATGAAGATCCCAACAATTGCAGCGGTTAACGGTTTTGCCCTTGGCGGAGGGTGTGAACTGGCAATGAGCTGCGATATCAGGATCGCGAGTGAAACAGCAAAATTCGGACAGCCTGAAGTAGGGCTTGGTATAACTCCCGGATATTCAGGTTACGTAAGGCTTCCAAGGCTTATCGGTATAGCTAAAGCAAAAGAACTTATATTAACAGGTGATTATATCTCGGCATCTGAAGCGGAACGTCTCGGGCTTGTTAACAAAGTCGTCCCATTAGAAGAGCTTATGAGTGTGGCAATTGAACTTGCCGGAAAGATCGCTTCTAAGGCACAATTAGCGGTAAGGTACTCCAAGCTGGCGATAAACAAGGGTATGGAGACGGATATTAAT
>CAZVFJ010000311.1:358-3681 GCA_964625825.1 uncultured Leptospirales bacterium | reverse complement strand
TTTATTCATATTATCCCCTATAAATTCAGGAATAAATAGAACAGTTTGATGTTAAAAAAATATCAGCTTTATACTAAGAAATTATAAATAAAACGTCTGGAGAGAATGTGAAAAAAACTTTATCACTGATACTTATACCGGTTCTTATTATCACCGGATGCTCCGGTCTTAACACAAAAAGCGATTACTTAACCTCAACCATGTACCTCGCCTCGGATGATATAAACGGTGCAGTTAAGGCACTGCCGAAAGGGGAGGGGAAAACCTTCATAACAATCATGGAAAGAACTTACCTTAACCTCCTTGCCGGTAAATCTGATATAAAAGAGCTTGAAGATTATGCCCACAGGATCGAAGACCAGGTAAGATACCAGATATCAAGGGGTGTTAAATCATTTTTCTTCATTGAAACCCCTGACGGTTACTACGCCTCTGAACACGAGATAATATGGATGCATTTTCTGCTGTGCTGGGGCTATTCCATTAAGGGAGATATGGATGCCGCCCGGGTCGAGGTAAACAGGGCATCTGTCCTTTTAAGCAACAGATTCAGCGCGGAGGGGAGGTTCGATGATCCGTTTATGAGAATAGTCTGCGGCCTCATGTGGCATTTATGCGGAGAATGGGATGATGCCCGCGCGGACTTCAGGCGGGCTGTACAGCTTGACCCCAAAGTAAAATGGCTGAACCCGCTGATCGCGAAGGATGAGCCGCCTGCAGACCTTGTCCTTCTGATGGGGGGCACAGGTTATGAACCAGACTGGGATCCCGATGCGAAGGGCTTCGTTCGCGGACTCAGGGGAATATCCTTTAAAGGAAAGGGCGCTGAAAGCAAAATCGCTCTTCCCGGTGGAGAGTTTGAGAAACTCATGCTCTTCATAACACCAGACTCATCATACTGGTATAAAAGACACGAGATACGAAACAGCGAGATCTCTGATGTAATTGACGATTTTAAATATACTGAACAGTTCGGCGTCAGTTCAGGGAAGATGGTCTCTCATATGGCCCTGGCAATAGGGGGCGGTCTGTTCATCTTTACCCTTATTGGCGGAGCAGGCCTTGCGATCGTGGCTCTGGGAGCCTACGCGAATTCAGGTGAAGCTGTGGGGGCCGGTGTCGCAGTATTCCTTTATGGAGGATACGAGGGGTGTGATTTTGCCACAGATCAGTGCTCTAAGGCGAGAAAAAATTACAGGAGGTGGATGAATCCCGCTGATAAGTACAGGTTCGTAAGGTTCCTCCCTGAATACGCATGGCTCGGCTGGAGCCACAGGAGCATTACTCCCCCTGTATCAATAAAATCCGGTAACAGGAATATAAAGCTGAAAAACAGCTATAAAATAAAGGGAAATGGAACCACCCTGACCCTGGGATACTACCCGGATATAAAATGAAACCGGAACCGGCAGCTATAAGAAAATTTTACAGCTCCACTCCTTTCATCCCCTCTTCGGTATACCTTTCACCCTTAACAGCACCGTTATGGAAAATATCTTCAAGGCTTTTCATGAGATCATCACCCGGTTCGAGATCAACTGCCGCAATATTTTCCATGAGGTACTTCTCCCTCTTTGTCCCCGGAATCGGGACAATATATTCACCCTTTGACAGAATCCACGCAAGAGCAACCTGTGCCGGCGTCGCATCCAGTTCCGCTGCAACAGTTTCCAGTTTCTTCACAAGCCCCATATTATAATCAAAGTTTTCACCCGCCCTTGGAAGCCCCTGCCTGAAATCACCGTCCCGATTAATCTCTTCCTTTGTAAGCTTTCCTGAAAGAAATCCTCTCCCTATGGGGCTGTAAGCCACAAACCCGGCACCAAGTCTCTCTGTCATCGGTATTATCTCCTTTTCAACACCTCTTGTAAAAAGAGAGTACTCGCTCTGGAGAGCTGTGACGTGATGAATTTTGTCAGCCTTCTTAAGTGTTGCTGCTGAAACCTCGGAAAGTCCGATATAATAAATTTTTCCCTCATCAACCAGCCTTGAAAGCTCACCTATGGAATCTTCAAGAGACATTGAAACATCAAGCCTGTGAAGATAATACAGATCAATATGATCTCTCCTCAGTCGCTTAAGACTTCCCTCAAGAGATTCTCTTATATATTCCGGTCTATTGCTGATAGTTCTTTCATATTCACCCTTCTTTCTTACAATGCCGCATTTTGTTGCTATAAAAACATCCTCTTTCCATTCAGTTAGAGTTTTACCAATAAGTTCCTCATTATGACCTGAACCGTACATGTCAGCTGTATCAAGCATGGTAACGCCGTTTTCAAGAGCCTTGAGTATTACCCTGGCTGACTCAGCATCATCCCCCTTTCCGTAAAATTCACTCATACCCATACAGCCCAGGCCTATTGCTGACACTTCTGGACCCCTTTTACCGAGTCTTCTTTTCTGCATAATATACCTCTTAAATAATTATAAAAAATCCTTCCATCCCGCCTGAGCAGAATACAGTTTCACAATAACTCATTTTGCTTTTTAAAAAATTACTAAAATTCTTCTTGTCCTTCAACCGAATAAAAGACATTTTATTTCATAATTAAGACATTATTTAAAACCTTTTTATATAAATAACCAATCATGACCAGAACAGAAAATAAAATACTGCAATTCAATCTTTCTCTTAAAAAGAATGAACCTGCTGTGACATTACAAGGAGAGCTTATAAAGTATTCTTCCGGGGTACTTCATAAACATAACTGTCATCAGTTCCTCGTAATCAGAAATGGTGTATCACTACTAATAGATAAAAATATGGAACAGCCGCTTTACGGAAACATGTGCGCCTTCCTCCCTGCCGGTTTTCCTCACAGAACAGTTGTAACAGGGGGAAGCATAACCTATCAGTCTCTCTACCTGAAAAATGATGAGCTGAAAGATCCCCCTGATAAAATAATAATATATTCCATATCAGAACTCGGACTTGCCCTGTTTAACAGGATGTCTGACGGAAGAAATAACCTTTCCGGAAAAGGAATAATGAAAGAAATTTTATCACTTTTCCTGAAAATTTCTATGGATGATATGCAAAACAATAATTTTTCTCTCAGCCTGCCGGAACCTGAATCTGTCGAATGCGAAAAATTGATCAGCCACATAGAAAAAAATTACATGAACAAAATTTATATGGAAGATTTTCAATCTGTTCTTCCATACTCAACAAGACATATTTCACGCATTTTCACCTCTGAAATGAAAATGACATTGTTTGATTATATCCGCATTTACAGAATGATAATGGCCTCGATAATGCTGCATAACAGGTCAAAAACAGTTCTTGAGGTTTCGCTGGATACCGGTTACGAATCTCT
>CAZVFJ010000311.1:0-348 GCA_964625825.1 uncultured Leptospirales bacterium | reverse complement strand
CGCTTTTATTCAGACTTTAACCGATTTTTTTCAGATACCCCCGGTGACTTCCGGAAATAGCTTATTGTATAATTTTTATTAAAAACAATACAGTCCTGACAAAGAAGTATCTCCCAGGGTAGAAAACCCGGCCACACCAATGGGCCCGTTACCTTTTCTTATACTTGGCTTTACCTTTGTTACCACAGGCACTATCTGGTTCTTTTTACTGGCAAATATATCATCAACTATGACATCCTCTTTACGAAACAGTAAATTTATATCTTCCGCGCTGCCGAAAATCAGCGCAACAATTTTTATTTCCCTGGGTTTGAAAGTAGAATTTACCAATAAATAATTCAGACATTT
>CAZVFJ010000310.1:0-3705 GCA_964625825.1 uncultured Leptospirales bacterium | reverse complement strand
AAAAGCACATTGATAAAACTTCTGCTGGGACAGCTTCAGCCGGGAACGGGTCGGGTTAAACAGGGGACACGTCTTGAAGTTGCATATTTCGATCAGCTGCGCGAACAGCTCGACCCTGACAGATCTGTACGCTATAATGTTTCTGATGGAACTGATATGATCGAAATTGCGGGACGGACAAAACACGTTATTGGCTATCTTCAGGATTTTCTCTTTACTCCCGATCGGGCTGATGTTAATGTCAACGTACTCTCCGGGGGAGAAAAAAACAGGCTTATGCTTGCAAGGCTTTTTACAAAGCCGTTTAACCTCCTGATTATGGATGAGCCCACAAACGACCTCGATATAGAAACAGTCGAGCTCCTTGAGGAGCTCCTTCTTGAATATGACGGAACACTGATAAGTGTAAGCCATGACAGGGAGTTTCTTAATAATATAGCGACAAGTACTATTGTTTTTGACAGCGATGGTTCTGTTCGTGAATACGCCGGCGGTTACGACGACTGGCTACTTCAGAGGCCTGTCCCTTTTAAAGAAGCAAAGGAGAAAAAGCCTTTCCCGGAAAAGAAACCTCCTGAAAAAATAAAACTGTCATTTAAGGAAAAACGGGAGCTTGAAGCTATCCCGGAATTTATTGCTGGAAAAGAGAAAAAAAGAGAGGAACTTGTCTCGCTAATATCTGATCCTGAATTCTTTAAAAAGAACGCACATAAAGCTGTTGAAGTAAACCGTGAAATTGAGACTATTGACTCCGAACTTGAATCTCTCTTTGAGAGATGGATGGAGCTCGAAGAGAAAAGTAAGATGTCTTAAACATTTTTCAGTATCAGAATTTCTCCGCATACTGCCTTGGCAGACCCCCGAACTCACCTGTGTCACCATTGCTTACACAGGTATTCTTGAAGATTTTTCTGCATGTGTATCGCTGATTATTATAAGAGAGAGTAAAGCAGCAGATAATGAACTCAAAATGAATTTGGTTCTGTTTTCTGTGAGCAGAATTATCCTTTTGGGAAAATATTGATTGTATTTTCGGAATTAATATTTTACAGGTGAAAGCGGCGTCGGTCAATTGTTTACAGATAATTAATGTCATTATTATTAATATAACGGTTATTATATTCTGGCATGGAGAGGCGCTGAATGGTAAATTGCTGGTTAATTAAAATTTTAATATTTTAAATAAACACGGGATGCATTTTAATTTCTACCGGAGAATATATTATGAAAAAATTTTTTCTCTTACTTTCTGTTATACTTTATTCAGTTAACCTATATGCCTCGAATGAAATGATAATTCTGGTCCATCCGTTTCAAAATACAGGAGCGCCTCAATACTCATGGCTTTCTGCCGGAATAACTGATACTGTTATATCTGACCTCGGAAGGATAAAGAGTTTAACAGTTATATCTGACAACGACAGAAAAAATGCCATCAAAGAAGCAGAACTTGGCCAGACAGGTCTCCTGGGACAAAAAGCCGTGAATGACCTGGGAAAGCTGACTGGCGCCAATACTGTAATAACAGGGGATTACTCTGTTAAAGGCAATAATGTAAAAGTAACAGTTCGTATAATACCTGTAGGGGTGACAGGAAAAGAACGGACTTTCCGGGCTGAAGGGACAATTGATGAAATATTTGACCTGCAGGATAAAATTGTATATGGGCTTCTCGGTGAAGCAGGGAAAATGGACGGGACCGTTCCGGAGATAACTGGTGATGAAAAAAAATCAATAGATAATAAATATAAACCAAAACTTTCGGCATATGAACTTTATGCAAAAGGGTGGGAGATTTCCAGTAAAAATCCCAATGGCGCCCTTGAATTCTACAAACATGCAATTGCATCAGACCCTGAATATGCAGATCCACTTGTTGAAGCCGGATGGATTACGGGTAATGTATTAGGCCGGCCTAATGATGCTATTAGTTATCTCCGTAAAGCTGAAGCCATTATGACAAAGCGTAATGACACTTCTTCAGATAAATATGCGTCAATGCTTAACGCAATGGGTGGGATCAATATTTCAATCGGTCAGAGTGACACAGCAATAGCTTATTATACAAAAACCAGGACTATACTGGAAAAATCAGGTAAGCAGAACACATTCCTCTATGGAAATATTCTCGTCAACCTTGGAATGGCGTATCAGTATAAAAATAGTCTGAATGATGCGCTTGATTATTATGTACGAGCGAAACAGCTGTTTGAATCCCTCGAATTACAGAAGTCGGTTAATTATGCAGTACTTATGTTTAATATTGCAAATCTTTGCCGTGATGGAAACCAGCCTGATGCGGCGTTAAAATATTATGGACTGTCAAAAGGGATTTTTGATCAGATTGCAGGAGGTGAAAAATACCCTGATTATGCTAAACTGATGCTTTACATGGGGATGTATTATAGTAATACAAAAAATGATACGGTTCTGGGCGGTGAGTATTACAGAAAAGCTGATGATTTATACAGATCAGCCGGCTTAAACAATACTATATCATATGCTGTTCTCATGTTTCAGATGGGAGTGAATGAATCTCTTAGAAATGATAAACTTGCACTAAGCTATTATGATAAGGGGAGAGTAATTTATGAAAATCTGGGTATCAGCTCTTCTTATAACGTTGGTGCGCTGATCTGGAATATAGCAATTGCTTACCAGAAGCTTAACAATAAACAGAAGGCAGGAGAAAATTACAGGAAAGCATGCATTATTTTTAAAAGTATCGGTGAGACTTCGCAGGCTCAGAAGGCTGATGAACTCGCAAAACAGCTGGGATACTGAAGAGTGGGAGATATTAAATCATGAAAAAAGTTATACTTTTAATTCTGATTTTATGTATAAATGTTAATCTTGCCGCATCAGAAAATCTTAGTATTCTTGTATACCCTTTTGAAAATTCAGGAGTAAAAGAGTATTCATGGCTCTCCGCCGGTATGACAGATACAATAGCATCAAATCTTTCTTATGTAAAGAGCGTAACTGTCATTCCGGACAGAGACAGAAGAAATGCCGTTAAAGAGCTTGAACTTGTTATGGCTGGTGTTCTTGAAGAGAAAACGGCGGTTCACCTTGGAAAACTACTTGGCGCAAATATGATTTTTACCGGGAGTTATCAGGTTGCTGGTAGTCGTGTAAGGGTAATTGCAAAACTTATGAGTGTAGAAACGGGTAGTATTGAAAGGACTGTAAAGATTGATGGTACACTTGATGATATATTTGATATGCAGAGCAGGGTTGCTTTCGGTCTTTTGAATGAAGCAGAAAAGGTTAATATAACTACTTTTGCACCTCCGGTAATCAAAGATGATGAGAGAAAATTTATTACCGGGAGACACAAACCTGAATTTTCTGTTTTTGAATTATACTCTAAAGGCCTGGATATTCAGAACCGGGAACCGGCTAAAGCTCTCATAATGTTCAAAGAGGCGATCAGGATTGATCCTTCGTATACTGATGCATACCTGAATGCCGGTTTTGTGTCAGGTTACACGTTAAACTCGTTCACTGAAAGTCTTCAATACCTGACAAAGGCGGACAGACTTCTAACGGAGAAGAATGAAACTCAGACTAATCAATATGCTCACCTCCTTGTAACTTTAGCATCTGTACAGAAGATGAAGGGTGATCTCTCTTCAGCTCTTGATAACCTTCTTAAGGCAAAAAATATTTATGATACACAGGGTTTTTTAAAGCAGGGAAATT
>CAZVFJ010000309.1:0-3760 GCA_964625825.1 uncultured Leptospirales bacterium | reverse complement strand
GATCTTCCATCTAAAGAGGTTCTCTTATCGCAGACTATGTCTATGATAAATGGACCTGCAAGGTCAATTGCCACTGGTATGAATCAGATTATGGCATCACTTGCAAGAGGGATAAACGCTGTTGCTGAAGCAAACAATAATTAATTAGGTTTAATTATTATATATAAGTGGTTTAGGTTTAGTTCCATATATAAGCGTTAGCGTATTTACGGATCAATGCCTGGCCCTTTATAGGTTTTTGCGGCATAGACTGCATTAACTTGAAGTAATTCACTAAGTATAAAGGAGTAAAGAATGGCAAAATTATCAATTGAAGAACTTCTCGATGCAATCGGAAGTCTTACACTGGTTGAAGCTTCTGAGCTTGTAAAAGCAATGGAAGACAAATTCGGTATCTCTGCTGCTGCACCTGTTGCTGTTGCTGCGGGTCCTGTTGCCGCTGCTGCTGAAGTTGAAGAGCAGACAGAGTTTGATGTTATCCTTACAGGTTTCGGCGATCAGAAAGTCGGCGTTATCAAAGTTGTAAGAGAGATAACAAGTCTTGGACTTAAAGAAGCAAAAGAGCTTGTTGAAGCCGGCGGAAAAGCAGTTAAAGAAAAAGTTTCCAAAGCAGAAGCAGAAGCAATTAAAAAGCAGCTCGTTGATGCTGGCGCAACTGTTGAAGTAAAATAATTTATAATTAAATAGATTATTTTGAATAACAGAAGACGGTCCTTCAATTTTGTATTTTCCATCAATAGGTTTGATCTGTTGGGTCAAACCTATTGGTGTTAATTATGCTGATAATTTTTACTCTGATTTGAAATTTAAGTTTTTTCATATGACCACAGTTATTATTTTATCAATGAAATTTTATATCCTTAAATAAAAAAGGTTAAGGTTTATATAGATGCAAGAATCAAGAAAAGTCATCAATTTCGGCAGAATTAAATCGAAGATTGACCTGCCAAATCTGATTGAAATCCAACTAACATCTTATGAATGGTTTCTGCAGTCAAAGACTTCAAAAAAGAAGTCCCAGGGGCTACAGGCTGTTTTTGAAGAGATATTTCCAATAGAGAGCCCTCACGATGATGTGGTGCTCGAATTTGTTAATTACGAAATAGGTGATCCGAAGTATTCTGAATATGAATGCAAGGAGAGGGATGTCACCTTTGCCGCACCGTTGAAGGCCACAATACGCCTTATCCGGAAAGATAGCATGGAAGTAAGGGAACAATCTGTGTATATGGGGGATATCCCTCTTATGACAGAGAGAGGTACCTTTATTATAAATGGCGCTGAAAGGGTTGTTGTAAATCAGCTCCACAGATCTCCTGGTATTTTCTTCTTTTATGAAGAGGAGGAGAGGGTTTACAATTCAAGGGTAATCCCTGATAGGGGTTCATGGCTTGAGTTTGAAATGGACTCAAAAGGCTACATCGTTGGCAGAATTGACCGGAAGAAAAAGTTTCCCGTAACTCTGCTTATAAAAGCTCTCGGCTGTGAAACAAATGAAGAAATAATAAAATTATTCTATAATATCAGTAAGCAGAAATTGAAGGGTGAAGAAGATTATGAAGCCCTGAACGGAAGAAGAGTTGCTTCAGATGTTATAAGTAAGTCAACGGGCGAAGTTATAATTGAAGCATCAGATAGGATTAATATTGATATAATAGACAGGCTTAAAGAAGAGAAAGTTTCAGATGTTGAACTTATTGATTTCCCTAATAATAAGGAAGATGCTTATCTGAGTACAACATTTCAGACTGAACCTGAATTTTTAAAGAAGAATCTCCGGGTTGAAGCGGATCATGATTATACTGCTTCTGAAATTGCTCTTCTTGCTCTTCATGCCGTGATGAGACCGGGTGAACCGACAAACATCGATAACGCCAGATCAGAACTGGATAGGCTCTTCTTCAACGCAAGGAGCTATAGTCTTAGTTCTGTAGGTAGATACAAGATTAACAGTAAGTTCGGTTTTGATAATGAAGGTGAAACACTTACAAAAGACGATATAATCCACACTATAAAATATATTCTATATCTTATAGCTGAAGCAGAAGGTTATGAATATGAGTATACTGATAAGAGTGGGAAGAGAGAGAAAAAGTATGTTTATACAATCGTTGACGATATAGACCACCTCGGAAACAGGAGGGTAAGGTCAGTCGGTGAGCTTATAATGAACCAGATTAAGGTCGGCTTTCAGAGGATGGAGAGGGTAATCAAAGAGAGGATGACAATTCAGGATCTCGATGTTATTACTCCTCAGGCTCTTATAAGTATTAAACCTATAACTGCTGTCATAAATGAATTTTTTGGTTCCAGTCAGCTTTCACAGTTTATGGATCAGACGAATCCGCTTGCAGAGCTCACTCATAAGAGGAGGCTCAATGCCCTTGGACCAGGAGGTCTTTCGAGAGAAAGAGCAGGATTTGAAGTAAGGGACGTTCATGCATCTCATTACGGAAGGATGTGCCCTATTGAGACACCTGAAGGTCCGAACATCGGACTTATCGTGTCACTTAGTACTTTTGGAAGAATTAATGATTATGGATTCCTTGAAACTCCATATAGATATGTAGAGAAAGGGGTCGTAACAGATAAAATCGAATATCTCACTGCAAATATAGAGGATAATTATTCTATAGCACAGGCGAATGCAGAGCTTGACGATAAAGGTAATTTTATCAAAGCTCTTATCCCATGCCGTAACAGGGGTAACTTCCCGTATAAGAAACCGAAAGAGATTCAGTATATGGACGTTTCTCCTGAGCAGGTATTCTCTGTTTCAACATGCCTTATCCCGTTCCTTGAACATGATGACGCGAACAGGGCACTTATGGGATCAAACATGCAGCGTCAGGCTGTACCTCTGCTTACAGAGGAGGCTCCACTGGTTGGTACAGGTGTGGAGGCTGCGGCGGCTTATGATTCAGGTGTCCTTATAGTAGCGAAGCGTGGTGGTGAGGTAATCTTCTCTGACGGAAGTGTTATAAGGATTAAAACTTCCAGCGGTGAAGTTGATGAATATCCTCTTCAGAAATTTAAAAGAACAAACCAGGGTACATGCTTCAACCAGAAACCTATAGTAAAAGGTGGACAAAAGATAAAAGCAGGAGATGTTCTTGCTGATGGTCCCGCAACGGATAACGGAAGGCTTGCTCTTGGTAAAAATATTCTTGTGGCTTTCATGCCATGGATGGGATATAACTTTGAGGACGCTATTCTTCTTTCAGAACGTCTTGTAATTGAAGATGTTTTCACTTCTGTTCATGTTGAACAGTTCGAGATTGAGGCGAGAGAAACTAAACTCGGACGGGAAATGATTACAAGGGATATACCGAACCTGAATGATAAAGCATTCAGGGATCTGGATGTTGACGGAGTTGTCCGGGTCGGGGCTTTTGTACAGCCGGATGATATACTTGTTGGTAAAGTAACTCCTAAAGGTGAACAGGATCTTACTCCTGAATATAAACTTCTCTATTCCATTTTCGGGGAGAAGGCCCGGGAAGTACGGGACACTTCTCTTCGCGTTCCTAATGGAATGGAGGGTATTGTCGTAGATGTCAAAAGGTTTTCAAGGGAGAATGGTGATGAACTTGCCCCCGGTGTTGAAGAACTTGTAAAAGTATATATTGCTGATAAAAGAAAAATTTCAGTAGGCGACAAGATGGCAGGGCGTCACGGTAACAAGGGTGTTATTTCAAAAATATCGCCTGCTCAGGATATGCCATTTCTTCCTGATGGTACTCCGGTAGATATAGTACTT
>CAZVFJ010000308.1:0-3779 GCA_964625825.1 uncultured Leptospirales bacterium | reverse complement strand
AATACTTGTAGCTTTATTGCGCATGTTCATATTGTTCAACCCCCCCCTGGAATTTTTAGTTTTTTATGTAATTTCAGATTTAACACGGGCCAGTTTATATACCCGGAGTCTCACTGAAATTTTTATGATTGAATTGATAATAAAGAATTTTATATTAAATTTGGAAAAGTTATAATAGACTGTTTATGGCACAAACACAGAAAAATGTCAATTATTTTGATTAATAATTAAAATATTAATGTATTTTTTTATTATTTATAAGAATTATTATAATAAATATTATCATATCTTAGTAATTTGTATGGTATTTTTAGTATAGAGTAAGCTGTAAGGATTAGACTGATTTCTCTCTGGCGGTTAAGGGGTTTGTAAACCGGAGCAGTTTATTTTCTGTTGAATTCAGCCGGAATTAGTTTTGTTGATTTTTTGTAATATTTTATTGAATATTGTGAATAAAAAAACCGGCTCTAAAAGAGCCGGAAAGTACGAAGAAGTATTTTCAACATTCATTTGAATATGAATATCTATTAGACCCGCGTGAATGAGAAAAGGTTCCAGTCATTAAATTTTTTTATATTTTTAATTAAGTAGATTAATTTTTTTATTAATTACCTGGTAAAGTTTAAACCGAATCCGATTTTTTGCTGCTTTACATCATAATCTATAAGGCTTTCACCGTAACCGTTCCAGTACTGGACCATTAAACTCATACTGTTCAGCTGTAGAGGTATGGTTAAATCCAGTTCAAAAGCTCCGCGCCTGTATTCGGGATTGAAACGCGTCATGCATGAAATATATGTATTTCTAAGCTCAGGGAGCTTCAGGGTAAGCCCCAGTTCGCCATAGCCGTAATACCTGTGAATATCTGGATTATCATCTCCGTCTACATCCGATTCATTTTTTTTGTCATCCTCTTTGAACCTGTACCAGGCTTTCAGGCTCGCAATCATCCGAGCATTTTCAAAATAATTTGTCAGGTATACCCTGTTCCAGCTCCTGGAGTCAGGGATATTTTTCCCGTTGGATTCATGTTCAACCCCGGTATCAACGCGGTATCCGCTCCACATCTTTGTACGGAGAAAAAATTCAGGGTTGAAATTGTTTTCACGGAACGGCCTTGAATCGCTTAAATCGTAAGCCTGCCAGAATGATTTCTGAGAGTAAGCGAAATAGAAGGCCCATCCGTAGAATTTCAGAAGCCTCTGTTTTACGCTTATCTGAAACTTGATTTCGGACTTTTTTCTGCCGTCATCCTCATCCATCCATGAACGGGTATAGGGGAGGATATAATTTATTTTGTGCGCCGAAAATCCGTTCTTTGAGTTATTTGACAGGTTATAATCTATAATCTCCCGGATAGTAGGAGGTTCAACATACCCTTCAATGGTTCCTTCAAAATCATCGGTATTCTGCGCCGCAAGCGGCATGGCGATAATCATGAAGAAGATTGCTTTAAATAATATTTTTATCATAAACCTCACCGGATAATAAGCAGGTATCATAATCGATACCCGCTGAATGTCAGCAAAAAAATTATAACCGACGGGTTAATTAGTTTTCTTACTGAGCTCAGACCTTAGCCCCCTCCCTCTTTCTCTTTTGTGAGAATGAGGGAGGGGGTAGGCCGGTTTATCTGTTTTGAAATTTTAAATTAACCAGCAACTGTTAACGCTGCAACAGATTGTGATACTTTAATAGCTGTATCATATTGGGCGTCTGTTACTACGGCATATACATAGTACTCCGCGCCCTGTTCAAGGCCTGTTATTGTGAAAGGTGATGCCGTGTCAGGACCGGCATCATGACGTGTTATAGGGGACTTCACGCCTGGCTCGGCCTCTTTGCGGACAAAGAATATGATATGGCGATCTGTTGCCGGAGGGAGGAACCCGCATGATATTTCACCTGCCGCTGAACCGGGTGAAGCTGTGAAGTTTTGGAGCGGTTCTTCTCCAGTTCCAACGCACAGGATAATCGGTTCGCCATTACGGCGGTGAGTGATATTCTGCCCCATAAAAGCATTATAACCGGATGCGTTTGTACCCTTAGTGGAGAAAACCCACGCATCAGCGATTGCGCCGTCAAGGTAATCCCAGTCGGCAACAACTGTACTGAAAGCATGGCGTACCTCCATCTGCTTTTCTGTTCTGCTCACAATCTTTTTGTACGGTTTCATAAAGCTTTCACCGTTTCTTGTGATGATAATCGCATCATCCATTCTTCCGTGCCCTTCTTTAATGTAAGAAGGGAGTTTAATTTTAGCCATCCCTGGCCTCCTTTTATTAAATTTAAAAAATTTTACATTTCATCTTTAAAACGAAGGTCCGGCTCACTTTTAAAAAAATTTTTTAAATATTAAAAAAAAAAATTAATTTTTTTTCATTAGTCGCAGAACGAACAGGAACGAAGGTAGAACGAAGGTAGAACGAACAAACTGCAAAGATATGTTTTTTTGCTCTGGCATGGATTATGCATATAACTTTACCTTAACTCCCGGCTTGAAGAGGGAATATGACGTTTTTTGGAATCCGCCCCAAAAGCGTTGGCATAAAGGCTGCAATCCAGTGTCGCCTCTATGGTTGAAATAACTGAAGAGAGGGGATGGGGGGTATTATATACCTGCATTTGTTGTTAATTCGTGATATTTTTTGACGTTAAACAGGTGTTATGTCTATGGGGGAGTTATATGTTGCCGCACTTAAAAATGAGTAATCCTGATGAGTTTTGCTATTATTTAAGAGTCAGAATATACCGATAAATGTAGTATAATTTGTGTGATAAAAATAGAATATTAAATTATAGTTTATCCGTAATAACCATAGCGGATTTTAAGCTCAGAATTATTTTTCTATATAAAATACCGGTTTTTTATTTTTTTAAATTTTTTTATGCTAAACAGATGTATATGACACTATTTGTCATAGGTGATATGATATAATGTGATAATAAATAATTTCAGGACGGTTTATGAGGATGAAGTTCTGGGCGCATACGGTTGAGGGGAAAGGGGAAGATGAGTGGCATTTATTATCTTCTCATTTGAAAAGAACTGCGGAATTAGCAGTATCTTTTTCGTGTAGAGAAAATTATAAAGAGTTTTTTAGATTAGCCGGCTATCTGCATGATTTTGGCAAATATCAGATCGATTTTCAGAATTACCTGAAAAACGGCGGAAGAAAAGGGAGTGTACCACATGCATCATGGGGTGCGGGATATTCATTGATATTAAAACATCAGGAAATATCTTTTGCAATAGATGGGCATCATAAGGGATTGCCTGATAAAGCATTGTGGAAGAATGATGTAGCACCATATGTAAAAAATGAAGTCCATAATTTTGCAGAGGTTGCTGAAAAGTTTAAAAATGATACATGTTTTGATGAAAATTCATTAAATACTGGTTCACACGGATTGACCGATATCTTTGAGAGGGAATTGTTTACCAGATATATTTTCAGTGCATTGACTGATGCTGACTGGCTTGATACTGAAAAGAACTGTAATTCTGAGCTCTCGGATTTGCGTGTTAATTGTGTTCTCAATTGTGATGAGCTAATTAGTAAACTTGAAACAGAAATCAAGAATAAATCTAAAGATGGTGAACTGAATTATTTAAGAAACAGAGTCAGGGAATATGCAATTTCTAAATCAATGCTGCCTGTAGGTTTTTATGATTTCCGCCATGTTTATTTTCCCCTCCGGATCCGGGCGGCGGCGAAGCCGCACGGCTTTTTTTATAATGTATTTATGAATCTTACTTTCACATATTATACTATCCG
>CAZVFJ010000307.1:0-3785 GCA_964625825.1 uncultured Leptospirales bacterium | reverse complement strand
ACAACTGTTATCCTACATACAAAGGAATCAACACCATTCACGACTATCAGAAAACAGGCCGTAAACTTGAATATGTTATTTTCAAACTTGAAAACGATTTCTACAGGGTATATGATGACTCTTTTGATTATCTTATAAAATACAAAGACGGATCAATAGAAGTAATTCAAGATAAAACTTATTCAAATCCATGGGGCCGTGTTCCAGGTATCGTAATAGGGGATTTGTTCCATTCAACACTTGATATTTATGATTCGCGTTTTTCTATAGCTGTTGAACTTGCAAACAAGTATTTAAGAACTAACTCAGTTAAAAACGTATATGAGTTCGCGCATGGTTTTCCTATGATGTGGAAAATGTTAACCGCGAAATGCAAACCATGTAACGGAACTGGATATATTGATGGTCATATTTGTAAAGATTGCAAAGGAACCGGTTTTTACATTAAGAAAGACGTATCAGACGTTATTGGAGTAATACCTCCAAAGACAGCGGATGAGCCTAAACTCGTACCGGATATTGCCGGATATGTTCAACCTGATCTTCTTACGTGGCAAGAATTCAGAACAGAATTAGAGTGGCTTGAAAAACTGATTCAGTATTCGCTTCTTGGATCTTACACACGGGAAAAAACAGACAACGAAACTGCAACAGGCGCGTTTATTGATTCACAACCCGTGAATGATACCCTTAACGACTACGCAGATTGGGTGGAGGAAACCGAAAGGTATTTAACCGATTTTATAGGTGAATTCTATTTCCAGAATACTTACAAAGGATCATCTATTAATCTAGGTCGTAGGTATATGATTGAAAAGTCCGATGACATTTGGAAGAAATACATGGACTCTAAAGAGAAAGGCGCACCCACGGACAAGTTGGATGATGACGTTATAGAATATTATGAATCCAAATACGCAAACGACTCTAAAACTCTTGAAATACAAAAGAAACTATTCTACGCAAACGATTATAGACATTTGACCATAGCAGAAGCAAAGTCAAGCCTACCGGAAAATGAGTATTTAAAAAGGGTTTATTTTGATTCGTGGTTGCTCACACTTACAGAGGAGACTATTTTAAAGTCAAAGAATTTACGAGATGATTACTTAACATATTTTGAAACTAAATTAAAAGAAAATGCCAAAAATCTATCAGGAACAGCAAGTAGACAAACGGACGAAGGAATTGATAAAAAACCTTCGAACGGTGTCAATTGACGAGTCAGAAGCTGAAATGTTAAACGGTGACACAAAAGTAACTGGAATACAATATGTTTTAGCTGAAACTACGGACGAAAAAGAAAAGCGCGCTAAATTATTCTCTGAACTTGAGGCTAAAGGTATTAAAATGCCTAAGAACTCGAAAACAGAAGCACTTGAAGCAAAACTTAATGAACAAAACGTATGATTAAAAACTTTGATGTATTAGCAGAAAGGCTAAAAGGCGTAAAGATCGGGGATAAGGAAATCACCCTTGATCTGCTCAAAGAAGCATTGAGCAAAGATGAACAATTTGAGATAGTTGCATCTCAGGTACATATCTTAACTGACGACGGACTGAATGAACTTAAAACAACAGTAAAAAAGTCAGGATATGAAGAAGGCAAGACAGCCGGAACTGAAATGCTCATTAAAGAAATGAAACGCAAATCCGGTCTTGACTATGAAGGTAAATCTGATGACCAGTTTATAACCGAACTGACTAAAAAGATCGAGAAAGAAAAAGGCGTAGAGCCTAACAAAAAGATTCAGGAACTATCTGAGAGTGTAACAAAATTACAGACTCTTATCGAACAGAAAGACTCAGAAGTTAAAACCTGGAGTGAAAAATATAGCGGACTTGAAAAGTCAACCAAGATTAGTGAAGTGCTTTTGAGTAAAGTACCTAAAAACATATCGGGAGTTACTCCCAAACAATTCGCGACACTTCTACAGACAGAAGGCTACTCGATTGACTTTTCAGAAAATGGCGAACCGTTTGCTACTTTACACGGCAAACCGCTTAAGGATCAAATGGAAAAACACTTGCCTATTGATAGCGTATTGACAGATTACGCAAAGAATAACAACTGGATCAATGCAGAAGGAAGAGGAGAAGGGGATAAGGTCGGAAACAGTGGAAACAATCAATTTAAGACCATGAACGATGTATTTAAGTACATGGATGATAATAATATAAACCCGATGTCACCAGATGGCAAAAGGCTACAAGAGGAATTCGAAGCCAAGACACAGGCTTAAAGCGTAAAAGGCAAGATGCAGCCATAAATTTTAACTTAAATCATAAACAAATGGCAAATTTCGCAGATGTAGTATGGAACGCAGCACAATATAAGCTGCCGGAAATAATGCAGAAGCCTGAATTTAAGCATAAGCCCTCAACGACTCTTATGACGTTGAAAAAAGGAGCCTCTATGCTTGTACCGGCTTCTGAAAGAGAACGAGTTTGGAACGTAAAAACGTCCGACTCTCAAACAGTTGAGATCAGCACACTCAACAAACAGGCAACCTCAGCCGTTACAGCACGTGCCGCAAGTCACTCAGGTAACAACAATGACGGTACTAAAACTACCCTGTCTTTTGTTACACGTGGTAGAACTTTTAAGTATTCATTTAAACAGGCAGACAAATCTGTTTTTCAGTTGGCAGAAATGTTAGCTGTACAGATAAGAAGCGCTGCAATTGATCTACATTCGACTTTGGAAACTTACTTCTTAGGTTTGTTAAACACTAACAAAACACAGGTAGTAACTTCGGCAACTCCGAAATCTGGCGTATGGGACGGAACAAATCACATTTTCCAGATTGCTAATGCTTATTCAACACGTCCGTTCCAAAAGATTCGTGGATTTATGCGCGAACAGTATTATCAGGGTGAACTTGATGCTATTGTTGAAGAATTCCTGATGCAGGAAGCAGAACATTTGATACAACAGGGTCAGGGTAATGCCACTAATACAGGTTGGCAGTTTAACGGCCTTGGTTTGGGTGTATCAGAAGAGTTGACAACCGATGCCGGTTATCTCGGAATGGGTTATGTATTTCCTACAGGAACCGTTGGATTTGTTGATTGGATTCCACAGTTGAACCGTCAGAATTTTGGCGATACCTTCCAGGTTGGAGGTAAATATCGTACAATGCCAGATCCTTTGGGCTCTGGGTTGACATTCGCTGTCCATGAAATCGCAGCCGGTGCGGACAATAACGCAACATACGGAGAACTTCAGGACGTTGATGTTAATTACGAAATTACCATCGACGTAGCATTCCTGAAAGCTCCTATGTCAACTTCGAATCTTAGCCCTATTGTTAAATTTGGCTTACTTGAATCATAATGAAGAAGTTTATCTTTATGTTGATTTTTGCCGTTGTAGCAATGGCAGTCAACGCCCAAGTTCCTTTGAATTCAACTATTGATTTCAGCGCGGCCAATTACTTTGAGTACACCGGTGTAGCCGGAGACACCGCAATTAGTGGTACCAATGCGGATATAGTCTGGAAAATAAACAGAGACAAACTGTATTATTACCGGGTAGAAGCCGAGATTGACGAGATCACAAATGGAGCAGACGCTTATCCAATTCTGTGGGGGTCAATTAATGGTAGTGATTGGACTGTAATTGACACATTAAGCGCAGCCGGTGACAAGTCTTTAAGTGCTGATGCAAACGTCGAACTTCAGGATGTAAGTACCGGTGTACTTTGGAGATACATGAAGCTCGGTATGAAACTTTCAACAGAAGGTAAGTGGGATTATAATTATATCCGATTCCGGGCAGTAGG
>CAZVFJ010000306.1:0-3818 GCA_964625825.1 uncultured Leptospirales bacterium | reverse complement strand
GATCTCTATATACCGGGAAACCCGCCACATCCGCTGACTATAATAAACGGACTTCTTGATCTTATGACATGGGATTAGAATGGCTGCCTGATTATATCAGGTGGAAAGTGATAAAAATCTCACTAAATAAGCAATTTTTAGCTGCAAAGATGTACTAAAATTTTTTTTACTCCTTCTTTAGAGTTATTATTTTATCAGGTAAGTAAAATAATTAATAAAGGAGGTGCGATATGTTTAGTCCTAAAAAGATACTTGTTGCAACTGACTTTACCGGAGAGTCAGAAAATGCATTGAAAAACGCCAAGGAAATTGCTGATAAGTTCGGCTCTGAGATAACGCTCCTGCATGTTATGGATGATATTGATCTCTGCGTTGCTGATTTTTGCCTTTCAATTGAGCAGGTTGAATCAAGCAGAAAGGCAATGGCTGAAAATGCATCCAAAAAAATGAAAGATGAGATCCGGAAAACAGGTGTAGGGAAGGTAACTGAGATCGTAAGGGTAGGGAATGTTATCGAAGAGATTGTAAAGGAGGTACAGGATAAAAAATTTGACCTTCTTGTAATTGCTCCACACGCTAAACATAAAATCTGGCATATTTTTGTGGCGCACCTGACAGATGAACTTGCGAAGAAAGCAAAATGTAAAGTACTTCTGGTTAAGGAGTAAGTCCGGGCTCTGCAAGGTCATTATTCCACATGACCCTTGCCTGTAATTAATACTCGGTGCAGTATTTTGATTTTTTACTACACCGGGTATTAATTAGATCAATAGCCCTTTCCGGATTGTTGGGAAAAGTGAAAACGATTCCTGACCATCCCCCTAAATCCCATATTATATGCTTCAGGGAGTTCAGGATTTTCCTCTCCAACGGCACTAATCAGGTGTATTTTTACAATTTTATCCATTTCACTTATTTTTTTACAGACAGTAACTCCCGTATCAAATTTTTACATCATAAGATTGAGAAGAATAATATCAGGTCTGCATTCAAAAAATTTAACAAGGGCTTCTTTTCCGCTTCCAGCCGTGATTACATCATAACCTTTGCTTTTTAATATAAGCAGAATAGATGTCAGAATGTCATAATCGTCATCAGCGACAAGTACTTTTAGTTTATCATGTATTCTCCATTATTCCGGCTTGAGTTTTCAGCTTTGTTCAGAAAGTTATGTTATTTCATCTGTTTTTCTAACCGCATATTGTTGAATTTCATACATAACAAAAGTTCATTGATGTTAATAACATGCTTTGCTATTTTGTAATTTATTCTTTTATAAATATTCGATGCGGTTAAAAACACCGGAGTCACTCATAAGGACACTATCGATTTTTTTTAGTAGATTCAGAAAATTCTGATTAAAAAAACGAAGAAGGATTCTTTGTTAGAGTAGATTTTTAATTCAGATTTAGCGTTAACAATTTCATTGAGGGAAAGAACTTCTTTTAATGGAAAAAATAGATGTTTTTCCTTAATTCAAAAAAATTAAATCATAAATAGCATATATTTTATATAAAGTATAATGGCTGCATTCTTTAAAAGGGCAGCCATTTTTTTATCGGTAGATGAATACGTTATTGTAGCTATTTAATAATATAGAATAAATTTATCAACAAAATTAATATTTAACATTAATTTTGTTGATAAATTTATGGCATCTTTTAATATGTCATAAATGATATATTAATTTGGTTGACTAATTTATTTGAGTGTTTTATATTGTTAAAATAAATATAATAGAAGATTAAAAAATCATTGAACTGAATGGCCGGTGTATGAATTTTTTATTTCGAAAATTTCTATTTATAAATATAAAAATAGAAATATTAATATTTAATCAAGTTATTTTATTTAATGCAGCGCATTCAATTCGATTAAAGAAAAAACGTAGTTAATAGCCGTTTTATTTCTTCTTCACAGGTGTTCTTTTTAACATAATTATTTTATTTTTTTAACACAGTATATTTACCTATATATTAATATAAATTTATATAAATAAATATAAATATATATAAATGAATATTTTAGTTTTATAAAAATTTTATTAACAAAGAGGGCCCTATGGGTAATATATCTGAAGTTGTTAAAAAACGTGCAAACAATTATCAGAAAGACCCGACTAAAATGCTCGATGTCATCCGTGATGTTCAGGCTGAACTTGGTCAGGTCTCGAATGCGGCTATCGCTGAGATAGCTAAGGAGATGAATGTCTCCTCTGTTGATGTAGAAGGTGTTGTAACCTTTTATCACTTCTTCTCCAGGGAGCCGGTTGGCAAATATGCAGTTTATCTGAATAACAGTGCAGTATCAGTTATGATGGGCTGTTATGAAATAGCCAGGGCTTTTGAAAAAGAAGTAGGCTGCAAATTCGGTGAAGTATCCGCTGACGGAAAGATCGGACTTCACTATACTGCTGACATCGGAATGAATGACCAGGAACCCGCTGTGATTATTAACGGTGTTATATTCACAAGCCTCACAGCTGAAAAAGTCAGGTTAATAGTAGCTGACATGAAAGCCGGCAAAGCTGCCAGGGATATTGTTAAAGAATATGGCGATGGGAAAAATCAGTCAAATCTTATCAGTACCATGGTTAAAAACAATATCCAGAAGAAGGGTTCTGTTCTTTTCGCTCCCTTTACACCGGGTTCAGCTTTGAAAAAAGCTGTTTCAATGACTCCCGAAGATGTTATTGAACAGATGAAAATATCCAACCTCAGAGGTAGAGGTGGTGCTGGTTTCCCTACAGGTATGAAGTGGGATTACACAAGACAGTCTCCCGGTGAAAAGAAATATATAGTATGCAACGGGGATGAAGGGGAGCCGGGAACATTTAAAGACAGGGTTATATTTACAGAGATCCCTGAAATGCTTTTTGAAGGTATGACAATCGGCGGTTATGCAATAGGCGCTGATGAAGGTCTCCTTTATCTCAGGGGTGAGTATATGTATCTCAAAGTCTACCTTGAAGATGTCCTTTCAAAAATGAGACAGGCCGGAAATCTCGGTAAAAATGCAGGCGGGAAACAGGGATTCAATTTTGATATAAAAATTCAGATGGGTGCAGGTGCATATATATGCGGTGAGGAATCAGCTCTTATCGAATCTGCAGAAGGTAAAAGGGGTGAGCCGAGAAACAGACCTCCATTCCCGGCGCAGAGAGGTTTTATGGGTAAACCTACATCTGTGAACAACGTGGAGAGTTTCTGTGCGGCATCAAGGATTATACTTGAGGGAGGTAAGTGGTTTGCGAAGATGGGGACAGCCCAGTCTAAAGGAACAAAACTCCTCAGTGTATCCGGCGATTGCAAAAATCCCGGAATTTATGAAGTTGAATTTGGTACAACAATCCAGACTCTCCTTGAAGAGTGCGGTGGAAGAGACGCGAAAGCTGTTCAGGTCGGCGGGCCATCCGGACAGTGTATTGATAAATCCAAATTCGGTCAGAGGATATGCTATGATGATCTCGCAACAGGTGGTTCGGTTATTGTAATCGGCCGTAACAGGGATCTTTTTCAAATCGTTAAAAATTTTATGGAGTTTTTTGTAGAGGAATCATGCGGATGGTGTGCACCCTGTCGTGTTGGTAACCAGCTCCTTCTCCACAAACTTGAAAAAGTTATGAATGGACATGGAACAGAGGCTGATCTTAAAGAGATGGAAGAGTGGTGTGTTACTGTCAAAAGCATGAGCAGATGCGGTCTTGGCCAGACATCACCTAATCCTATCTACACAACACTGAAGAATTTCAGGCCGATGTATGAAGCTAAAATCCAGAAAGGGAAAGATTTCGTCACTGAATTCGACATGGCTGCTGC
>CAZVFJ010000305.1:3484-3831 GCA_964625825.1 uncultured Leptospirales bacterium | reverse complement strand
GAAGCTGCGGTTTTTTTATACCGGATATTCATGAGAACAGGGCCGCTGTCTGAAATAAAAGCACTGAGAGTATCTTTAAAGAGTTCATCCACAGGGGGGATATACCACTCCTTATTATGAGATTTTTCAAGTACAGAGAGATCTTTTATTCTCTCAGCAAGCAGAGGGAGGTGCTTTTTCTGAACAGGGTCCCAGGCCGCAAGATAGAGACTGTTATTTCTGAATACGAAGTAGTAGGGGCAGAGTTTCCACCTGGTAATTCTGTAGCCTGTATTTGTAACATAGTTAAACTGGATCATCCTTTTTTCGACAACAGCGAAGTATATACGGGCAAGAGTCCAGAGAGC
>CAZVFJ010000305.1:0-3474 GCA_964625825.1 uncultured Leptospirales bacterium | reverse complement strand
CCCTGTCGGGCATTGCCTCAATGAATCTTTTAAGTATCATGTCACGGGTTGTATCTTTAACAACGAAATCCGCATATACCCTGGCAATCTTTAATTGAGTTTCAACATCAAGGTCTTCAGCAAGAGTTGAGTAGAGCCCCCCCTGTTTTTTATCAACTGAGATATCGAGATCATTCTCTATATTCTTGCGAATATACGTCCTTATAAGGCTGTCATCAGGAGGTTTAACTCCACCTTCCTCTTCTGAAAGTAAATCAGCAAGTTTTTGTGCGTTCCAGGTTTCAGGTTTATCACCCTCCGGAATATACTGAAGAAGCGCAAGTATATGGAGATATCTTTTAAGGACATTCATTTTACCCTCAGGATTGGGGAACGGTTTATTTTCAATTTCATTCATAATAATATAACCTCATAAATAATTAATGATAGGAAATGACTCCCTACCTTCGATTTGCAATCTGTACTATAATTGGCCGGAATAAAAGAAGTCAGAATTTTCAATCAAAACTGAAAAGATTTAACGGCATTATTATGAAAAAGTCAACAGGCATTTTAATTATATTCTTATGCTGCCTGATTCAGAGTTCAGGCAAACTACGTTCAGCAGAGTGGGAAAATGTAAGAAATATTCATTTAAAAAATAATCCGGTATTGCTACTTGAATGCAGCCAATCCCGGAATACCTTGAATCTTTCCTGACGACCGGAGCGAATAACCCGTGGAACAGGTTTAAAACTATTGAGTACATATAGCGTTTATTCCAAGTTATAATATTTTATAGATAAAAAAGATTCTTGTTGAACACTGGTACAAATAAATCTATTATATCTGGAAAAAATCGGATTAAGAAAAAATGTATAACAGGTTTGTCGCAATAGACTTTGAAACCGCCAATAACGAAAGGAACAGTGCTTGTGCACTCGGTATAGTTGTTGTTGAAAATCTTATAATAACGGATCAATATTCTACTCTGATTAAACCGCCAACCAGCTATTTCACTTTCACCAATATACATGGAATTACATGGCAAGATGTCCAGGATCAACCTTCATTTAATGAGCTCTGGCCCGACATACAAAATTATTTCAGGGATATTGATTTTGTCGTGGCGCATAATGTCAGTTTTGATAAAGCTGTGCTTGAAACATGCTGCAATTATTATAATCTCCCAAAGCCTGATGTAAAATATAAATGTACATGCCAGCTTTCAAGAAGCAGATTAAAACTACAAAGCAACGCACTTGACAGTGTTTCAAATTATTTTGGAATAGAACTTAATCATCACCATGCTCTTTCTGATACTCTGGCCTGTGCAAATATTATGATTAATTTTCTGAAAGAGGATAATATATAAGATTATAGTTATTGGATATAGGAGAGCAATATGAAAATACCAGCCAAATTTTTTGGAATAAATGTAAAGTATGATCCTGAGACAGAAGAAATCACCGCAGAAGGTAAGATTAACAAAATTATGTTAGAAATTGTGGGGAGGTGGCTTAAATTCTATACAGACAGTAAAAAAAAACTGACTGGAAAGGATTCTAAATTAGTCCTGAGAGTCAGAGATGAATATAGGCATTTACTGTAATTATAACTGCAAATCCTCCCCCAGGCAGACATACTCACCATCCGCCAGGAAGAGTTACAGGTTCCCTACATCTCCACAGTCCCCGGAAATGCCTCCGCAAAAGCTTCAAGTGCAGGCCACTCATCGGAGAAGAGCGCGTCCATCATTCCGAAGAACTGAGGGAACTCCTCCCTGATGAAAAAGCGGGACGTCAGCACCCTGCTGTAGTAGAACGCAGCTTCATTGTTGTCAGCAATTAAGGCTTTAAGTTCCGCGCCTTTCCTGTCTCCGGCAATAGCTTTCATCTTAGGATAAGAAACAGCAAGGCTCCATACATGCATCCATGCTATGGAGAGCATATATATAGCTTTTCTGAAAGGTGTTGCCCCTGAAAGTATCTGGTGAAACTTCATTCCGGCTGCCATCCCTTTCATCTTTTCAACATATTCATCAAGCCTCGCAAGCCCCTTAATTACCGGGTCAATGTATTCACCCGGAACTCCGTTTTTCCGTGCCAGCTCCACTGATTCATTAAGCCGCTTTTTAAATACATTATAATTATACTGACCAGGGTTCATCAGGAGTTTCCGCATAACAAGGTCCATACCCTGGATCCCGTTTGCCCCTTCAAAGAGGCAGAGTATCTTGGAGTTCCTCATCATCTGCTCAATGGGGTAATCACAGCAGAACCCGTATCCCCCGAACATCTGCATTGCTTCAGATGTGATGAGTACGTTCCTGTCGCTGCAACCCGCTTTGCACACAGGCACAAGGAAGTCAACAATGGCGCGGGCTTCTTTTGCCTCCTCGCCGCCGAGGATAGTACCCAGGTCCATGTTATAATACATGTTGTAAATCAGCATTCTCTGCGCGTCAACATAAGACTTGATCCAGAGCAGCATCCTCTGAACGTCCGGGTGCTCGATGATCGGAACCATAGGCGCGGATGGATTGTTCATGTCCTTTAATGCAGATCCCTGCAATCTCCCCTTTGAATATGACGCAGCATGCAGATATGCGGCAGAGGAAACACCCTGCGCCTGAATAGCAGTCCCCATCCTGAAATCATTCATCATCTGGAACATGATCTTCATGCCTTCACGTTCCTTGCC
Organism: uncultured Leptospirales bacterium; assembly: GCA_964625825.1. Taxonomy (GTDB): domain Bacteria; phylum Spirochaetota; class UBA4802; order UBA4802; family UBA5550; genus UBA5550. Next base: position 792 of record CAZVFJ010000305.1, on the reverse strand, counting down.
CAGGAGAAAGCCTACACATTCACCGTTATCACCAAAACTCATGGAGCATGTAACACACCCCTTGATTCCCATCTTATGCTCAATGCCGGTGCATTTAACATCGTTCCGTTTGCCCGGATTTCCACTCGCGTCAGGTAAAAATTTCGGTACAATGAAGATTGATATCCCCTTTGTCCCGTCCGGATCACCTTCGATCCTTGCAAGAACAGGGTGAACCATATTTGAATAGTAATCGTTCTCCCCTGCGGAGATAAATATCTTCTGGCCTGTTATGCGGTATGTGCCGTCAGGCTGCTTTACGGCTTTTGCGGTGAGGCGGCCTACGTCAGACCCGGCCTGTGTTTCTGTGAGGCACATTGTGCCACCCCATTCACCGGCCATCATCTTTGGGACATATGTTTTCCTTAGTTCTTCTGAGCCGAAATTAGATATAAGCATCATTGACCCGTGTGCCAGCGCCCCCCACATAAGGATAGGCTGGTGCGCGGCGCTTATGAACTCGCCGCATGCAGCGCCAAGGGATTGCGGCATACCCATGCCGCCAATCTCCGGTGATTCAACTATCCCGATAAATTCCGCATCGTAATAAGCTTTTAGCGGTTTTTTAACTGCATCGGGGAGAGTGACGTTACCGGTTGCCGGGTCCCATGAACAGCCGATCCTGTCAGCATCTGCAAAATGCGGTCAATCTCCTCCCGCTCGCGGGACTCCCATTCCCGGACGCGGTTGTTGATCTCCACCACCGCCATGGGCTCTATAAACAGCGTCGACCCGCTGCCGGACTGGTCATGG
>CAZVFJ010000304.1:0-3861 GCA_964625825.1 uncultured Leptospirales bacterium | reverse complement strand
CCTTTAACGCAAAGATGCCCTTTGTTCGGGCCATCTTCATTACCCATAGCTTTTACAAGCTGGCCTTTTGAATTTGTATAAAAATCTATTTTGCAGCCGACACCGCAATATATACATATGCTTGATTCTTTTTTAAGATCCCATTCCTGACCGCGTCCGAGAACTGTCTGGAACGATAGAGCTCCAGTAGGACAGAGCTGTACACATGTGCCGCACTGAACGCAGGATGAATCCCCTATCTTTTCAAACATGTCAGAAGTAAGACATGCGTGTGAGCCCCTGTTGTTAAACTGCCATACATTATTTACCTGAATTTCAGCACAGGCTTTCACGCACCTGCCGCAAAGGACACAACGGTTTTCATCACGTCTTAGTCCCTGGCTTGAAACAACATCACGCTGCCTTCTGTTCTTAGGGAAATCAAGTCCCGGGTTTTCCACACCATATCTGTAGCAGAGTTTCTGAAGCTCACAGTTTCCATTAGCTTCACAGTAAAGACAGTTGTGATCTCCCTCCGCGAGGAGCATTTCAAGTATCCCCTTTCGCAGACTTATAATTTCCTCATCTTCCGTGACTATTTTAGCTCCATCAGTAGCAGGTTCAGTACATGATGTCTTAAGCATTACATCGTTAATACGAACTATGCATAAACGACACGCACCGGTCTTACTGATCCTGGGATGATAACAGAGAGTGGGAATGTCGAATCCATTCTCGCGTGCAATCTCGAGAATCGTCTGTCCCTTTTTCCCCGTAACTTCAACCCCATCAATCGTGAGTTGGATTACGTCCATAAAAAGCTCCTTCATATTTTATATTTCTTTGAAAGTAACAGGCAAATATAAATATTAAAATAAGCATACCAATTACCCGGTTTTCTACCTGAACCGGGGGAGGTATTATTATTTTAATATTCTTTCCTAATAAAAACAGACACCAAACAGGCATTTTTATATATTTCTATAAAGCCCCTTATTCTTTATTCACCCTTATTTTTTTTCAACCAAAAAACTTATTTTAAGGTTAAAATTGGACAATAATTAGATAAATGTTAATTTGCCGCAGAATAAAGAGTCATCAATATATAATTAGCAATATTACAGATAATTCGTTTTAACTTTTATTGACATATTAAAAATATTTATATATCAACTAAATTTGGCTTGCCTTATAAAAATATAACTTTATATTTTTACTTTATATATCCAGAAAATGGCGCAGAAACATTATAAACAAATTTGCACCATCAGGATAAACAGATTAAATCTAAAGGAGAAAAATATGCCCGATAAAAAGATACTCGTGATTGATGACGACACTGATATTCTTGAATCTATTCTCGCGATTTTGCAGTCTGAAGGTTATAATGTTGTTACAGCCATTGACGGTAAAGAAGGGCTTGAAAAATTCAAAAGCGAAAAACCTGATCTTGTACTCTGCGACATGATGATGGAAAGAGTTGACTCGGGGAGCAAAGTTGCTGAAATGATAAGTAAAGAAGACAAAAAGACTCCTGTTTATCTCCTCAGCAGTATAGGTAACGCAACAGCGGGGAATATTAGTATTGATGAGCTCGGCTTTAAAGGCGTATTCCAGAAACCAGTGGACCCTGAAAATCTTCTCAAACAGATAAAAAAATCTTTTAACCTTTAATATTTATATTAACAAGTTCAGTTATTCACGTATATCAGTCAGCATCTGCTCACCTGCTGACTGATATACATTAAAACTGAATACTATTTCATTTTTCTTTAAATAAGGCAGCCATTTTTCTGAAAATTTCACCATCTTCTCTCCATGCGTAGCATGAATTTTTAAGCACATCCCACATATTCCCGGCTCTTTTTTTATTTTCTTCACTCTTTTCAGATTTTTTCTGAGATGAAATTGCCCAGTATCCCTGCATCACAGCCGGTGCCATTGTACAGAGGAGATGAGTAAGATGAGTACAACCTTTAACTCCGCCTACGAGCTCCCTGACCTTAGAGCTAAATCCCTTTTTAATTGACAGGCCCTTAACAGGGTCAAGGGAATGAATTACTTTATAACAATCCTCCCGCGGGAGAGTACCCGTGATGACCTCAACATCCTCTATAATGAGATCGGGAATTTTCACAAGGAGTAGTATCTCCAGGTTATGCAGAGGCCCGGACTCAACTCTTTCACCAGTAATTTTATAATAAGGCTTAATTCTCTCCTCAATGAATCTTCCTCTTGACAATATATGTGTTTCATCAACCGGATATGTTGACATCTCAATTCTTCTCTGATGTGCACAGTCTAAAGCAAGTTTTGCAAGTCTGCTCACGGTATTGTTCCTCTTTCAATATTTTATCTGACCGGGATGTTCAGAAAACGGGGCGGAACATATCACCTGCTCTCTAAATTTCTCTAACAGAATAATCTCCTGAATAAAAATATAGTTCAACAATTTATTTATAAAACCGGTAAATAATTCGACCTCTTCCCGAAAAGTGTACCAATTATTCAGGGAAAGACATCCAAAACTGCGAAATACATAACTATTTATAAAATATCTTGATTTTATTTAACAGCAAAATTATTAGCAAACCATATAAGAATCAAAATGGAGCATTAAATGAAGAGAGACCGGGTACTGATTGTTGATGATGATAGAATAAACTCAAGGATTCTCAGTGAGTTTATAAATAAACACAACATGGATTCAACCATTTGTTTTAATGGCAATGAGGCGCTGGAAGAATTCAGTAAAAAAGAATATCCAATAGTGCTCACAGATATCGAAATGCCGGTTATGGACGGAGTCGAGCTCATTGAACACATAAGGGCTATAAATGAAGATACCGTTATTATTATCCTCTCAGCATATTCAGATTCATCGGTCATAGTAAAAACAATGAAACTCGGGGCATACGATTATATCGTAAAACCGGTTAACCTAGATGATGTTTTCATGAAAATGCGACATGCCATGGAGTCAGTCACTTTAAAAAAGACAGAGAGGATAATCCAGAAAGAAAAGCAGATCCGGAGGGAAAACCAGCTTGAGTGGTACAGGTGGCAGGATAGAATCCTCTCCAGCAACATTGACATAAATGACATGTCACTGTTTGAAGGCCTGAGGAGAAGTTTCACGCAGGGAGCAGGTTTCGGCAGCCTTCTGACAATTCTCGATATAATTGTATCAAACACTGTTGATGCAGGAGAAGGGGAGCTTCGAATTGACAGGCAGATTGTATCACTTTTAAATGAGAATATAGCCTATGCAAAAAAGGGACTGGACGCCTTCGCGGAAATTGAAAATATCGATAAAAATGAAATTGAAGTAACAAAGATGCAGGTGATGGAAGTTCACGAATATACCTCAGGGATTATCCGTTCTTTTGAAGATGAAGCTTATATCAAAAATAATACCTTTCTTATTAGCAGCCCGAAAAAAATTTTTTTGGGCAGGTATATAAGCATTAACCGGGAATATCTGGATGAACTGATACATGAAATTATTCTTAACGCGCTTAAATTCAGCCACAAAAATTCACCTGTAACAATAATTATTGATGTTATTAATGATCGGTTTACAATGCATGTATTGAATCTCCCTGAGAAAAACGAGAAGGGAATAACAGGGATACCTGAAGAGTATGAAAATATTATTTTTGAACCATTTTTCAGGATGACAAAAACATTATATGAAAAGTATTGTACTGAACATGATATCGCAATCGAAACAACAAAATCTTACTTTAAATACAGTAAGAAATTTGATTTAACAGAGGCAATAAAAAGAGGCGAAAAGTATTTTTTAAAAAAAAGCAGTTGTCTTACTCCAATACAAAAAAATTTATATGACATTATTTACTTTTTGGCTAAAGGAGTAAC
>CAZVFJ010000303.1:0-3898 GCA_964625825.1 uncultured Leptospirales bacterium | reverse complement strand
TTTCTTTTTGCTTTTTCATACGATGGATCAATCTGAAGAGCCTTTATAAAACTGTCAGCTGCCTCCTTCTTTTTCCCCATCTTCATATATGTTGTTCCCTCATTAAAAAACGCTTTTTTCTGCAGTTCGGGATCGCCGGAGTCCATTGAATTTCTATATTTGGCAAGAGCGGACTCATTATTATTCATTTTAAATTCAGCATTCCCCCTGTTAAAATCGAGCATTCTTTTTTTCTTTTCATCCGGGGCATATTTTTCAGCTTCTTTATAATTATTAATTGCTTCGTTAAATTTACCGCTGCTGTAATTACTGTTTCCTTTTGCAACTTCATCATTGAAAGGATCAATCCAGGCAATAGGCAGAGAGAACAAAAAAAGAAGTAATAATATTTTCAAAAAAAATTTATCTCTCATTTTTCCTCCTCTCCTCTATGACTATTTCAGCTCCAAGAGCAATTACCATTAAAAATATAAAAATCCATGTTCTGTCTATCTTCTCTTTTATTATCCGTGAACCTGTATTATGTTTCTGCTGTTTCTCAATTACATTAATTATATTATTTAATCCGGAAAAGCTGTCTGTTATATCATAGTAATCTCCGCCTGTTGCAGAGGAAAGCTTTCTAAGAAGCCCCTGATTCTGGCTGCTTTTAATAAGTTTACCTTCACTGTCCCTGTAGAATGCGTCAGGCACAGAATCATCTGTCCCTGCGGGGATAAACTCCCCGGTTCCCTTCCCTATACCTGCTGTGTAGACCGACACTCCGAGTTCCCTAAATTTTTCTATCTGACGATCAACACCTCCCTCGTGGTCCTCTCCGTCTGTAATCACAACGAGAATCTTCGATGTAAACCGTTTTTTTTCATAGACTTTTGCAGCCTCAGCAAGCATCCTCCCTATGTCCGTACCCTGAATATTAACCGAATCCGGATCTGCTGAATCTAAAAACATCATAAAAGCACCTGTATCATTAGTCAACGGGCAATAAAGAAAAGCATCACCCGCAAAAACAATAAGCCCAATCCTGTTACCTGTGAGAGATTCAGCAATCCACTTTATCCCTCTCTTCGCACGTCCGAGTCTGTCAGGCTCAGCGTCTTTAGCCAGCATACTCCTGCTCACATCAAGCGCGACAAGCACATCGGTTCCTTCTGATATTATTTCACGTGGATATTCGCCGCACTGTGGTTTAAGCAGTGCCCCAAATGAAAACAGAATTGCACATATTACAAGAATCTCCTTAATAACAATTCTCTTTTTATCACCGGCAATGAGTCTCCATCCGTTACCTGAAATAAGTTTGACACTCCTGCGCCGCCAGTACATGTAGTAGCCCCAAAAAAGCATTACCGCAAAAGATATGAGTGCGGCTGCCGGAAGATATTCGATAGCACCGAAACTCATCAAGGGACCTTCCTGTAAACTACCGCTCTTAATAGTATCTCAAGAAAAAAGAAAGCTATACCGGCGAAAAGAAAAATGCCCGAGCGGTCATAAAATTCATGCCATGTTCTCACGTCGACGTCACTCTTTTCCAGCCTGTCAATGTCATTTATCTTCTCCCAGAAAACTCCGCTCGATTCAGCCCTGTAGAATTGTGCCCCCGTCAGTGAAGCTATCTTCTGAAGAGACGCACCGTCAAAATTATTCCTCATATATTCATCAGGGAACATATCTCCTGCACGGTTCGGGTACGGGACAAGCCCCTCCTTCCCTATACCCACGGCGTAGACCTTAATATTCATCTCGGCACAACTCTTCGCAGCAGTTTCAGGATCAATCTCTCCCCGGTTATTCACTCCATCTGTTATAAGAAGAACTATTTTACTTTTTGCCTTACTATCGATCATACGCGAAGCAGCCAGGGCAATGGCATCACCGATGGCTGTCCCATCTTCATCAACAGTATTAAAGTCAAGCTCCTCAACAATCTCTGTAATAATATCATGTTCAACAGTGAGCGGAGATTGCAGGTACGCATCCCCGGCGAATACCACAAGACCTATCCTGTCATTAACTCTCTTCCGGATAAAACTGTCGACTACTCTCTTTGCTACCTCAAGCCTGTTATCCGGCTGAAAGTCCTTCCCCCTCATTGAACCGGAGAGGTCAAGCGCTATCATTATATCTATACCCCTGTTCTTTATACTCGAAAAGTTTATCCCCCTCCCCGGAGCCGCAAGTGCGATTATGAGGAGAAAGAGAGAAACAAACCTGATACAATCGAGGTATCCATAAGTCTTTGTCCTGAAGCTTGCCCTCGCCCTGATGATTGAGGACGACGAAACAGAAATTGCCGCACGCCTCTTGCCGAGCTTTCTGTAAATATACCAGGCGATTATACCGGCGTAAGGGATAAAGAGAAGGAGAAAGAGCGGAGACCTGAATTCAAAATTATCCATATATTCCCCTCTTCATATCCGGGATTTTCCCGGCAACTTTTACTATATTTTCAAAATTCAGGATCAATATATCTCTTTTAAGAGTAAACTCGGCAAACTTCGACAGATCCCATATCTCCATGATACTGACAATCTCACCGGCGAAGCCCGCGCTACTCTGAAGATATTTTTTAAGCAAAGCTGATATTTCACCAGTAGTCATCTCTGCCGCATCAAAACCAAGTTCCATTGATAGGAACCTTCTGAAAGTGATCGACATTCCGAATACGTAATCATTGACACGCCCTTCATCAGCAGCTTCCCGGAGTTTAAGTCTTTCAATTTCGTTTTTAAAAAATTCTATCGGGGATTCTTTTATTTCAGGAATAATTGCAGCTTTGCGGCGTTTTTTAATTAACCTGAATATAAATATTCCAGCTATTACAATTACGATTGCAGCAAGAATTATTACTATCAGCCGGGTATAATTACCGGAGAGATCAATCGGCGGTTCAATATCCTCCGGTTTACCCTCTTTATTTATCTCTTCAATGGTAACCGATGGAATGCTGTATCCGAGTTTTACTCCATCGCTGTCTATAATATTTATTTCAGGAAGTTGATGCACACCGGTTCTATAGTATGTGAGATTAACTGTAACTGAAATCTGCTTCATCCCTTCAGACTCAGAATCCTCCTTCGTAGAACTGTTTATGATGTAAAGGGGAACAGCATTTTCATCTTCGGATTTAGCATTGTCTTCAGATGAGTCTTTGCCGGGACCATCAGGGAAAAACCCGCCTTTATCTGGAAGAGTAATTTTTATACTTCCCAGGTCTCTCCCCGCAAGTGAAACGGTATAAACAAAGTTCTGGCCGACACTCCCTTTTTCGGGGGAAACAGTGCTCTTCAACACTCTTCCGGCATCAGCTTCACTATAGAAGGGGATAGATATTAATATTACTGTTATAAAAATTATTATTCTTTTAATGCCCATATAAATGTTTCTACCTGAATGCTGCAGTTCTGTTTCTTTTAGAGAAAAACTTGAGGAGCGGGACCTCAATCTGGTCATCAGTAGAAAGTTTAATCGTCTCCATCCCCGATATTTCAGGGAGCCCGCGACTTCCCTTAATCGAATCAGAAAGAAAAGTCTCGCCTGTTTCAAGATCCGTAAACTCGGCGAGCCCGAAAATTTTCATCTCTTTCTCCATAGGATCAGATATCTGTACAGGGATCACGTCATGTCTCCGCGCAAGAATCTTCATCTTCAGCATTGCCTCATCATGTTTTGCGTTTAAAAAATCAGATACAATAAAGAGTATACTCCTCTTTTTTGTGACCTGCTGAAAAAAATCAAGCGCGGCGGTAAGGTCTGTACCTCTTCCCGATGGTTTGATCATGAGTATTTCATTGAGCACTTTAAGGACAAATTTTCTCCCTTTACGCGGCTTGAGGTATTTTTCAACCCGGTCAGAAAAAAGTATTACCGATATCCTGTCATTATTCATCTGCGC
>CAZVFJ010000302.1:0-3910 GCA_964625825.1 uncultured Leptospirales bacterium | reverse complement strand
AATATATATTGAATGCCTGGCATTTTCTATGGCAGAGATGTATGATTCATAAACAGGCCTCACCTTCTTCCTGGATTTTGTGCAGAGAATCATCAGAAGAATATCTCCCACATCATGAAGTTCTGGGAAATAGAGCCTGCCGTTCATTACAGCACCGCCATTCCTGTACCAGTTTTCCATAAAAAAGAACTGTATGTCTTTTACAGCAGGCCCCTCTATCACCGCATGGGTGTCTCGCCATCTTCCTCCTTCATATTTTTCACCTGCATACTCCTTCCCGATATTTATACCGCCGATAAAAGCTGAACTCCCGTCAATCACAAGGATCTTGCGGTGATCCCTGAAAATTATATTCCAGTACCTTCGCCAGGGAGCAAAGGGATGATATTCAAGGATCTCCACCCCTGCATTGCGCATCATATCAAACATAAGTGCTGAAGCCGTGATTGATCCAAATGAATCATATATGACATTAACCTCAAGTCCCTGTTCTGCTTTAAGAGCAAGCTTTTCAGCCACAAGCCACCCCACAGAGTCGCTGCTGAAAATATATGTTTCGAGATTGATGCTCTTTTTCGCGTTTTCTATAGACGAGATTATACTATCAAAAAAATCATCACCGTCTGTAATCAGCCGGATGGTATTGCCTCCGGAAAGACCACCGATTCCCATCTTCTTCATTTCTCTTATATAACGTGGAAGAAAGAACCTGTTCTTAAAATTTTTTATAGAACGGGTAGTCCGGGTATTTATATCCTTTATTTTCAAAGCTCTATTTATTATCCACTATGTATTTCATCGGCTTAACCATTTCTGTTTTGATCATCTTCCTTACATTCTCCCTCATATCCGGATTGTTTGTCAGAGCAATCATCTTTTCGTTAATCTCAATGCTTTTCTGATCATCCTGCGGAAAATCATAAATGCCATTTTCCTCGTAATATTTATGATCAGCCTGAAACACAAATCTCAGCCGCCCCCATATATCATCACGGAAAATCTTCATTCCTCCGACTCCAAGAAATGTCGGAGGCTGAATATATTCTCAGCCCGTGAGACAAGATTTTTCGCCAGATTATCAATGAGATAATCTATCTTCGTTAAAGGATACTCATCTGTAACTATATCTACAAGATTGGCCCCCTGCCACTGGAAATAGGCATTAAAAATCTCCCTTAAATTAGGAATTAATAGAAGCGGCCCGGAGAGAAGAAGTCCAAACTGCTTCCCTTTAAGTGTCGGTGTATGAGTATTAAAAAAACCCCTGTCAAACATCTGCTTCCACCTTGCAGAAAGATACCTGTCTCTAATCTCACCGGCATAAACAATAATATCCGCTTTTTTTATCTTTTCGTTATAAAAATCAACAAATCCGTCTTTTCCCGTGTAGGCGCACCTGTAATCAAGCCCGCACTCGCAACAGCCCAGACACCCACCTTTTATATCTATTTCAGAGAGAGAAAGCATCTCGACATTTCCGGAGAATGTGTTCTTCATTCTCTCAATCATTTCTGCCATATTATCTCTTTCATATACCCTGTCAGAGAGTATAAGTACTTTTTTATTCCCCGGACTTACTTTTGAAATAGAAGTTATGGATTTATAAACAGGCATGTTATAATCCGGCTTCACATATGCTTTTGATGTGACTCTCTTCAATTCAGCTGTTTCAAAGACCGATTCCGCGAAAATTAAAAGTTTCTCTCTCCCCTCATCTTTCATTATGTCATACATATCAGGTGAGAATGATCCCGCAAAATTCATTTCAAGGTCATCGCAGATCCCTCTCATATAATTATGTGCTGTATTATCAAAAAAATGGATTGAGGTTGTTATAACAGCAGTATATTTACCTTTAAATTTATCCTCAACACCCCTCTCCCATATAAGTTCAATAAACCTCTTATACTGTGACGGGACAAGGCAGACATAGAGAGGTGCTCCCCATAATACAAAATCACTTCCTTCAATCTCTGAAATTATTTCATTAAAAAAAGACTCATCACTCTCAATCTTTCCTATCCTTTGAGAAATATTAATATAATTGAATTTATGCTTTTCAGTTTTTTTTTCTATAAATTTCACGTACTGCATTGTAACACTTAAATCGCCTTTGGGACTCCCGTTTAAAACTGTAATTTTCATGATTTGTACCCCCCATCAATTTTAATATGAAACTTATTGCATACTATTCCCCATTTAAAGTTATGTCAAGAATTATTGTTTTTTACCAGCAAATTTCTCTAATAACCCATCCCGCCAGATTGGTATACTAAATATTATATGAATCTTGTTCAATAATTCAATTTTTACAACATTAAAGGTTACTCTGTTGTAACATCACATAATATGTCATCAGACAAACCTGACATTTGCCCGGACACTACCCTTTTTATAAGCACCGCAGCGCTCATTGCCGGAATTGAGACAAAGTTTTACTCTATGTTTCACTTCCCTTGTTTTCCATATAATAGGTATGTTTATAAGAATAAATACTAATTTGAAATCAGTATTTATTCCTTAAATTATTTCAGATAAAAAATGCTCTATTCATCCACCGCCAAAGGCCGGGGTTATATAATTCTTAGTTTTACACTAAAAATATATTTAGGAATAATTACTGATTTGAATTATAAAAAACAAAACATTGCCGATTAATTTATTGACAGAATACACTTTAATATTATTTTTAAAGAAAGATATTTTATTTTTTGATAAGGAGATCATAATGGCAGGGTTCAGTTACAATGATATAAAAGTAGTAGCAGGAAACGAAGAAACTGTCCTAAAACAGGTCATAGCTGAAGCATGGATAACAATGAAAAGAACAAACTGGGATGATACAAGGTTCTGTACGGTAAATCCTTCTATAGTTATCACCTATCCTGTAGCAAAAAATTTCCAGTCTTTTTTCCAGAATGAAGGCTGGTATGTCCAACTGAAAAAAGACAGAAGAAATTATCTCTTTGATGTTTACAGAGATACTGAAGATATGTCCAAATAAAATTTATAACCCGCATCCTGAAAACAGTTTGCGGGTTATATACTTTTTAGCAACCAATATTCTCCACATGGAAAAAATTAAAAATTCTATTGATACGCTGTTAAATGGCACCAATTTAACTGAAGAATATTTAAATAGTATACCAGATCTCTCTTCTCCTGATGCTTTAAAAATTATAACAGAAGTTCTTAAAGAGATATACAATACACGCATGCCCTTTAATTCATTTCTTGGCATTCGTGTTGTTGAACTATCTCTTGAAAAAGCAATTATAGAGATTACTTCAAGAGAGGAGCTTTACGGAAATTATATTCAAAAAATTCTGCATGGCGGTGTAATCTCCGCCGTAATTGATCTATCAGGCGGGATAATCGCTCAAACTCATGCATTCTTATCAATGAACGGGACAACAGTAGCCGAACAGATCGCCCGTTTCAGCAAAATGAGCACTCTTAATATACGTGTTGATTATCTCAGGCCGGGCGCAGGTGAAAATTTCAGATGCATATCAAGAGTTTTGCGGGCGGGAAATAAAGTAGCCGTTGTTCAGATGGAACTAATGAACCAGGACAACATACTTATTGCCGTTGGTACAGGATCATATCTTATTGGATAACGCCTCTCCATCCTTCATTTCCTCGCCGTTATAGTAAATAAGCGGCAGCTTAAGCCTTAAATCAAGCTCATCAACAGGGATTGTGACACAGCCTTTCCCGCACATCAATTTTATCTCCTTTTCGCAAAGGCCAATACTGTCAACACCGGGACATCCTGAAGAGATAAAGATCTGGGTTTCATCAGTTCCAGGCTTTTCAACCGTAACAGAATACCATGCGGTTCCTTTTGTACTGTTTTTCCCCTCATAAAGTTTAACCACAAGGCATTCATCTTCGGTTTTATAATACC
>CAZVFJ010000301.1:0-3915 GCA_964625825.1 uncultured Leptospirales bacterium | reverse complement strand
ACCATATAAACGATGCGGAGACAGCGCCGATCCCGAAGAAAGGACGAAGGTCAACCGGTCTTGTCGCTCCGAATCCGCCGAGCATTACAACCGTATCGAGATAAACATGCGGATTGAGATAGGTAAGGGCAAGTGTTGTTATTACGGCATTTTTCAACGTTAAGGAGTAATCCACCTTATTCATTTCCATTGATTCACCTTTAATGGCTGAATGGAAAGAGGTGATAGCAAACCATGCAAGGTAAATCGAACCGCCAAAAGACATGCATTTTGTAATAACAGGATGAGCAGTAAAGAGGTATCCCATTCCTGAAATTCCGAGTGCTATAAGGAAAGTATCACTTAGTGAGCATATCCATGCAATAACTGCGCGGTGTTCACCTTTTATCCCCTGCTTAAGCACAAACGCATTCTGAGCGCCTATTGCCATAATAAGACCTGCTCCGGTAAAAAAACCCTCAATATAGCTACCGAGTATCTGCATTTTTTTTCTCCACAAATGATGCCATATTTTTATAAATCATCTCTTCTATCAATCAGTAATTATATGAGTCATGAGTTTTAACCAATCCTGAAAATAATTAATGCCTGGAATATGATAAATCTTGACCAGGGAATAGTTTTTTGAATATCATTCGTATAATATTCATGGTTTTTATGTATATTTAACCTGCGCGATATTTTTCTGAGGTGCTATCTATGATAAAAGAATTTCAGATTAGCGGCGGTAAACTTCATCCTTCAGCAGATGGAGAGGGGAATATTATTATATATATAGACCCTGATGAAAAACACAAAAGGACCCTGGTCGAAAAGTATGGAATTGATGAACATACATTGAATTCGGCCCTTGACCCGGATGAGCTTTCCAGGATTGAATTTGAACCGGAACACTATGCTATAATCTTTAAAAGGCCAAAGAATTATTCCGGTGCCGAACAGTTTCTCTTTCTTGTCTCATCATTCGGAATGTTCTGGTATAAAGATAAACTGATAATAGTCATATCAGAGGATATCAATTTCTTTGAAGTAAAAATATTCAATAAGGTCAATTCTATAGAGGATGTTGTATTGAGAATAATGTATGCTACTATCCATCATTACCTGGGACATCTCAAGGTAATAAACATGATATCCGATTCCCTTGAACAGAAGATAAATACATCGATGCAGAACGAGTTTCTGATAAATCTATTCAGCCTGGAGAAGAGCCTTGTTTATTATCTCAACGCGATAAACTCAAATGGCAGCCTTATTAACAGAATGAAGCTCAATGACCGGAGAATTAAATTTTCACCGGAAAGCCTTGAACTGATTGATGATATAATAATTGAGAATGATCAGTGTTATAAACAGGCGGAGATATATTCCAATATTCTCGCGGGACTTATGGATGCACGGGTATCCATCGTGAGCAACAATCTCAACATCCTTATGAAGAAGCTTAATATAATTACCATAGCCATTATGGTTCCAACCTTTGTGGTAAGCGCCTTCTCAATGAATGTGCGAATCCCGCTGAGTGCCAATAGAGATGCTTTCTATATAATACTGGGGCTGGCATTTCTTTCTGTTTTCGGGTTCTACATCTTCTGGCGATACAAAAAATGGTAGAGGCATGTAATTATGGTAAACCAGTCTATTTAAGTTTAGTCCGTCTAACAAGCCGCATAAAATCGAGCATGACCAGTTATTTTGCTTGCTTCTATAATTTAATGAATGACAAAATAATAAATTAAGATGATCAGCCGGCTCACTCCTGAGCGCAGGCGGGCCTTCGAGGCAGCAGAATATTCTGCGGGACATATATTATGCAGGATTTTTTTTTCTGTACCTGCGGCATGTTGGGGTTAATAATATATGAAGAGTACTGCTATTAATGACAAACAGAAAGTAGCCCTTTTTTCTGTTTTTGCTGCTGTATTTCTCACTCTTGCGAAATTTATTATAGGTTTACTTACAGGGAGTATCGGGCTTCTTTCTGAGGCGCTCCATTCATGCCTCGATATGGTGGCAGCAATAATTACATATTTATCTGTAATGATTTCTGATAAACCGGCTGACAGCGATCATCATTACGGGCATGGTAAAGTAGAAAATCTTTCAGCACTCATAGAAACTTTTCTTCTCTTAATCACATGCGTGTGGATTATATACGAGGCTGTCGGCAGGCTTATTGGCGGGAAGATGGAAATAGAAGTTAGCATATGGAGTTACATAGTTGTGGTCACATCAATAATTGTAGATTATACCCGTTCCCGCGCGCTTTTAAAGACCGCGAAGAACTATAACAGCCAGGCGCTTGAGGCTGATGCGATCCATTTCTCAACTGATATATGGAGTTCATCAGTTGTATTGTTAGGCCTCGTGTGTGCGAATTTCGGGCTGTACTGGGCAGACCCTGTTGCAGCTCTCTTTGTGGCATTAATAGTGATTTCTGTTTCATATAAACTCGGTAAAAAGGCTGTGGATGTATTGCTCGATAAGGCTACGGATGATTATCATGATTTAATTGAAGAGGCGAGGCTCGGTGTACCCGATGTTACTTCTGTCCATGATATAAAGGTAAGGAGATCCGGGGCGGATGTTTTTATAGATATGGTTGTGCATCTTGATCCCGGCGTCAGTATTCAGGAGGCCCATAGGATGTCGGATGAACTCGAAAACATTATTATGAGCAGGATAGAGAGATGTACAGTGCATATTCACCAGGAACCGGAAGAGGAGAATGAAGTATATGGTTAAAATAAATGGTGCATAAAAGCAGGATGAATTATGCACCATTTGTTTTTCAACCCCCTGCTGTCTGTGGAAAAGCAGTATTACTGTACAGGTATTCCACCTTTTCCTTGTGCTTCAATTCTTCATTCGCCATTTTAAGAAGCATATCTTTAACTTCACCGGCTGGCTGTACCTCAGAGAGACTCCTGTAGAAATTATA
This sequence comes from uncultured Leptospirales bacterium, assembly GCA_964625825.1. GTDB lineage: Bacteria > Spirochaetota > UBA4802 > UBA4802 > UBA5550 > UBA5550. The sequence goes on along the minus strand of CAZVFJ010000301.1, from coordinate 974 downwards.
TGAATTCTTCTCTTTGTGTGCTGCCACAAGATAAACATCCTTTGTCTGCATATCTTTATTGATATCAGGAATTTCAAGATGTTCTGCTATTTTGTAATCAACGACGGTACCCATGTCAAGGGCCCTTGTCCCGAATTTGCCGTTACGGTAAGCTACAAGAAACTCCTTGTGCTTCACCTCTTCACCTGCCAGAAATTTCAACGTATCTTTTATTTGCGCGTCTTCTATTTTGTTGTAAAGATTCATATAAAAATTGTAAGATTCTTCCTCTTTGCTGATTGCAACATCGATCAGATATTCGAGAGTTTTTTTGCCGGCCATTATATTCCTCCTGTTAAATAAATTCACGCCCCAATGCAGACGAGTATAATTGATATTAAACTATTTAAAAAGTTAATAAAAGTCAAGGTAGAGCTTAAAAAAGGGTTCTTGGTTAATATTAATATTATTTTAATGATAGTAAATTCCGGATGATAACTTCAGAATTATACCTTGACATGTTATTGAAAGCATAGTCGTTTCAGAGACAAGGTGAAAAGATGAAAATAGCAAAAGATATAACTCAATTGATAGGTAATACCCCCCTTGTGATGATTAACAGGCTTAACAGTAATGGCTTAGCTTCTGTTGCCGCAAAGCTGGAGTGGTTTAATCCACTTTCAAGTGTAAAAGACAGGGTCGGGTACGCCATGATAGATGATGCCGAGAAAAAGGGTATCCTCAAAAAAGGGAGTGTAATTGTCGAACCGACAAGCGGTAACACGGGGATAGGGCTTGCCTTTGTGGCAGCGACAAAGGGGTACAGGCTTATACTTACAATGCCGGAAACAATGAGTGTTGAAAGGAGAAAGCTGCTTAAAGCCCTGGGTGCGGAGATTGTACTTACAGATGGCGCACTCGGGATGAACGGAGCAATCGCGAAGGCTGAAGAGCTTGTGAACAGTACTCCCGGAGCTTTTATGCCTCAACAGTTT
>CAZVFJ010000300.1:0-3923 GCA_964625825.1 uncultured Leptospirales bacterium | reverse complement strand
TCTTCTCATTGGTCTCGACATCTTTTATTATAATTCTATCACCGGGCCTGAGGGGGATATCAGCTTCCTGGTCCCCGCGCACAAGGAGGTCATGAAGATAAATAGTCTTTTCACTAACCATCGTGTCCCTTACACTATCCTTTTTAAGTACGTTTAGCTCATCAGCAAAAGGCACCCCCATTTCTTTTTGGCCCTGTGTTCCTGCATTAAACATTTCAATCTTTGGTTTTAAATTTCGCTGTGAATAGATCTCCGCTTTAAGAAGGGAGGGTTCTTTCCTGAACTTTATCTGCTTCATCGCGTCCAGGAGTTTTATCCCGATGTAGAAAGGCACAAGTTTCGACTCCTCGACTTCACCGGATATATGCATCGGCTCATTGAGCCACCTTGGATAAAATGTTACCACATCCCTTTTCCGCAGCTTTATATCCCCCGCGCCAGAAAGCACTCCATCGGGTGAAAAGCTTACAACCACGCCTGAATCTTTTCTCCTTATATCCGCGACTCCCCTGTCTGTGTCAGGGAGGAGCCCGCACTTCTTTATAATTTCACTGATACTAAGCCCCTCTGTCCACGCGAACTTTCCGGGGTATTTAATGTATCCTTCAACATTAACTTCATTCTCAAGGATCTGGTTTACGCTCATTATTGAAATACAGTCGCCGTCTGACAGATGTTTTGATGTAAATTCTGTCTCTGTAAGGGCCCCTTCATATATCTTCACTTTGTCATTTTCATAGCGGAAATACCTTGCGTTTGCGCTGTACGCAGAGTATGCTGCCCCGCCTGCATAACCAATGGCACTCTGTATAGTCTCGTTTTCACCGATCTCGTAAATTGCGGGCCTTTTTACGTCACCTGTAACAGCCGCGGTCCTCCCTATCATGTTCACAAGGATGCTGTCACCCTCCTTCACAGGAATATTCGCAAGCTCACCCCTGATAAAGAGGTCATAAAGATCCACCTTTATCCTTTTATTCCGCCCTTCAACTTTTCTTATTATTTCAATGTTTCGAAGGCTGCCGTTCCTTGCTATTCCTCCCGCCTGAACAAGTACATCAATTACAGAGTATGTTCCAAGCGACTGAACAACACCGGGTTTATTCACATAACCTGATACATAGACAGGAAACTGCCGGAGCTGCCCGAGCGTGAGAGCTATTTCAAACCTTCTGAATTTTTTCGAGAGAGAGCCGTTGATAATCTCTTTTATGTGACTCAGGTCAAGCCCCCAGACGTAGAAAACTCCCAGGTTCGGAACAAAGATCTTACCGTCCCTGTCAACAGTGATGGAGTAAAAGCCGTTCAGTCCGAGTATATCAACAGGGTCTCCCCAGAAATAGAGAGAGACTGTATCACCCGGCCCTACCATGTAACCATCCCCAACAGGGAGAAAATTATCAGGTAATTCTCTTTTAAAGAAAGAGTAACCGAACTGCCTTATCTCCTCCTCTCCTGTCAACCTGCTATTATATATCTCCTCAATCCGTGACAGGGGTTCTTTTTCAGGGAGATTAAAATCGCCCCTTATATCACCCCCGGGAATTAACTCCTGCCCGTTCCCTGTGCCGGGAAGGCCAGCAGGTTTTGTATTTATTACTGAATTCGAAAGCTGAGAATCTTTCTCATTCTTCATATTGTTAAAATTTTTGAGGATATCCTGTTTTGTGCCTGGAAGCTGTTTAGCTGCAGATTGAAGTTCAACAGGGATATTCTGTGAAAAAGCTTTATCTGCTCCTGCGATAACTGAAATTACCATCAGTAGAACAAAAATTTTTATATGACAGGAGGAGTGTGACATGTGGGATTTAATCAGATCAAAAAAATTCATATTAAAACTTCCGGGATACTTGTTTATTTTTTTATTTAAAACATATACATGAAACAGACCGGGACAGACCGGTCATAAAACTGCCGGTTTAAACAGCCTCAGCATTCAAAGTTCCCTTTTTCTTCTCCTCATAAGCATTAAGCATCTCTTCAAAAAGTTCCCATGCTGTCTTATCCTCATCCTTCTTAATCTTCTGGAAGCGCTTCTTGGAGGATGGGAGCACAAGCAAAAGATATTGTGTCTTAATTGTGTTTCTGTCAGCCTTCATAACTCACTCTCATTATATATATTTTATGTATTATAGATATATATCTACATATATATTGTATATATGTCAAGATAAAAAAACACAGAAACTGTCGATTCTGTATAAAAAATCATTTAAAAGTGCTTTAAAACTTTAAAACATATATATTAAAATAAAAATAATGACTAAATCTTCTTGACTTCATTATTGACCATCATTATTTTATCTTATATTTATGTTTTAAAAAATTTAACTTTAATATATAAAATTTCTCATATTTAACATAAAGTCAGATAATAATGAATATTACAGGAAAACGAATCAGGGAATTTCTCGACAGGCGTGGTTTGACACAGGCAGACCTTGCTGTCATGCTTGGTGTACATCAACAATCCATTTCAAGATGGGTTAACAGCTCAAACCTGAAAACTTCTGTAATTGAAGATATCTGCAAAGCTCTGAAAATACCAGTCATCGAATTCTACTTTGACGAACAGCAGATTTCGAAATTTCTAGACATCTCCCCTGAATGGCTTACACTGATCCGCAAAATCGAACAGCTCGACATAAATCTTCAACGAAGAATCATGAAACATTTTCTCTCAGTGCTTGAGCTTCTTGAGGAGGAGGTAAAGCGGACTGAGAGAGAGCCGTAACTTTTTCTATCATTTTGCCAAGAAGTTCCCGCTTCTCTTTTTCCCAGAATTCATTTTTCCCGTTATTCATAAAATCACCCGGCAAATTAGTTTTAAAACTGAAACAACGCCTATATATTTTTTCACTCTTCCAGGTTTGTTGGGAACATTTATCCGTAAAAAAGTGATTTTATCTCTTTAAAATAATTGCAAATATCTAAAAAGGCAAGACATCTTCTGAGATGTCAGAATTTGACCATAAATTAAATATAATTTTAAAAATTATATTTAATTTAATTAACGATACATGGCACTCACTTAAAAGTTTAAAAAAAATTAACTCTAATATAAAGTGATTGGACCAGTTATTTCTCTTTTCGTCAAATCCTTTTATAAAAATTTTGCCAAACATAAAGCCGCAGAATACTCCGTGGATTATTAAAAACAAAGCAAAAAGCTGTCATTATTCAGACAGCGACTCAAAAACTTAGCAAAATACACATCATTTTTGATGTAATATTAATTAACAAAACAAAATTTAACCCATAAAGGCTTTTTTGGAGAGCTTATGATGTGCAACTATAATCAATAAAGAGCTTATATACAGTTTCCAGAAAGAACATCTCTTCCTCTTTAATAAAAAGCTTTTTCATAATCCTGTATCGGAATGAATCAATAGTTTCAACTGTGGTACCCATATCTTTTGCAATCTCCGCCCTGGTGCGCCCCTCAGTTCTGAAAAAAAAGTACTGTTTTTCAGACTTTGAAAGTCTCCTGAAAAGAATATCCAGCATTGTAAAGAGTTGCTCCCGGTCATTTGTTATATCAAAAGAAACTCCGATAATACCTAATATTTCTGTCTCGTGGCTGTTGAATACAGGTGTTTTAAAAATACGCATAAATCTATCTCTATTAGCGGCATCTTCAATCACTACTACTGAGTCAGTCATTCTTGTGACTCCATCAAAAATCAATCTATCATCCCTAAAAAAAATATCTATCTGTCTTTTATTCTTAATCCATAAATCTTCAGGCTTTTTATATAATATACTCGAAATAGACCGCCCTAAAAATTCAGCAAATGCTGTATTTACATAAACATACCGTCCCTTCATATCTCTCACAAAGATAGGGACTTCTGCCATATTTTCCCAGGAGGGAGTTAGTTTTTCAATTTGTAAAATCAGTCTGTCCATTATGGAAATTCTCT
>CAZVFJ010000299.1:679-3942 GCA_964625825.1 uncultured Leptospirales bacterium | reverse complement strand
TATCGGATTCCCATCCTCATCCATCTCAAATTCATGATACTCATCAGTATCAATGAGATTTTTCTGATATTTAGCAGGAAGATCAACCTGTTTAACAACAGAAGCCTGCTGTATTTCCCCCGGTTTAAAAACAAGCTTAGACAACGAGTTCCTCCTCTCCCGCTCTTGCGACTACTATATCGCCGGCGTCTTCAAGTTTTCTTATGATATTAACGATCTTCTGCTGAGATTCCTCAACATCCCGAAGTCTTATGGGACCCATAAAATCCATATCCTCCCGGAGGAGCTGTGCGGCACGTTTTGACATGTTTCTGTATATTTTCTCCTGGACCTCGGCATCAACACCCTTCAGAGCTTTTGCAAGCTCCTGAGTATCAACCTCACGGAGAACCTTCTGTATCGACCTGTCATCAAGAAGAACAATATCTTCAAATACGAACATTCTCTTTTTAATTTCTTCCGCGAGTTCGGGATCCTCTTCTTCAAGAGCTTCAATAATGATTTTTTCTGTTCCACGGTCTACATTGTTCAGTACTTCAACAACTGTATCAATACCACCGGCCTGAGTAAAATCTTCACTTGCCAGGGTTGAAAGTTTTCTTTCGAGAACACGTTCCACCTCACGAAGAACATCAGGAGATGTACGCTTCATTTCGGCAATCCTCCGCGCAACGTCAGCCTGAACATTATGCGGAAGTTCAGCAAGAATCATAGCTGCTTTCTGCGGGTCAAGATATGCAAGTATAAGAGCAATAGTCTGTGGATGTTCCCCCTGGATAAAGTTTAAAAGATGACTCGGGTCTGTACGCCTGATAAAGTCAAAAGGCCTTACCTGCAAGGAGGAGGTGAGCCTGTTTACTATATCAATCGCTTTCTGTGTACCAAGAGCCCGTTCAAGTACATCACGGGCATAGTCTATACCACCCTGGGAGATAAACTCCTGGGCCATCATCATTTCCTGGAACTCCTGAAGTACCCGGTCCTTGTCATCTGGTTCGATCTTATCAAGTCGGGCAATTTCAAAAGTAAGCTGCTCGATCTCATCCTCTCTCAGATGTTTGAAAATCTCTGATGAAACATCCGAACCGAGCGAAACGAGAAATATGGCAGCTTTCTGCCTCCCTGTTAACTGGGCTTTTTTGGATTGATGCATTAATTAACCCCGCAATACCAAAAAGAAACAAATTTTGCCGATCAAGTCGGCAGTATAAATATACTAATACATTATCGTCATTTTCACATCAATGTCAAATTAAAAAAAACTACTCTTCAGCAAGCCATGTCCTCAGGAGCTGCGCAACATCGTCAGGACGTTCTTTTGCCAGTTGAAGTGCGCTTTGCTGAAGCTCAAGCCTCGCACGCTCTTCCAGAGAGAGCTCAACGTCAATCCCCTCCTCTTCCGCAGCCTTAAGAGCTGCTTCACGCATACGTTGCTGCTCCAATGCAAGAGCCTCTTCCCTTGCCCTTCTTCTTCTTTCCAGCTCCTTCTGAATTGCCCTGAAAAGTATGAATCCTACAAAAAGTGCAACAACTCCTATAAGTGAAGCAAGAAGAAGCATCTTTATCTGCTCCTTTCTTCGATATTCCTCCCTTATCGAGTTCCAATAAGCATTTCTGTCGAACATAATATTTTCAACAGCAACCTGATCACCCCTTGCGTCATCAAAGTTAATAGCTTTTTTGACAATATTTTCAGCTTTTTTCAAATCATCCGGCTCAAGGGCTATCTGCACAGGCTTTTTACCGGGATCAAGGTCGTATTCACCATCAGGTTTTCTCGGGAGATCCTGCTGACCATCTATAGCAATTGCGACCGAAACTCTTGTTATATCAAAAGGATCCCGCGCTATATTTCTTATTGTCTTATTTATGGCATGATTTTTTATATCTTCCTGTTTATCATACTGGGCAAACTGATCATCACTTGCCTTATATCCCGGAGGTGTATTCCCCTCTGTACCAGCCGGTCCCTCAGGATTCCAGCCATGTCCTTTAAAATTTTCTTTTGTATTTTTTTCTGAAACTACGAGTGAATCCTGTACTTTTCTTTCAGAATATGGAGTTTTAGGATCGTCCGGAACCATCGTGATCGGTGTATGTTCAGTCTGTTCCTCTGTAATCTTATCCCAGTTAAAATCCATATTAAGTCTGACTATCTGTATTCTGTCGGAAGAGTAAATCCTTTCAAGGCCTTCCCGTATCTCTTTAAGAAGCCTTACCCTTGCCTGCTCCTCAATTTTACGTCTGAATTCTATTAATGTATATTCTTTCTTTTCGTTTTCAAAATCATCATCAAAATCTGATATTATTTTCCCGGTATTATCAGTTACTGTTACATTTTCAGGTTTAAGCCTCGGTCCGACCGCCCTGGAAACCAGGTATATAATACCCTTAATTTCCTTTGTAGATAGCTTATCATAGCCGGGTGCAAGATGGACAGTCACTGCTGCAGTATATGGAGTACTTTTATCGGAATAAAGACTATCCTCCGACATGGCAATTTCAACATCCGCTTTCTGTATATTCTGGAGAGATTCTATGTGCCTCTGAATCTCACCCCGCAGAGCACGCATGAATTTCACATCAAGTTCTTTGTCTGTCTCAGTCCAGTTTGATATATCAAACAGTTTAAAGCCCGGGATACCCTTGGGGAGTATATTCTCCTGAGCCAGACGGGTTACAATAACTGCCCGGTCCTCAGGTTTTACAAAAACTGATGCCGTCCCGGAAGTCTCATACTTATACCCCATCTCATCCAGTTTTTTGGTAATCTGCCCGAAATCATCAGAAGAAAGTTCAGCAAAGAGCATTACATTGGGTTCGTTACTCGACACAGTAAAGAGGACTCCAAAAGCGATAATAACTACTACTACAACAACACCTACTATTATACGCTTGGTACGATCAAGCTTGTTGTATATCTCCTTTACCTGATCTATTATTTTTTTAATGATATCACCCATAATAACGCCTCCGGGACAGGGGATTAATTCAGTACACTAATGTGACATAATACTTTTATAAAATAATAATAAAAAATGTCAATTAATTTCCCTAAAAACTCCCTTTAAATGCCAGAAACCAGCATAAAAACAACATTTTTATACTGGTTTCTCAATCATTACCTGAGATTCATCAATTCTCTATATGCATTAAGTGCTCCGTCTCTAACAGCTTTTGTTAGCCCGAGAGCAATTTCGGCTTTTTGCGTGGCAATCATCACCTGGTGGATATCAACTGATTCAGGCTCGGTAACCATTCTT
>CAZVFJ010000299.1:0-669 GCA_964625825.1 uncultured Leptospirales bacterium | reverse complement strand
GAATCCACCTGAAGGTCATTTGTTTTGGCTACGGCACTGTTAAGCATATCGGCGAAAGACCCCGATACGTCGTCAGAGGGACGTTTAAGCGGTGCATCTCCGCCAAAATGAAGCGGATCTGTTGTAAACATCTTTACTATATTCCCATTTGCAGCTATTCCATTAATCATTTTTCACACTCCCTTTATATATATTTCAACCTGCGTACTTCATCTCAACCCTGAGGTCCATAAAATATTCATCATCGAATCTCGCGATTTTTTCACTCTTTTTAAGATTAATCTTACCTGAAAGATCATGAGAAATTTTTATTTCATCCTTCATTACTCTTTCCCTGAACATATATTACCTCCCTGTTATGCTCCAGCTCTGCCGATTTCCAACGCTTTTGCAAACATCGATTTGGCGTTATTGACCAGCATTACATTCGCTTCATATGATCTGGATGCAGAAATAAGATCTGTCATCTCTGTTACTACATTTACGTTCGGCATTCTTACATACCCCTTTTCAGGGCCTGTCTGAATTGCATCAGGATGTGACGGGTCATAAACAAGACGGAGCGGACTTGAATCTTTCTCGATTTTAACAACCCGCACGCCCTTACCTATACCACTATCAATCCTATCCGGGACAAGGGGAGATTTATATTTAGGCCGTATGTTTACA
>CAZVFJ010000298.1:0-3968 GCA_964625825.1 uncultured Leptospirales bacterium | reverse complement strand
GTCTGGATCATGTTAGGAAGCAGAATGGCTACAACATCACCTTTTTTTAAACCCTTAGCTGAAAGGAATGAAGCGAGTGAATCAATTTTCTTTTTCAAATCCGAATAAGTCATTTTGTATCCCTGAAATATTAAAGCATCCCTTTCCGGGTACTGAGAGACTGATCTTTCAAACATTTCATGCAGACATATCTCTTCGTAGTTAATGTTTGCCGGAACACCTTCAGGATAAAATTTAAGCCATGGTTTTGAGTCATAAACATCTTTCTCTTTCATTAATCTCCCCCTTGTGTCTCTTATCATTTAGCAGCATTCTATCATATATTCACACAAAGAGTCAAATTGTTTAATATAAATTTAACCTCCCCACTATAAATAAAACGCATATCTTACCCTAAAACAGACCGCACAGAGAGTCTTTTACAGCAATTGTTTCCTAAATTTGATCCGGACATTTCATGGAGATTTAATATGAAAAAAATTCTAATAGATTTTAAATTGCCGGGTACAGGTAAAATCATATAAAGTAGTAATTTTTTAGTGCCGGGAATCGAAAGCAGAAGCAGAAAATCTGATTAAACTTTATCCGACAAATAATCCTTATACCTTAAAAATAGAATTGATAATCGATTTTTTACTTGCTTTTTTTAATATAAATAAATAAAAAAAGGCTGCTTAAAGCAGCCCTAAATGCCTGTTACTTCTATAAAAATGAAGTCATTTAATGTGTCAAAAATGGCATATAAAATGACTTAAGTCAAGTGAATTTTTTAAAAACACAAATACTGAGATAAAAAAGGGAGACCCTGAATGGCCTCCCCTTTTTATCTCTATTTAATTAAACTGATCAGCAAACCTTGAATTTACCTATCTCTTTGTCACCTTCAACAACGTGAATAGCACATGCGAGACACGGGTCAAATGACCTTACAACTCTTGCTGCTTCTATCGGATTTTTAGGATCAGATATAGGTGTACCAATGAGCGCCTGTTCAACAGGACCTCTTACACCTTTATCATCCTTAGGACTGCAGAACCATGTTGTTGGAACTACTGCCTGATAATTTGCTATTTTGTGCTCCTTCACAACTATCCAGTGGCCCAGGGCTCCCCTTGGGGCTTCTATAAGACCTTCTCCCTGGCCTGACTCAGGAATTACATAGCTATTCCTTGTTTTTCCGCCGGACTCAAGGTCGTCGAGCCAGTTATACATCTCTTGAGCTATAAGTTTACACTCAATAACCCGGCTGGCATGTCTTCCAAGTGTAGAGAGAGCAGCGGGTACTTCTGCATTGAAAATTTTAAGCACTGCATCGAGTTCCCTCTTAACATCCTTATTACCGGAATAATAAGCCACAACTGTTCGTGCGAGTGGACCAACTTCCATCGGCATATCTGCATATCTTGGCGCCTTAACCCATGTGTAAGCTCCACTCTTCTCAGGATCGGCAACAGTTTCACCTTCGAATGGATGGAGGTTTGAACCTGACTTATATCTTGCATACTTGATCTGCTCTCTTATTTTTGCAGAATCAAATTTCTCAAGCTTACCACCTGCGACTGTGCCCTGTTCGAACATGAATGCCTTGCGGTCTTCATCTTTATCAAAAACACCATAAGAAAGAAATTTGTCATATGTACCAAGTTTGAAGTATTCAGGGAAAGTCTTTGCAACAGCAATTACATGATTAAGATATGTTTCATTGACGAATTCTTCAACCTCTTTGAGATACTTTTTAAATTCCTTAATCCTGGCTTTTGTAGGTTCAGTTGTAACGCCCCCCGGTACCATAGCAATTGGATGCGGAGCCCTTCCACCGAAAAGCGCAACCATTCTATGAGTCTTTTCTCTTATTTCCAGAGCTTTAACATAGCCTGCAATTGCAGAAATATTTGTATCAAGATCTTTGATATAAAAATCCTTCCCTTCATATCTTGGGAGGAACGGCCCACCTGCCGTCATTTCATCAGGCCTTCCTTTCTTAACCTTAAGCTCATTGTTTACCCAGTCTTTAATTCTTACAATACCATCACTTGAACCTTTGTACTGGAGAACTGCTGTAATATCAACAAAGTCAAGTGCAGCAAGATGGTAAAAATGAAGAATATGTGATTGTAGAAAATTAGCACCAAGAATAAGGTTTCTAAGGATCCTGCCGTTTTTTGTCGGTTTTATACCGAATGCTTCATCAAGGCATCTGCTTGAAGCCTGTCCATGAGCAACAGGGCACACTCCGCATATCCTCATAACAATTTGCTGCGCATCAACAGGATTTCTCCCCTGAAGTATAGATTCATAGCCTCTATACATATCACCACGGCTTTTAGCATCAATAATCCTGCCGTTCTGAACATCCATTTCTATTGAAAGATGCCCCTCAATCCTTGTTAAGGGATCTATATATACTTTTTGAGTAGCCATTGATTATACCTCCGCTCCTTTTCTGCCTGGAACTTTTGCAAAAACAGTTTTTTCAGTATCAACCGGGTTTCCAGCCTGCAGATTCTGAAACATGCCCCGGTGTCCGAATTCAGGGAAAGCTTTCTCTGTACACCCTATACAGCCCGCACCGCACTCTGTACATGAATTAACGCTGTTCCACTTTCTGACAGGAATATCACATCCCGAATCCATTCCGAGACACCCAAGATTATATAAACAACCTTCATCACCCCAATGTTTCGCAAAGATACCTCTTTTGTAATAAGTGAGTCTTTCACACTGCTCATGAACTGTTTTTCCATAATACATAACAGGCCTTCCATACGCATCAAGCTTTGGAAGTCCCTTGAGAAGGACATGAAGAAGAGTCCCAACCATCCAATCAGGATGCGGAGGACAGCCCGGTATATTAAGAACTATTTTGTCCTTGAATATTTCAGATACAGATACTGCACCTGTAGGATTGATGCCAGTAACCTGATTCTTAGCAGCAGGAATTCCACCAAAAGCCGCACAGGAACCTACAGAAACTATTGCCTGAGCATTTTTGCCGAGTTCTTCAACCCAGTATTTTATTCCTATACCGCGATGTTTTGCTTCATTTTCACCGATAGTACAGTATAGCTCATTTTCTGTCGGGATTGATCCCTCAACTATAAGGATAAAATCTTTTCTCTGCTTCTTAACAGCATCTTCAAGCACTCTTGTGGCAGACTCACCAGTTCCACCCATTATAACGCCCTGATAATTAAGGCTTATATGCTCGGTTATTACAGATACTATATCCGGATTAATCTTGTTTAAAAGCGATACCGAACATCCTGAGCATGACTGGCCTTCAAGCCATATTATGTTGGTCCTCTCAGCAGCTTTCTCAAGCGCCTTTTTGCATCCCTGAATCATAACACCTGGAAATGCCAGGGCTGCTGTAGTTCCACCCATAATTTTCAGGAATTCACGTCTGTTCAATGCCATAAAATCCTCCTTCAGATTATTTATCATATCGCAAAACTGATGTCTCACATTCGCAGGCAGCCTGCTGTGACAAACTAAGCGTAGCACTGCGGGGGCTTGTATACAGGGGCGTTGCCCCTTAACCCCATTAAAAAACAACGAATCACGACAAGCTATTGAACTGCGGCTTCCAGAATACACTCCACAGCTTTTGGAATTGATTTTTTAACTGAATCACTTATACCTATATCCAATGAACTAATATCCTCCGGAACAATACCGATAATCTCAATTTCCGGAGATTCCCCCATCAGCATAAGCATGTTTATAATTTTTTTTACACCAACGTCGTGAAAAGAAAACTTATTGTTGTTGTCTGTTAGATATTTTGCAGGGAATCTGAAAATACTCCCTGGTTCGTCATCTGTTTTCAGGGCATCAACAATTATAATTTTACTTCTTCCCGACATTACCGGCAGAAGATCATAACCGAAAGTCCCGCCTTCGAATACCTCTACATCCTCCGGGAGATCACTGACGGCTGCGCTGATTTCATTAACAATATGCACACC
>CAZVFJ010000297.1:0-4005 GCA_964625825.1 uncultured Leptospirales bacterium | reverse complement strand
GCATCGGTCTCCAAAACCGAGTGTTGGGGGTTCGAGTCCCTCGTGGCCTGCATAAAAGCCGTCTCTTGCAGGCGGCTTTTTTTATAGGTAATTTTTGATGAGCACTGAAATAATTACTATTATCCTGATATTTTTTGCAAGGGTTGTGGATGTTTCTCTCGGAACATTCAGGATAATACTTGTATCAAGGGGATTCAGAAAAGTTGCACCTTTCCTTGGATTCTTCGAAGTCCTGATCTGGATTACAGCTATTGGCCAGATAATGAAAAATTTAAACGGTTTTTCGAGCTATATCGCCTATGCTGCAGGTTTTGCGGTGGGAACGTACGTTGGTATGATCCTTGAATCATTTATTTCTATTGGATTCCAGTCAATCAGGATTATCACCACAGAGAAGGTTACGGCTCTCCCGCTTACTCTCCGTGAGGAGGGGTTTGGTATAACAACAGTCCACGGGAGGGGTATGAAGGGTGAGGTTATCCTGATCTATACTACTGTACCGAGAGCAAAAGTAAATCAGATCCTTGAAATTGTTGAGGAACTTGAACCAAATTCATTTATAACTATTGAGGATGTACGAGCCTACAAATCAGGATTTGTATCCAGGGCCGGTCTTTTTGATAAATTAAGCCGGGGAGTTGCTAAGAAAAAATAGACGGCAGAAATCATATGAAATTAAAAATTTTTTTTATTGTCACCCTTTTTTTGTCAGGCACTCTTCTCAGCGGTAATGAAAATAATTATAGCACTGAATATTTAATAAAAAAAAATCTAATTGAATCTCATTATAAAGGAATTAAACCTTCGATTTTTTCACAGTGGACTCCGGGAGTTAAAAGGCAAATTGATACCAGGGAGAAGATCACAGCTCTCACACTTGATGCTTGTGGAGGTAAAAAGGGGAGTGGATATGACCGTGAGCTCATTGAATTCCTCCGTCAGAATCAGATACCTGCTACTCTTTTTATGACTGCTCTTTGGATTGATGCAAACCGGGAAGTTACTGTTGAACTTTCACGGGATCCTCTTTTTGAAATAGAAAATCACGGTTACAGCCATAAACCCGCGTCAGTAAATGGCGCTGTAATTTATGGCAGGCGGGGAACAAAATCCCCGGGGGCCCTTTGTGACGAGATAGAACTTAATGCGCAGAAGATAGAGTATCTGACAGGAAAAAGACCAATATTTTATCGTCCGGGAACAGCTTATTTCGATGATGTTGCCATAAAGATTATCTATGAACTTAATTATATTCCGATGAATTTTTCAGTCGTATCAGGAGACGCCGCGGGTTTCACCTCAAAAAGAATTGAACGAAGAATTCTTGCCCAGGTTAAAAATGGATCAGTTATAATTGCCCACATGAACCGGCCCGGTAAGGGGCTCTACCCGGCATTGAAAAGAAGTTTGTTAAAGCTAAAGTCCAACGGTTACAGGTTTGTTAAACTCTCGGAATATAAGGATAAGTTGAAGTAGAAAACATTAATCAATCAATTATCGATGACACGTACTCAGCGATTGCCAGACATGAGGTAAGTCCCGGTGATTCAATCCCGATAAGATTTATAAAATTTTTCATCCCATTATCAATCTCATTAACTATTATAAAATCCCTGAATTTTTCACCCGGCTTCTGGAGTTTAGGTCTTATCCCGCAATCGTAAGGGTAAAGATCAGATAAATCACTTTTTATAAATTTTGATATAGAACGGATAAATTCATCCCTGTTCTTATAATTCATTGAGTAATCAATATTGTTTTCATCCAGGTAATAGGCATTAGGCCCGAAAATTACGCTCCCGTCCGTAAAGAGTCTGTTATGAATGCCAAGAGATTTACCGTCAGGAGAGGGGACAGGATAAATCAGCATTTTCATTTTTTTTACATTGTCAGATTTGTAGTACTCACCTTTGCAGAAATTGAGCCTGTAATTCATGCGGTCTATATCAATACCTGCTGCTTTCGCTATCCTGTCCGAAAATAGTCCTGCGCAGTTTAACACAACATCAGACTGGATGGAATCGCCAGTTGAAGTAGTAACTTTATACCCGTCACTGACCTTTTCAATCCGGGAAACTTCTGACCTGTAGGAGAATAGCGCACCATTATTTTTTGCAATTATTTCCATTCTCTTCATCAGCTCATAAGAATTCATTATCCCCGCTGTAGGTACATATACTCCGGCAACTGCGTGAACAAGTGGTTCGGTTTTTTTTATTTCGCTCCCATCAGCTATGCGAAGCCCCGGCACTCCGTTAGCCATGCCGTTTTTATAAAGCCTTTCAATTTCAGGAATTTCATCATCAGATGACGCAATGATATACTTGCCGCAATTGTTGTACGAAATGTCATTTTCTTTCATGAACCTGTAAAGAAGATCATTTCCGCGAAGAGAAAGCTTAGCCTTAAGGCTTCCCTGCGGATAGTATATGCCGGAGTGAACTGTTTCGCTGTTTCTGCTGCTTGTGTGCCTGCCGAATGATTCCTCCTTCTCAAGCACAACAACAGAATAATTTGCGGATAATCTTGAAGCCAGAGCAAGACCTACAGCCCCGGCTCCGATTATGATAATATCGGTGTGATCCATTAATTCCGGGATTTATTTTTCAAAAGGAAATTTGTATTGCGTGAGCCCGGTTTCATTTCTCATGAGGATAACCTCTTTCTGCAGCTCTTCTCCAACCGGTACTCCCTTTCCCTGCCTTTCAAGCCATGCAAGGTGTTCCTTCTCCCCTGCCGTATAGATCCTTTCGGCGCCGGGCATCTTTTCCGAATTGCGGAGCTGTCTCAGGATGTCACCGGAAATCTTTTTGAAATCCTCAACCTCAGTGAAGTGTGAAATATTTATGGCGAGGAAGAAATGCCCCAGGTGATACGGAACCTTCTTCCCGTTGTCAAAGCCGGAAAGCATCTTGAGGTAACTTCCTCCCTGAAGCGCGGCCGAGAGTATTTCAACCACTGTGGCATATCCGTAACCCTTGAATCCGGCGCCATCCTCTCCGATTCCGCCGAGCGGAGTAAGAGCGGCTGTTCCCTTGATGAGATCATTCAGGGCCGCAACCGGGTCTGTCGTGGATTTGCCGTTCCTGTCAATAACCCATCCTTCAGGCATCTGTTTCCCCGTCCTTGCGTAGACTTCTATCTTACCTCTCTGGCTGACAGAAGTGGCGCAGTCAAGAACAAAGGGGAAATCTTCATCGGTAGGTATTCCGAATGTCATCGGGTTTGTCCCCAGCATGTTTTCAATTCCGAATGTCGGGGCAATTGACGGCCTGGCGTTTGTTCCTGTTATACCTATCATTCCTTTTTTAGCAGCCATAAGCGCGTAGTATCCCGCGATGCCGTAATGAGTGGAGTTACGAACCGCTGTCATCCCCAGGCCGAATTTTTCAGCCTTGTCCATTGCCATCTCCATAGAGCGCTTTGCAATTACATGGCCCATTCCGTTGTGCCCGTCGATCACTGCTGTAGCCGGGCTTTCCCTGATAATCTCAAAATCTGTAACCGGAAGCTGAATTCCCTGTTTAATTCTATCGTAGTAGATCGGTTTCATCCTGTTGAGGCCGTGTGAATCTATGCCGCGTTTATCGGATTCAATAAGCACATCGGCTGATATTTCAGCGTCTTTTTCCGGAACTCCTATCTTTATAAAAACATCCTTCATGAAATTTCTCACAAGGTCAAAATCAAGCCATACAATATTTTCTTCCATCATTTACTCCTTATAATTTTAGGAATCCACCGTGAAGTGATTACCGGCAGCAGAATTTACTTTGTTATAAACACCCGTTATATGTCAAGAAAATCCCGCGAAAAACCAGGAGCCCTCACCCCTGCCCGCTCTCCCATATCATTTGAAAAGATTATCGATGGGAGAGGGTGCGCAGTAGCGCGGGTGAGGGCATGTTCAGTTTCGGGTGGCCGTCAGGCCGGGTGAGGGCGCTATTTCCTCCCCAGTTTCACCATCAGGCTACCTGCAAGTGATATAAGAAAGAAAAGAACTGT
>CAZVFJ010000296.1:0-4020 GCA_964625825.1 uncultured Leptospirales bacterium | reverse complement strand
ATCCCTCCGTTTTAGTCAAGAACTTTATGGGATATTTTATTATTGGAGAAGTTCAGCAGGGGTTCAGTAGATCTTCAGCAGTCATTTTCGGTATTTTTCAGTTCATCACCCATACAACCTTCTGAATGATATATGCAAATACTCAGGATTGGTTAATTATCTAATATTAGCAAATCCGGGCTTATGGCCGCAGATATCCGTGGGAAGAAGAAAACCTTACAGATTGCGACGTGGATTATTTTTCCCCTTTTTGAATAGTCTCAAAAAGGGGAATTTTTATTTACTTCACAACGGCCTGGTGATATACTTTTTTCCCCTTCCGGAGAAGCAGTTTGCCGTTTTTAAGGTCCGCTGATGTCACCAGCATGGCAAAGTCGGTTACCTGAACATCATTCATGTAAACTCCTCCCTGCTGGATCAAACGGCGCCCTTCACTGTTGCTTGCAATCAGGCCGGTCTTTGAGAGGAGGCTAATAATATCAATTCCAGTCTCAAACACTGATTTTTCAAATTCCGTGGATGGTATGGATTCTGAATCTCCGGCGTTGCCGAAAAGGGCTTTTGCCGCAGACCGGGCCCTATCCGCTTCCTCTTCGCCATGGATCAGTTTGGTTACCTCAAAGGCCAGGACTTCTTTCGCGTGATTAATGTCTGACCCCTGCATAGAACTCAGGCGGTTTACCTCATCCATGGGAATAAAGGTGAGAAGAGACAGGCAGTTTTTTACATCCCGGTCGTCCACGTTCCGCCAGTACTGGTAGAACTCATAAGGTGTGGTCTTTTCAGAATCAAGCCAGACTGCTCCGGACTGGGTTTTACCCATCTTGTTTCCTTCACTGTTCACCAGGAGTTTGAATGTTAATCCGTAAGATGAAGCGTTTTCAGCACGGCGTATGAGGTCAACTCCGTATATAATATTAGACCACTGGTCATTCCCGCCCAGCTGAAGTTTGCAATTGTAGCGGCGATAGAGCTCAAGAAAGTCATATGACTGCATAAGCATGTAGTTGAATTCCAGGAACGAAAGTCCTTTTTCCAGACGGTTTTTGAAACACTCTGCGGCCAGCATGCGGTTAACCGAGAAGTGCCGCCCGATGTCCCGTAAAAACTCCACATAATTCAGGTTCAGCAGCCAGTCGGCGTTATTTACCATGACGGCTTTCCCTTCACCGAAATCGATGAATCGGGAGAACTGTTTTTTAAAGGATTCGCTGTTTTTTTGTATCTGTTCCATTGTGAGCATCTGTCGCATGTCCGTGCGGCCTGAGGGGTCTCCCACCATAGCGGTACCCCCTCCGATTAGGGCAATAGGTCTGTGCCCCGCCTGCTGCATATGCATCATAACCATAACCTGGATGAAGTGCCCGACATGGAGGCTGTCGGCAGTGGGATCAAATCCTATATAAAACGTGACGGGCTCTTTGCCTAAAAGCTCGCGTATTTCATCTTCATGGGTGGCTTGTTCAACATATCCCCTTTCGAGTAAAACATCATAGACGTTTTTCATAGAGAAATACTCCTTAAAATTTTAATAATTTATCAGTATTTATTCCTTAAGTTATTTCCGGTAAAAAATGCTCTTTTATTCCCGCCCCCTTCGGCTGGAGTATATAATAATTCTTAATTTTATACTAAAAAATATATTTAGGAATTATTACTGATAATTTATACTAACAAACTTATAGGCTGAATTTTTCAACAATGTTTTCAAATTTAATATTGATTATATGCGCCTTTGCTCCGCAGGTTCCCCCGGCTGGTTAATGGCCGCGGCATATCCCATGAGCTTTTCCTGTTCATGTTTTAACAGAGACTTTGAATATAAAAGGCTTGCTTAATACGAAAAATTTTTTAATTTAGCAATAATTCATTATAACAGGAGGAAAATATGCTTTCGAACATCAACCTTCCGCTTATCCAGGACGCGGACCTCAAGGGGAAGATCGTACTTGTGCGCGTTGACCATAATGTTGTTAAGAGCGGAATAATCCATGACCCTTACAGAATTGACGCAACTATAGGTACCCTTTACCATATAAATGCCCGTGGAGGAAAGATGATCCTCATGACCCATGTAGGGCGGCCGAAGAATAAAAAGACCGGAGAAATAACTATCAGCGAAAAAACTTCTGTGCAGCCTATTGTTGACTACCTTCAGCAGAAGCTTCATATTAAACTAAAAATTCCGGAGTTCCTCAGTGACGAAAAAAAGGGTTATACCGGAATTGAGACTTCAATTAACCATCTTATCAGGGAGCTCAGAGAAGATAAAATCGACGGGATATACCTGCCCAATACCAGATGGTTTTATGGCGAGGAGGCAAAGGATGAAAACAGGGAAAGGTTCGCAAACCAGCTTGCGGGCCTTGCGGATATTTTTGTAAACGATGCCTTCGGTTCATGGCAGGCCCATGCTTCAACTGTTGATGTAAGCAAATATCTCCCCTCTTACGCCGGCTTCCTGCTTCAAAAGGAAATAGAGAACCTGGATAGAATTTATAATCCGCAAACTCC
Organism: uncultured Leptospirales bacterium; assembly: GCA_964625825.1. Classification (GTDB taxonomy): domain Bacteria; phylum Spirochaetota; class UBA4802; order UBA4802; family UBA5550; genus UBA5550. The sequence continues at coordinate 1,506 of CAZVFJ010000296.1, read as the reverse complement.
CCTTGTTGCTGTCGTCGCAGGCGCGAAGTTTGATACAAAGATTGAGCCTCTATACGCGCTCATTCAGAAGGCTGACAACCTTGTGTTAGGCGGAGTAATTTACAATGCATACCTGTGCGCAAAATATGGCATCAGGATCAAAGGGATTGAAGATGATGATCTTGAACACGCAAAAAAATTTGTCGAATTTGCAGCGAAGTATCCTGATAAAATAGTTGAGCTCCCTTACATAACAGAATCGGATGTTCCTGATGCGAGAGAAGACGGAAAGTTCCGCAAAATAGATATCAGGACATTGAAACCCGGAACAGAGCTTAATTATATATACGATGTCGCGACTGAAAGTTTTTCAGTCGACGAAGTGGTTGAAACATTTAACAGGGCAAAGACTATATTTGTGAACGCTGTAATGGGTTACACCCCGTACTTTAACGAAGGGACAATAGCCCTCGACCAGCTTATTGACAAAAATGACAGCGCTGTCAAGCTCTACGGCGGAGGCGATACCATGCAGGAGCTTAAACGTCTTCTTCCGGGACTCTATATAGCGGCAATAGATTCCCCTGATTACTACATATTCACCGGTGGCGGCGCCGTACTGAAAGCTATTGAACAGGGAACAGTAACAGGACTTGCCCCGGTAAAAGCTTTGCTTGAAAGAAAATAAAATTTATATTAAAACATCATTTCGAAAATACAAACGCAACTGAGAGATATATTGTTAAAATTAACTTAAAATTTCTCAGTTGCGTTCTGAATGAAAGTACACTAATCAAATGTAAACTGCTATATTTACTTTAAATACAACCGAATCCGGAGGATTTATGAGCCTTTCACAAAAGATAGATGAAGCGGGTGAAGTATCTCAGAAGATGTTCGGCAAACTGATGGGTATTGCCTCAAAAGAACTTAAAGGCAAAGCAGATGGAGCTGTGATTAAAGATATCCTCCAGAAAAAGCTTGAGGAGAAATAATCCCCTCTCACAGCCCGCTAAAATCAAGAGTGGCAAAATAATCTTCAATTGTCTCCGCACGGCGAATCTTTTTCACGGAGCCATCTTCCTGCAAAAGGAGCTCAGCCGAACGAAGCTTTCCGTTATAATTAAATCCCATCGCGTAGCCATGCGCGCCGGTATCATGTATTACAAGAATATCTCCCATTTCAATTTCCGGGAGCATCCTGTCTATGGCGAACTTGTCATTATTTTCACAGAGCGACCCGGTAACGTCATACCTGTGGTCCTGTTTCTCATCCTCCTTTCCGAGGACTGTTATATGGTGATATGCACCGTAGAGAGCAGGCCTCATCAGATCGGCCATACAGGCGTCAACACCGATGTAGTTCTTGTATATGTTTTTTCTGTGAATTGCCTTTGTGACAAGAAACCCGTAAGGGCCGGTCATAAGTCTTCCGCTCTCCATGCATATCCTGAGAGGTTTAAGTCCCCGGCCTGTAATCTTCTCTTCGTAAGCCTGATGAATTTTCTCCCCGATGTAATCAAGATC
>CAZVFJ010000295.1:2215-4029 GCA_964625825.1 uncultured Leptospirales bacterium | reverse complement strand
GATCCCCGTGTAGAGAAGAGAGCCGATCCACATGGCTGCAAGGAGTAAAAAAACAGCCGGGTCCCATATGACACGGACGCCGGCAATAATATCAGCAGTACCGGGTGTCGCAGGCCTGAAATAAAGCATATACAGGGTAAAGTAGGGTATTAAAAAAAGGCTCATAAACTGGTACGCCGAAATTTTCCCCTCCCCCCTGTAGTCAGCCCTTAAAAATTCAGAGAAGAATCTCCATAACTGAGTAACTGAGAGAGTAATAATAAAAGAGATGATATAATATCCTTCCAGAAAGAGGTATAATGACACCGACGCGGTCAATGTATAGAGAATAGCAGTCATACCCTGTATCGGCACAACAGGACTTCCGTTAAGCTGGTCATGGTAGGATATCTTCTTTGTATCTCCTGAAAATACAAAATTCCATTTATAAAAAATCGCCCTTAAAAGAAAGGGGAGTCCTCCAACCGGCCTGCCGTAACAGCAGCCGAAGCTTATACATGCAAGCCTCCCTATCCCCTCTCCAAGCGCGTAAGCAATTACAACAGCCGCCATAACAACAGACTCCCCTGTGCCGTGGAGTCCATTAGCTGTGAAGATATAATTAACTCCCCTTACAATCCAGGGTGAGGCAATAAACATAACAAAGGAGGCGCCTCCCACTGTAATTGTATTCTTCTTCCCTTCAACAACAAATGCCATTACCCTGGTGGCAGGTATGAAAATACTCATAACGCAGGCTGTGACAGTACCCATAAACAACCATGTAGCGCCAGCTGAAGCTGAGAGCATAAAGAAAAACGTCACTGCAATAACATACCCGGTGGAGAGTATGATACCGTAAAATGTGATATTAACCCCCTCCCATCTCCCATTCTCAATTTTACGGAGCGGAACCGATGCGAAGACCTGCCACCTCTCACCTGGAAGAGATCTGAAAGCGAAATAATAAATAACGAATAAAACTGAACACAATACAACCGGAAAAAGTATATTAATCATTTTGTTCCTCTTTTTAATGCTTTGCCGATTGAAGACCTGACTTTAATATCTGTCTCTACAACCGGTCTTGTAAATCTTTTCATGTAACGCGTCTGTACCCCTGCCTTCGTGGAGTTTTCAACAAGATCCCTGTCGAATTCCACCCTCCCCTTCTCAAAGATCAGTATATCCACTGAGCTCCCGGGCCTAAAGAGGCTTTTAGGCTGGCCCTTTTTCATGAACATCCCGTGCTTCACAGGCATGGGATGTTCATACATTGTTTCAGAATAGCATTGTACAATATCTCCGATCATAAGTGCGGCAACCTCTATCATGGCGACCATGCCGGCTCCTGTGCCTCCACTGACGTCAGTGTCAATCACGGTCACCGCCCTCCTGTTTTTTGAGTACGAGTCGCTGACAGCTATAACAGCCCCCGGATTGCAGGAGTTATAAGCTCCGTCAATCTCGTAGTAGTCACGGACAATACCTGACACAGGCACATGGCTGTAGTGATATTTATCAGGGGTAAGTCTGAACACGGCGTAGCTGCCGTTCCTGAACAGGCTGCTCCATCCGCGGACGCATCCCAGAAGATCATCAAGTGAAAAGAATTTTTCCTTCAGGAAAAGAAGGCTCTCTGTTTCAAAGGTACCTGTCAATACCCTGGCGTCAGCGGGAGAGACTACTGCACCGTTATCTTCCGGCATTGGCCTGCACTCCGGGTAGGTGATCTTTCTTTCAAAAAACCTCCTCGCAGTATCAAGAGATTCAACAGGTTCGTAAAATTCAGAGATATCGATCCCCGATCTCTCCAGAAAATCTGATCTGCCGCT
>CAZVFJ010000295.1:0-2205 GCA_964625825.1 uncultured Leptospirales bacterium | reverse complement strand
TCTCTTCCTATCCCTATTAAAGGAGAGTACCATGGAAAATCATAATTTACCCATGCCATGAAAGATGACATCCACTTCGATGTAACAAGTCTGTATAAGAGAGAACTCTCCTCTCTCATACAGGAATAGATATAATTTACAAGGCGATCATGATAGAACTCCTCGTCCGCCACGACTCCTGTCTCTCTTACAATGTACTGGTGCTTCATTCTGTAACCGTCATTTAAAAATTTGTTCATCTTTTTTTTCAACTGCCGAGCAATTTATCATATCGATATGCAGTATTATAAGAAGGAGATGTATTGCTGACATAAGAAAAGGTACTGATATAGTTCCCGTTATCAGTTCACTTCCATGTGATTCCACAAATGACACAGCACCCCTGATGTTAAGTACGTTAGCCAGTGCCGATCTTATTTCAGAGGAGAGTAAATCATGGTTTCTTTCAATCTCCTTCACGCTCTTTACGAAGACTTCAAGGGCCTCGCGCATATGCATCTCTCTCAGGTTCTCCCTGTAGAATTTCTCCGCGCAGAGATTAAACTCATCAGCAGGCATATCAAGAGTTCTTTTCTCTCCCGCTAGATCAAGTATTCCACCTTTTATCTTCGCTGCGGCGGAATATACTGATGGCTCACTTACCCGCAGTTCAAGGTCTCTAATTGTATCCTCCATGCCGATGTTTTCTATAAGATCAGCAGCATCCCTTTTCAGTATTTTCACCAGTGCCTTCTTATACTCATCGTTATGAACTCTCAGGTATCCCTGGTACCTGCCGCTGTTCCTGCACCTGGCTGTCAGGGAAAGTATCTTCATCATCAACACATTACTGTTGTTCTTTTTAACATAGAAGGTGGGTATCCCTATTGATGACCCGAAGAGAATCTGCCTCCTTTCACTTTCCGTTTCAGGTGAATCTGGGATGCAGGCGTGAGTCACCTCTCCTTCCAAAATATACCTGTACGCAAGCGCCGTGACTAGTATCTGCAGATTCACCGCATGCTTCATGTCGGCACCCGGACTTTCAAAGAGTGAATAATACCTCCCTTCAAAACCTGTAAACCCGTTTTTAGCAAGGCTCCTTAACCTGTAGAGTGTATAAACGGACATTTTACTGTCAAAAATACCCATTGATACAAGGTCCTGTTTCAGCTTTTCATCGTTACCGATCAGCCCGTTAAGTGCCGGGCTCTCATCAGTGCTGAGAAGCGCAACCAGGTAGTCAATGAGCCTGAAGTCATTGACGTAATCCCCCCTCAGGCGAAAGAATCCTGCCATGATTTTTTCAAACCACTCCGGACCGAAGGGGACAACCGGGTTGCCAAAGATCTTGATGTCAGCCTTCTTGAGCCACCTGCGCCAGATCATCCTTACATAGGTATAATCGAGTTCATGACAGAGAAAACCCAGCACCTTCTCCGGGTGAAAATCCTCGAACCCCAGGCGGTAGGGCGCCGCAGTATATGTCCCTGAAAAAAGAGGTATAAAGTGTTCGAATATTTTTATCGCAAGGTCACCGAAGTACTTCTCATTTATTGCTCCGAAACCGTGGTCTCCGCTTTTCATAATCCCGTTAAGCTTATTACTCCCAATGCTTATGTGTGTCCCGTTGTTTGCCAGGCTTATGTTGGAGATCCCTTTCAGGAACACTCTGTTGCCGGATATTATCCCGGCCTCCTTCAGCTTGAGAACGGAATTGAGGCTGCTGCGGGAGAGGACCTGGTGACAGAGGTTCATGTATGCGTGTTTATCCTCACCCCTGTCCCACCCTGAAAGGCAGGGACTCATAAATAGTTCCCTGTAAAATGAATCGGTCACTATTTCATTAAGCCTCTTCTGCCTTACCGGAGGATGAGGTGAAAAATAGACCGAAACATCCTGCCCCAGGGCTGAAAGCCCGAATTTCTTATTGGCGTACATCACCAGCATCTGCGTCAGGAGAAAGCTCTTAAGGTTCTGGTCACTGATATTATCAGCAGTTGATGAACCTTCAGTCCCCTTTACCGGGAAGAATGAAACTATTTCAGGCGACGTGTTGTCATTAAGGTAGCAGTCGAGAAAGCACTCCCCGCTGTTCCGTATCACAGGGTGGATAAAAGCACTCCCGCGCACCGCATCAGCAAGTGCCAGTTTCAGCATGTAACTCACCGGAATACGGAGCCACTCCTCCCCCTCCCGGTTAATTAAAAAATTTTTTACGTCACC
>CAZVFJ010000294.1:0-4038 GCA_964625825.1 uncultured Leptospirales bacterium | reverse complement strand
ATATCGTCATGCTGAGATGCACCGTTTCTGAATTTGTCCACGTCTTCGACAAGAAAATCCGTAAACTCCTCGGCAGTCATATCATGATGGTCAATGAGCATTTTGCGAACTCTATGCAGGCCATACTCCTCCTTTTCAGGATTTCTCATTTCAGTAATACCGTCTGTATATAGAATTATTATATCTCCGGGATAGAGTTTCACTTTAGCCTGTTTGTACTCTACCTCCTCCATTATCCCGATAGGGACACCTTCCAGGGTTGTTCTTGTACATACACCCTGTGACGCCCTGTAACAGAATAACGGCCCCTGGCCCGCGTTTGAAAAAGACAGCTCCTCGGTTTCCCTGTCATATATCATGAAAAACAGTGTTGCAAATTTATCTATTGCAAAATCAGCGCTGAGTGAATCATTGATAGCCCGTACAACTCTTGAGCAGTCTATATCTTTTCTCTTTATATAGGTTGTGAAAACAGTCCGTATCATTACCATTACAAGAGATGCCGGGACCCCCTTACCTGAAACGTCACTTATTAGCGCGCAAACCCTGTTATCATCAATATCCGTATAATCAAAATAATCTCCGCCTACACCCTTGGCAGCCCTTGTGTATCCTTTAATCTGGATACCCCTTTTGTTATAAAATCCTGATGGATTTAAACCCTCCTGTATATCTCTTGCTATCTCAAGCTGTTCATTCATTATACGTGTTTCAATCTCTTTCTCTTTTGCATTGCGGATCATTTCTGTCATGAGATTAAATTCTTCGGCAAGTTTCCCGAGCTCGTCGGATGTGTTGACCTTGATTTTGTAATTCAGGTCGCCCTTGCCTATCACTGTCGCGCCATAAGTTAATTTTTTTACAGGACGGATAATAAACGTAGCAAGCATAATTGTACCTACTATCGATATCAGCAGAAAACCAAGAAATATAAATATTATCAGTTTTTTAACATGCCCGATCTCATTTCTTATCACACTATCAGACATTCCAATTATAACAACACCGGCTTTTGTTTTGTTGTCTATCCTGCTCAGTACCAGTTTGGAAAAATCATATATTCTGCCCTCCCCGGACTCATCCTCGTAATCCGTGGCATCGATTGATGTCATATCACTTCTTACATCCAGGAGCCTGGGCACATTGTCATTGAGAACTTTCCTTTCCTCATGCTTTGTCTCATTTTCGGGACCTCTCCTGTCAAAATAGTATATAATCTCATTCCTGTTGTTGAGTACAAAGGCATATCTGAAGTAATCAATCTTTTTTAATTCATTAATTGTATCCGAAAGGGTGAGTTCATCAAACCCGATTGTCTGCTGTGCTGTATTGTGAAGGTGTACGACCTCTCTCTTTACAAAATTAAAGACCTGTTGCTGTAGTATCGCGCTCTCCCTGTAGACAATAAATATCGCGATTGTCATGATTATTGCTGAAACAAGAGTTATGATAGCAAGTGAAAGTTTGAGTGTAATGCCGAATCTTATCTTCTTTTTGCCCGAAGTTTTCAAATCTTCAGATTCAGAGGCCGCTGTGTTCTTATCATTCATTAGTTATCACCTTCCAAGAAGTACCAGGCATTTTCTTATATTATTTTTTGCCCTTGTATGCTCAGGATCTATAGCAAGAACCTTTCTCCATTCCGCGATTGCTCTTTTAAAATCATTATTTGAATAAAAATTTATACCACTGTAATAATATTTACGAACAAGCCTCTCCTGTTCCGGAGTGAGCCTTGAGCCCTCGGATTTTGCTGAAGATGTTCCTATCCTGAGCTGTGATTCTATCTTATTAACACTCACTACTGCCTTTATATTGTCGGGGTCCTTAGAAGCAACCCATCTGAGTTCAACAAGCGCCTTCTTTATGTTATCCTCCCCGCCTCTCTGGTAATACGACATACCGAGGTTAAACCTTCTACCTATCTCCTCGACATCCTCCTGCGCAACAGTCCCTCTGCTGCTATAAGTCTGCGCCCTCTCAGACCTGGCAAGAAGAGACTTTAAATCAGGATAATCGGGATCAATGGATTTAACAAGCTCAAATTTTCTGTAGGCATTTCTATACTCTCTTTTTTTCAAAAAAGCCTCACCTTCATTAACAAGTTTTTTTAACATTATTTCACGTTGTTCAGGTTTAAGTTTAAGTTCACATTTAAACATATATTCATTGGCGATCCTGTTTGAAGGGAAGAGCTGAAGTATCTGCTCCCACCGGTTCTGCGATTCAGTATATTTTCCTGAATCGTATAGCTGAGTTCCCGAAACTATCAGAGAATTCACGACATCATAATATGGAGAGTTATCGTCAACAATCTCCTCCTCTACAAGCTTCTGCGCATCCTTTGCCCTCTGGATATATACCGGGGCAAGTTTGTTCCCCGGGTCAAGTTTCAGTGTATTTTCAAAAGCAGAGATGGCGTCCTGGTATCTCGACTCCGCGAGAGCAATTAGCCCGTTCTGAAACTCTTCATCAATCTGGCGGAGTTTCTTCTCTCTCGCCCTCCTGTCATATTCAGCCTTAAGCCCCGGTATGCTCGCGAGCCGTTCCTTTGTATCCCTGTAATTTTCAATGAGAGAAAGAACATTTTCCAGGTCGTCCCTCGCTTCATCATATTTATATTCCCGGAGGTACCTGATACCAGAAGCGTAAAATGTCTCAGCTTCTCTGAGCCGCTGTTCATATCTCTTCTTCTCGTTTATCTTATCATCAATCTTTTCTATATAATCCCTGGCTGAACTATTCTCAGGGTCAAGTTGAAGTACACTCATAAAATCCTGCCGGGACTGTTTATACTCCTCCTGACTAAAAAGGAGTACGCCACTTGCCATGAATTTTTTTATACTTTCATAACGGATTATATTTTCTATGGCAATACTTGCCTGTCTCTTACCTTCAGCGGCCTCTATATGTTCCGGCATAAGTTTAAGGATTGAATTCCAGTTTTCAAGCGCGTCCCGAAAGCGGCTATCATCCATAGCATCCCTTGCCAGGAGGAGAAGCGCGGCCACTTTTTCACGAAGTTCCCTGCTCGCGCTTAACCTTTTATCTTCAGATGAAATAACCTTTTCAAGCCTCTGCATATCCTCTCTTATAAGCTGTATTTCAGGGTCCCTGGAGTCGATCCTGTATGCGATTATAAAACTCGCAAAGGCGATCTTTGATTTATCCTTCGTCTTCTGAAGGTTTTTTTCAGCGTCCGCAAATGAGGTCTTATCATTAAAATTAGGGGCTAACTCTATCTTCGCAAGTTTATAATTAAGTTTTGCCTTCTCAAGCTCAAGGTCCTTTTTCTGTTTCATCTCATACAAAAATTCGACTTTCTTCTGTATCTCTATATTTTCAGGTTCTATATCAAGAATATTAAGCCACAGCGCAACAGCCTTTGAAAAATCCTTGTTATTAAAATACTCCTGGGCCTGCCTGTCCATCTCAGCTGTAGACTGAGTTAAAACGGGTGCTGTAGATGCCAATATAGTTATACAGGCCACCAGAAGATATACTTTTAATATTTTAACTATTCTGTTCATCAATTAATACATCCAGCGTCTTTACTCCCTGATAATCATAAAAAAAGGAAAATTAAAAGCTAAAATTATTAAGCCTTTATTATTTTTTATTAGAATCATTATAATGTAAGTTGTTTAACTCTTTTTTTATCACATTTTATAAATCATCGGTATTTTACTCTCTTTTAATATCGTGTCAGGTAAAAATTTTTATTCCGAAAGGGTAAAAATTAAAAATAACCTTATATTTTTTAAAATTAAATATTACTGTTTTAAAAAAAAATTGATATTCTCTGGCATGTTTTTATAATGTCTACATTCTATTTGCGGGTGTAATTCAGTGGTAGAATGTCAGCTTCCCAAGCTGAACGTCGCCGGTTCGAGCCCGGTCACCCGCTAATAAAAATCCTGATTTAATCAGGCGTTTATATCGTTTAATAGGCGTTATTTTATAATATTGATATGTGCTTTAAGGGATATGGAAGAGGGTCTATCTCTATTTACAGAGAACAGAATCAAGAAAAATTAT
>CAZVFJ010000293.1:0-4039 GCA_964625825.1 uncultured Leptospirales bacterium | reverse complement strand
AACCTTGCAGTAAGCTGGCAGGGGAAGGAGATAACCTCTGTAAAACTTGCAAAAGGTTTTTTTGAGTTGGATGAAAGAAAATTCGCAGGGAACCTTAGACATTTTATTAAACAGGGTGGTTCAGCTTACTTTTCAGGTTATGCTTATAAACAGCTCATACCCGCCTATAATAATTTTGAATTTTTTTACGATTTCCCTTTTCTGGGGATACCCGGACGCCTCGAAGCGACTATGAACGGGGATCTCGTCATGTTCAGCATGAAAAAAAAGTTTGCTTTATATATGGAATACCCTGGCTGGATTACACTAAAACATGTCCATAACGCAGAGATTCTATCAGAATCTGCTTTTAATACACCAAAAGGTGAGAAATCAGGGCCTATAAGTGTACTTATTAAAGACGGTGGCGGGGAGATCCTCTATACCAGCTACTACAGCACGGTATACAGTGAATTCAAACGCTTCAACATATACAGAATTGCGGGTAATACTGTCTTAAAAAAAGCAATAAATCTTGCAGAAGAGTATTCTCAGGATGTAAAAGGGAGGATTATAGATGCCTTTCTTGGAGGAGAACACTCAAGGAGATATTTTTTCAATCTTGAAGTCGGAACAAATACCTTCTATTTCCTTTCTGAAGGGAATCCCTTCATGTATGAAATATACGACAGCAATAACTCTCTCATAGTATCCAAAGAAATTTATGAAAAAACCCAAAATTATACTATAAAATCAGCCAAAAAAGATTACTGTTTTATAGAAGTTTACCCGGGAAGTAACGAAAGATGGAAGATGTTTTCTATAGTTTCAGCCCGTGGAGCTCAAATTCCACCTGTAGTGATAAAAATTGTTAAATATATCCTTTACGGAATATGCTTTCTTTTTGTTGCAGCATTTATAAAGGTAGCAATTTCGAGGTTAAAATAATAATCTTCACCGATTTTTTTATTTACAGAATCCGTTTTACTTTTTTTCATATAATATACTTGTTGTGGAACTATGTCTCCCACTCGCTGAGAAGACCCTGTGGAGGACTTTCAAGGGGCAAAGCTCCTAATTTAAAGATATTAATTTTATAACAAGTCGAATATACTGCGTATGTATGCGGAGCAGGTCCAGCAAATAAATCCTGACATTTTGATTAAGGGGTATTCATAGATGGGTAAGATTATATCCGTTTCCAATCAGAAGGGTGGAGTGGGTAAAACAACCACTACTGTAAATGTTGCGGCTTTTTTAGCTGACAAGGGTAAAAGAGTCCTAATTATAGATATTGATCCCCAGGGTAATGCTGGTTTCGGAATTGGAGTTAACGCGGAGGAGATGGAAACCACCCTCTATGAAGTATTGATTGACGAAATTCCCATTGAAGAGGCAATATTTAAAACCGAAATTGACGGTCTTTCTATAATCCCTTCAAATATACACCTTTCGGGAGCACAGGTTGACCTTCTTGATGCGGATGGAAAGGAGTTTATCCTCAAGAAAAAACTTAACACTATAAAAAATCATTTTGATTTTATATTTATTGACTGCCCGCCGTCATTGGGGATTCTGACTTTAAACAGTCTTGTTGCTGCAGACTCTGTACTTATTCCTCTTCAGTGCGAATATTACGCGCTTGAAGGTATAAATCAGCTTCTTCGTATCATTGTGATGGTACAGGAAAATCTTAACAAAGCTTTGAAGATTGAGGGTGTTGTTCTCACGATGTATGATCCCAGAACAAATCTTTCACAACAGGTTGTATCTGATGTGAGAGAATATTTTCAGAACAAAGTTTTTAATTCTATTATTCCACGAAACGTGAAACTTTCAGAAGCCCCTTCATTCGGCAAACCGATAGGGCTCTACGATAAAACCTGCCCTGGTAGTATAACCTACGAAAAATTGGCAGAAGAGGTACTTAACAATGACTAAAAGAGCTTTAGGCAAAGGTCTCGGGGCAATTATCTCCACTTCACCCACACCTGTTGCTGAAATTGAAAACATAGTAGTGGAAGATAAAAACAGGATAAGAGAGATTGATATTAATAAAATTTTTCCAAATCCTGATCAGCCAAGGACAATTTTCGATGAAAATGAGATAACCGGTCTCGCAGAATCAATAAAGGCTGTTGGCCTTATTCAGCCTATCATTGTTCGTGAGAGCGACGGTCAATTCATTATAGTTGCAGGTGAAAGAAGATACAGGGCCTGCAAACTGAATGAAATGAAAAAAATGAAGGCAATTGTAATTGAGGCTGACGAAGAGCAGAACTTCACCATGGCTCTCATTGAAAATATACAAAGAGAAGACCTCAATCCCATAGAGGAAGCAAAAGCATACAGACTCCTCATCAACAAATTCAAACTGAAGCAACAGGATCTGGCAAAAAAAGTCGGGAAAGAACGGACTACTATCACAAACTCACTCCGGCTCCTGAATCTCCCTGAAGATATCCAGAGTGGCCTTGTAGATAGAAGAATAACATCAGGACATGCGAAGGTTCTCCTCTCCATCGAAGACCCTGAAAAATTAATACAAATTTATACCGAAGTTGTCGAGAAAGGTATATCTGTCCGGGCGCTTGAATCTATGCTTAACGGCTCACGCGAAAACAGTGCAACAGGCGGGAACACGCAAAAAGCGATACAAGTCAAGAGTCCGCAAATAAAGAAGATGGAGGAGGATCTAATTTCAAAGCTCGGCACGAAGGTGGAAATCAAACATAATGGCGGCAAAGGAAGAATTGAAATAAGCTACTACTCGTTAGATGATTTTGAAAGAATAGTTGAGAAGATAAAATAATATCAGGCTTCTTCAAGGTCTATCTTCTCAACTTTATCAGCTTCCACATCAAGAATAACTATTGAAGATTCGTCGTGCCTGTAAACTGCACCGGGATTTATAATCCTTGATTCATTTGAAATATAATTTTCAAAATAATGAGTATGGCCTTTAATTATATAATTGTATTTCCCTGATGCGACAGCCTTCCTGTACATAGGGACGTTGTCGCCATGAAATACCATAAAACTTTTTCCACCGTATTCAAATTCAATCCGGTCTTCAACAGGCCTCAAGCCCAGTACAGACGCTTTCCAGTTTATTAAATCCTTATCAATCTGATCCCCGTTACCAAGAACAATATAACAATCGAACTCCACCATATATTCAAGCATACGGGGTGAGGTTATATCACCGGCATGTACAAGTGTTTTAACCCCCCGCTTCCTGAAAACCCCAAGAGCTATCTCAAGTGAATCAATATCATTATGTGTATCAGCCATTATCCCCAGGAGCATTTAATTTAACCCAGCTTCGATCCGACAGGAATATTTTCATCAATAAAGATAACTACCGGTTTCTCTTTACTGCTTTTTTTCGCAGCAAGGAGCATCCCGTTAGATTCCAGCCCGAAAATTTCAGCTGGTTTCAGGTTTGCCACAAGAAGTATCTTTCTCCCCTTGATGTCTTCCGGAGAATAAGCCTGTGCAATACCTGCCACAATTCTTCTTTCGTCAAGGCCGGAATTAACCTTAAGATATAGAAGTTTTTCAGATCCATCAACTTTTTCAGCTTCAAGAATCTCCGCAACTCTTATATCAATTTTGCTGAAGTCGGATATATCTACCAATCCTTCTACAGCCTTCTCTTTCTTATTTTCCTTTAAAGGTTCAGATTTATCTTCTTTTTTAACTTTCTCAAGTTTAGGGAAGAGTATCCCAAGTTCGCCGAGAGATATACCGGTTTTCAGATTATTTAAAGTTAAAAGTTTTTTTATATCAACACCTGACAGATCAGAGCCGAATGCGGATATAATTGCCGGTGAAATAGTAATAAGTACGGGGGAAAGAAGCACCGCCACGCCATATATTCCTTCAAGAAGATTACGCATAACGGAGGAGAGTTTTTCATTTTCACCTTCTTTGGCGAGCTGCCACGGTTTATACTCATCAACATATTTATTGAGGGACCTGATGAATTCCCAGAGTTTTTCAATCCCGATACTTGTCTGAAATTTTAAAGAATATTCAATATATGCTTCAGCAGCTT
>CAZVFJ010000292.1:0-4060 GCA_964625825.1 uncultured Leptospirales bacterium | reverse complement strand
TGGCAACTTTTTCAAAAAGTGAAATCGATTTCTCAACAACCTTCTTCTTTAGAGAAGTGTATTCGTCCCCTGCTTTCTGTAGCCCCATCTTTTCTGCGAGGGCTTTACCTTTTTCACTGCCGGCTTCAACAAGGTACATATCTCCAATTTCAGTAAGATTGAGGTCATACCCTTCATCTGCCGCGGGGCCGCTGTCTGTGCATACGCAGAAGCACTGTTTAAATGGGACAACGCAGGTATTGCTTACAATGAACATCCTTCTGCGGTGTTCCCTGTATACCTCGTCAACAAACTCCTGCCCGATGAAGAACCTGTCGAGTACTATCATTCCTGTCAGGTCACACGGCCTGATCCCGAAGATGGCCTTGTTACTTTTATCATAATCAGCTTCGACCAGGGCCTTTTTAGCGTCTTTATCGTACTTATATTTCATGATCCTCTCTATCTGTGGGAAGACCGCATTTTTAGGAGGCAGATCCGGTATCTCCGCAGTAAGACTGATCTCTGATGAGTTTTCAACCCTGCTGAAAAAAACCTGCCTGGTCTCCTTATCAACAACAGGGCCGTAAAGTTCATAAGATTTTGAAAGCTCATCGGCCAGCTTCATAACATTACTTTTTTCTATCAGATACATAAATTATACCCTCTCTATCCTGATTGGAATAATTGAGTCCTCCCCCTTATTAATGTCTGCTCTATGTTCAAGAAGGAACTCTGTAATCATTTCGCGGATGAAGTATGGCACATAAGCCGTTCCGGGTTTAACGTCGTCAGAAATTTTTACGCTTACCCTCATTAAACCGTTTGCTGAAATTATCTTCACCGTCCAGTGTTCACGAACCTGGAGTTTCTGAGCATCCTCTTTGCAGATTTCGACATAACCTTTCGGATAAACCAGAAGAGTCGCATTGTATTCCCTCTTCGGGATATAACTCTTCTTCATTATGTTATTCTGGTGCCAGAAATGCTCACCCTGTCTGCCAATAAGAAGGAAGGGATAATCAGCATTAGCTGAAGGAACATCATACTTCCCTGAAACAGGAGCGAACCTGAACTTCCTGTCAGTTTTTGTTATATCGAGCCTTTTACATCCGCCGGGATTCTTTTCATTGCATGGCCACTGAATACCCATTGAATCTGTGAGCTTAGTGTAGGTTAATCCCTCATAAGAAGGAGTAAGGGATGTTATTTCTTTGAAAACATCTTCAGCGGAGTTATACTCCCATTTCTGCGATGCTTTAGCTGCTATCATCGGGAATAATTTCCATCCCGGCAGCACGTTTTCAAAAGGCTCAATGCGTTTCTGTGAAAGCTGAACCCTTCTTTCTGTATTTGTATATGTTCCACTATCCTCAATGAGGGCCGCGACAGGGAACACGACATCCGCGTGTTTTATAAAAGGATTATCGTATGACCCGAAATAAACTACAAAATCGAGATCTTCGATCTCTTTCTCATATCTGATAATACCTTCATCATGTTCAGCAACAACAAGAGCTTTCAGCCCTGATTTTCTATCAGCAAGAAGATCATAAATATCTTTTCCGGCTTCCTTATTTAATACGGTTTGCCAGGCCTTTTCAAATTTCGCTGCTGCTTCAGCATTATCAAGCTTCTGAAATCCTGTGAGAAGGTCGGGAGCCGCTCCCATATCGTATCCCCCCTGAAGATTTGCAATACCCGCGATAGGATTAACGCCGCAGTTCTCTTTCCCTACTTTACCTGCAACGAGGAAAAGATTGTATATGTAACTTATAACATCCTGTTCCAGGCCGGAAATTCCGGTAGACCAGAACGCCATTGCTGTTTCCGATTTACAGAGTTCATCCGCAATCTCTGCTATTGTGGAATAATCAATACCTGTGAGAGCAGCAATATTATCAGGATCAAGGTTATTAACCGAGTTTGAAAATTCCTGAAATCCCTCAGTCGATTTACTGATATAATCTGCATCTGCCACTCCTGCCGAAATCGCAGCCTTTGCAAGGGCAGCAAGGATAACCTTTTTAGAACCCGGTTTTATCTGAAGATGTTTATTACTCAGCTTTGCAATCTGAGAACTTCTACTGCATATTGTGACGACCTTTGTACCTGACATCTGCGCCTTGTGAATTTCACTTCCGATTATCGGATTCATTTTTGTAATGTCCGACCCGACAACCAGTATAAAATCTGTCTTCGCGATATCCTCAAGAGAACCGGTCATTCCGGCGAATCCTGTTCCCTCTGATAACACATTCAGACTTGCCCTGTGGCCCGATTCTGAATCAAGAGTGATATTATTTGTTTTAAATACGCTCCTTGCGAGTTTCATGAAAAGATAATTATTTTCATTTGATGATCTCGGTGAAGCGAGAAAGCCGACCTTTTCTGAAACATTCCCGACATATCCCGACATCTTTTCCATCATGAAGTTAACTGCCTCTTCATAGCTCACTTTCTTTAATGAGCCGTCGATCCTGATCATGGGAGCATCTATCCGCTGATCTGTCATCAGCCACTCATGGATATGCCATCCCCTGACACACAGTCTTCCTTTACTTACCGGGTGGTTGCGGGAGGAATAAACACCCGTAATTCTACCATCTGTGATCTTCAGAAAGTTCCCGCATCCTGTACCGCAGAAATTACATACTCCAGACTTATAATCCATATCCAACCTCTAAGCCAGTATTCATTTTACCTTACATGGAAGAACTGATTTTATACATGCGTATGCAGGTATGGTAATCAGTATAACCATATACATAACTTAAAACTAATCAAATCTGCTATAGAATACGAATAATAATGAGGTTTTGTAAATAGGGGAAAAAACTTTTAAATATAAGGGGGAATTCCCCTATAACTACGAGATCCTTTTATTAATCCATTGAACAGCAAACTGGATTAAATCCGGTGAGGAATTGATATTGAGCCTGGTTTTTATTTTTTCGCGATAGTTTTCAACGGTTTTTACACTTATACTGAGCTTATCTGCTATATGTTTGTTCCCAAGTCCGTGACCGATAAGCTGAAATACCTCGTATTCCCTGTCTGTAAGAGAATCTATCAGTTCGGATGCTTCATCAGTACCGGGTGAGTATAGTTTATCAAGGAGCCTCTCCTTAAGGCTGTCACTCATATACTGTCTCCCTTCGAGAACAGTTCTCAAAGCTTTAACAATTACGGCAGGAGATTCATCCTTCATTATATATCCACGCGCGCCTGCCCTTATAGCCCTCTCCGCATAGAGAGATTCTTCATATATGGAAAGAACAAGTATAGGAAGAGTCGGATACCTTTCCCGGCAGGCTTTTATAAGATCTATTCCACCTGTTCCGCTCAGTGAAATATCAACTGTCATTATCTCCGGCCTGAGCCTGCCGATAAGTCTCAGGGCCTCCCCCGCATTACCGGTCTCCCCTACGACAGCGATATCTTTTTCTATTTCAAGAATCT
The DNA here is from genome assembly GCA_964625825.1 of uncultured Leptospirales bacterium. GTDB lineage: Bacteria > Spirochaetota > UBA4802 > UBA4802 > UBA5550 > UBA5550. Next base: position 619 of record CAZVFJ010000292.1, on the reverse strand, counting down.
GCTTAAGGCCCTGCCTCACAACAGGATGCGAGTCCACAAGGAGAACAGTAGATTTCGCCCGCCCCTTCGGCTTCCTGTTTCCCTGCCCTGTAATTGCCTCTTCATCCGGAAGTATTTCACCACTAAGTTTAAATCTGCATGAAACCGTAACTCCGCCCCCGGGATTACTCTTCATCTCGATTGACGCGCCTATCAGCCATGACCTATATCTTATGATACTCCGGAAAAGGCTGTTCTGCTCCTTGTCAATATCATCATAGTCCTTACCATCATCCATAACATCTATTATACCGATATTCCCGTCTCTGGAAAGGGTTATAACAATATTCTTTGCATTATTAACTTCTACTGAATTTTTTATCGCTTCCCTTATTATATAATAAATATTGGAGAGTTCGAGTTTGCCAGTGAGGTTTATATCCCTGTCCCACTTGATGAGTATATTCACGTTGGAACGGTTCTTCACCTCGTCTTTAAGTCTCTCAACTGCCGAGAGGAGACCTCCGGGACTTATTTCAACAGGGCACAGCTCTTTTGCTATTTCCCTGATCTTGTTTACGGCTGTATTTACAAGACCGACTATTTCATCAATATCTTCAACAGCATCTGTCATCTCATC
>CAZVFJ010000291.1:0-4060 GCA_964625825.1 uncultured Leptospirales bacterium | reverse complement strand
ATACAGGATAAAAGACATAGCATCCGGCTCAATGCTTTACAGGATTAAACCTCTTGCGAAGAATTCAAAGGTAAGTATAATAACCAATATTGAGGGTGAAGAACTGAATATACTTTATTATACATTTATGCGAAACGGTTATCGTCTTTCTTCTGTTCAGGGTAATGAATTATATACACATATTGATATAGATAAGATAAAGGCATTATACACTATTAACACTTCTAATGCCAGCTACAGTATAATAGCAGACAGGTCGGCCGTTATGCTTCCACACGGCACATGGTCAGGTGTAAAATATTACAGAGAACTTATTGAACAGAGAGAAATATATAATAAATATGCCTTTAATTTTGATAATACCGTTGAAAATCTTACAAAAAAAATAAAGGACTTTGAAACAGGACTTTTTGATTATTTTATAGTTATAGGATTTAATGAGGGAAAAAATGAGGCATGGCTCCGATGCCTATCTTTTAAAGACAACAAACTAATTGTTGCAGAATCAGCAATTAAAGGTCAGGATATTGAAGAGATATCAAGTAAAATCATAAATTCACTGTCAACCGAACTACCTGAAAAATTCTGACCGGCTGTTAATTCTTCCTTAAAAGTGATTCAGCCATTTCAAAATCACCAGTTTTTCTATAAACTCTGATCAGTGCGATTTTTATATCTTTATTACGCATATTCTTTTCATGTGCAGATTTCAACATCGCTAAAGCCTCAGTAAGCCTTCCGAGTTTTTCAAGATTTATCCCTGTGTAATAATCAATTTCTTCACCAATAAATCCATTTTCAGCGGCATAGACAAGACTTTTTAAAGATTCATCATACCTGCCAATATGATACAAAGAAACGCCATAATAAAAAGCTGCATTTACATTTGTCCTCATCAGATTCTTATCATAGAAAAAAACCACTTCTCCGTAATGCCCGGCCTGGAAAAGTATTTTTATTATCTTGATGATATCCGCACTCTCCCCTCCGCCATTTTCAAAAGATGAGGCAAAAAGTTCAGCTCCCCTTATAGGGTCATTAAGTTTTACATAGTTCAATCCCGCGATCCTTTTAATCTCATTATTTGATATGTAAATATTCAGAAGAGGGTTGAGAAATGACTCCAGTTTCTCATACTTGCCATCATCATATAATTCCCAGCTCTTTTGGACAATTTCATCCTCTGTATAAAACAGGTTATAATAACCCTTCAGATAAAATCTGTTGACCATGCCGCTATACCTGTATGAAACATACATAAGAGGTATAAAAATCAGTAAAATAAGAAGTTTTTTCATCCCAATTCCTGTTTATAATAAACGTTTTCATTTGATCATATAAAACTGAATATCATATTTAATTATTTCCTTCCATCAAAAAAAGATCTATCACTATTTAATTCTTGAAAAATAACGCTATTAAAAGTATTTTTACAGAAAATTTTTTACAGGAAGATGAAATCATTCGTCTAATATACAGGATTTAAAGTTTATGAAAAAAACATCATCTTTTACGTTAATACTTTTCATTATACTCTCAATTACACGTGCTTCATACGCAATAACAGGGGATGAAGCCGTTTCACAATTCAGAGGAAGAATGAACAGTATTGGCAAACTTACAGGTATTATATCCTGGTCTAATTCGACCGGAGAAACATATACAGGAGCTTTCAAGTATATGAATCCTGGAAAGATATATATTAAATTCAGTTCTCCTGGTGGTAAAACAATTGTATCGAACGGGAAGAGTTTATGGGTATACTCTTCAGGGAGTAATATATGCGGCATTCAGGATCTTTCCGGTGGAGGGTCAGGAGGAATTGCCGCACTTACATCGGGATATTTTGCTATAGTTACTGCTCAGGGCCCAGGTGGATATACAATCAAGCTAAAGAATAATGAAAAATCTTTCACTGAAATAATACTTATGGTTGATTCAACCTTTTTTCTCAAAAAGGCGATATTAAAATCAAAAAATGGAGGAACATATAATTTTTCTCTTTCCAACATAAGCATGACAGATGCGGTTATACCAAGTATATTTGATTTTAATGTTCCATCAAACGCTCAGGTGGTAAGAAATCCTCTAAATATAAAGTAAAATCAGGAGTAGAACTTGTTTAAAGTTAAGTTTCTAATCTTTATACTTTTAATCACAGTATCAATGTCGGCCTCTTATTCACAGGAGATTCGTGAAGAGTCCTCGCTGAACTATACTTACATTGGTCCGATGCTCTCTTTTTCTAACAACTCGGCAGAATACAGTGACTGGATTGATGACGAGCAGAGGACAGAAAAAGTTTCCGGTACTACATATGCAGGAGGAGTCACTTTTAAGATACTTGCTGCGAATATGTGTGGTGATTTTCAGGCAAAGTATTCATACAGTTCATATGACACGACACTAACATGCCTTGAGTTTCTTCTTGCCGGAAAATATCTTTATAAAATCAATGATTTCATATCCGCAGGTGGTGGCTTAGGAATATACATGGAGACACCACCTTCAAGCAGTGAACATAATGGTAGTGCAGGACTATATTTCCCATTAACCACCATGTTTTCAACATCAGTTGACACCAGACTTTTCATTGATATTTTTGCTAAATATGGCACATTCGCAATGGGTGATGATACAAAATTTAACTCGTTCGGATGCGATATGGGATTTGTCTTTAAAATTGGAAGAATATAAAAAAATTTCAGAAAGGATTACTGTCCCCTCACTCCCGTTGTGTGCTCTTATTGCTTTTTCAACAGTCCTCTCTTACTATTTAATTTCATCTTCATTTACAAAAATCTATTCGGCACTATTCTTTTTAATTATAACTCTCGCCTCCACATTTTCATGCGTAAAAAGATACTCAGCTTTCTTCAAAAAAGGAAACAGTTTTTCCACAAACAAAATCATTATTATTATTTCATTTGCTGTAATTATTCCTCTCCTGATTTTTTTTCATGTTAACGGGATAACCAGTTCAACTCATATGCCGGGTTCAATAGAGCACTTTCAGGCCGAAATACAAAGCATAGAAAGGCGAAGGGGCTCGACTCAAATTACCGCCTGTACAGTCCTTCCATCTCACAATACCAGGCTCACCGTTGCCCTTCTTTATAGAGGTGATATTTCATTTAACTCCGGAGATATAATATTTATACACCGACAAATTATGAAAATTAATCCGGGCACAGAGGACTGGAACTCCAGCTATCCCCTTCGAGGCATACATTACTCATCAATAATTTATGATGACGATATTACAGTTATATCAAAAAATAGTCCCGGGTTCAGGGAGAGAATAAAATCCGGACTTAATGAACAAATTGATCAGCTTTTCAGAAAAAACACGGCAGGCGTAATTAAAGCTTTATTTACCGGAAATAGAAGTTCTATCTCTGAAAATATTACTGTAATGTTTCGTAACGCAGGCGCGTTGCATCTTCTCGCAGCATCCGGACTTCATGTTGGAATTTTTGCAGGTATTCCTCTTTTACTTCTCTTTTTTAATTTCCGGCGTAGGCCGATTATGCTGCTCTCTCTTTTTAACGTTATACTCTACTTATTCATTACAGATCTGCCGGTATCACTTCTTCGAGCTGCATTGATGTTTTCACTCCTGGTATTTCAGTTTTTCCTTTACAGGAAAAATAATGCTTTTAATGCCCTTATGCTTACCGGTAGTATAATTATTCTTGCGGCTCCATGGGAAATTTTCAGCATTGGTTTTCAGCTCAGCTTCGGAGCAACAGCAGGTATAATACTTTTTTACAATATATTTAAAAAATCGATGAGCGGGCTCCCTTCTTTTCTGAAAAATTCAATGGCTATAACAGCCTCGGCTCAACTATTTACAACTCCGCTTATTATAATTCATCTTAATCAGATTAATACAATATCACTGTTAAGTAATATTATTATGATCCCGCTTGTGACAATTTTTATGTATATTTCATTAACGGCTATTATAATTTCGTCTGTAGTTCATTCAACAACAGGTATTGCAGTTGAATTAACACTATATATATATAAAGCTCTTATTTCATCAGCTGGTTTTTTT
>CAZVFJ010000290.1:0-4172 GCA_964625825.1 uncultured Leptospirales bacterium | reverse complement strand
GAACCGGAGACTGGACATTCCCGCTGTGGGACAGGTCTCATATGCTGGGGATTAATTTTATAACTAACAGGGCTTTTATCGCGCTTGAATATGTTGTGACAAACGAAAGCTACCTTGTAAACCACAATTACCCTGTTGAGGGCTACACATACCAGGGGCTCTCAATCGGATACCCGTATGGGCGTGACACAGAAAGCATTATATTACGCCACCACTGGTATATCACCGAAAAATTATCCTTTGAATACAGGCTCGGGTATTTCAAAAGCCCTGTTTATCAGGGGGGGCACCTTTTCGAAAGATGGTACCAGTTTTTGCTCAGGGACAACAACGTCAGAAAACATAAAGCGCCCCAGCCGACAGTATACAGCTCCTTCGCTTCAATTGAAACTGCATACAGGTTTACCAGATGTATTATTGAAACATACATAAGATTTGACGGGAGCGACAATTATGATGATGACCCGAGCCCTGCCCAGCTTCATATTATCAAAAAGGATACACTCTTCTGGACAGCCGGCACGTCATTCACACTGTTTATATAAATAAATACTGATAATTAACCTGTATTTATTCCCGGATTTATCTTTTTTCACTAAAATATATTTTTATGAATTATTACTGAGAATAAATTGAAACAACCGGTAAAGATATTATTTTATTAATCATATAATGAAGAGCAGAATTATGCGCCACAATAATATTACAAAGTTAAACATTATAATCGGGGTTGCCGCTGTTTTAATTACCCTTCTCACGGGCTGCGCGGAGAGGGTAGAGATTAAGAGAGAATGGCCGATGCCGCTTAAACTTGACACGGGAATAATACAGAAATGTAATTCGATCCACAACACCAGATGCTCTAAAAACATAGGCGAAATGACAAATGCCATATATTATTTTGATAAAAGAAAACTGAAGGATATAGAAAAAGAACTGAAAAAAACCAATCCCGACATCAAAGGTACCCCTTTGTATGATATACAGCTTCTCCATAAAAAAGTGAAATACGCGAACGCATATAAAGCCACATTCCTGCGGAAAAGCTGTTCAGTGGAATACTATATCATGGGTGAAAACGTGACATGCGAAAAATTTATAGATTACATAACCAGGCTTAAAGAAGACTGCAGAGACTGCATTGAAGTGATAAAAATAGAAGCAAATTCAGTATCAACATACTGATATTAATCATCCGCGCGTCGGTTTTCTCTCTCAAAAAAAGCGAAACGGTACCCTAATCCAGCTTCTATAACAGGAGCGGAGAGCTCTCCCTTAAGGGCCCTGACAAGCCCCGCTGAAATCTCTAAACTCACGCTTTCACCGATGAGCCATGAAACCCCCGCCGAGGGATAAACTACAGCGCCCCCGTCAGTGGCAAGCCCTCCGCCTCCGCCCGCTCCGGCTGAAACCTCCGCAAAAAACCGTGCCCCGTAAAAAATATCACCCGTGATGAGCCCCACGCCAAAAAGCCCCTCGGCGTAACCGCCCGCTCCGCCGGCATATGCCCCGACAGCCTGCCCGGAGATATAAAAATATTCATGAAAGAACCGGTCAAGCGCGAAAGCGATAAGATTCACATCATCTTCAGAATCACTGTTTTTCCTCATATTTTCTGACGAGAGATAAGTTTTATTCCTGAGCCGTATTCGCCACCTCCCCGGCCTGAAGATATCGCCTTCTGAAACAGGCATTACGCCGGAGCCTTCTGAAAATATATCAAATTCCCCGCCAAGGGAAATTATAAAACCTGTTCCGCTGAATGAACCGGTTGGAGCATCAACATAACACCCTTCAGCTGACAGGACAACCCCGCCGGGTAAACAGACAAAGCCGCCGGCATTTCCCTTGTAAATAAAACCGCCGCCGGTATCCACACGCCCTCCGCCGGCCCCTCCTGCTGAGGCTTTTATTTCACAACCGATATGTTCTGTAAGATAATAACGTAAACCGCCGCCGAGAAAAAGCTCCGCGTAACCGTCAGACTCACCCTTCATCGCGCCCGCGGACTGAAAGCAGAGAAAAAACGGGCCGGATACCGTATTTGACCAGGTAATACCGGCCAGGCCGAAACTTTTCTGCGAAGTGCTGCCGTCAGTTGTCACTGCTTCCCCGGAAGGGGTGTATGTCTCATATACCGCGCTTATCCTGTGATACGAGACCCCGCGGGACTCTGTATCCTCATCACTCAGGTCAATTTTATCACTTTTGCTATCGGCAGCAAAAATAATGGTGAAAGGGATATCAAGCTGCATATAACACTGGGTGCTGTCTATATCCCCGTTAGGGAAGATATTCCTGCTCACGCCTCCCCCCAGTTTAAAAAATTCAAAGTCATATATAAGCCCGGCATAGGGCCGCAGCATAAGCCCTCCACCCTGGGGAGCCGCACCGCCACCGCCTCCACCGGCAAAAAAACCTCCGCAGAGGTTAAGCCCTGAAAAGATATTGAACATCAGCCCGGCATCAAGGCCACCAGTGAAGAACCCCCCGCGCTTACCAGACTCTGCGCTGTAAACCGCGAGCCCTGAATAGAGCCAGGGAGTTAAAGAGATAAGATAGTTAAGGCCGAGGAGCCCCATACTTTCATCGCCGGGGAGAGTGAGGACCTCGTAGGTCGCACGGAATGCAGCATGTTCAGCAGTGATTTTCTGATTAGATGACAAATCTGCGGCAGCAGAAAAATGCGGATAAATAAGCATAAACGAGACAATGATACAGGATATTTTTTTATTAACAGAAAATTTCACAGGCTTTACAGTCAGTATTTAGTAATATATTTTATTCTATTTACAGGGATAAAGAGTAAGACTGCCGCGGCAGAGCCTGCCATATTTGCGTAAAAATCAGATATGCTCGCGTCCCTGTGAAACGCGGGGATCATCTGCATAATCTCCATACCACCTCCAAACAAGACCGCTGCCGAGAACGCGAGGAGGAGAATAATTCCCGCGGATTTGCCCGCGACCCCGCTTTTTTGCAGATCGAAGACAAGCAGAAAAGTAAAAATGCAATAGAGAGTAAAATGTACAATTTTATCAAGGTTAGGTATTTGCAGAAACCACGGCCGGCTCATATTAGTGGTATCTATCGCAGATAACAAAATAACAATCAGGCCCCAGAGAATCGGCTTCCAGAAAAATTTTATGTAGTTCAATGATTAACCTTCCATATATTGTGTTCTATTAAGATTGGGCAAAATCCACACTATTAAAATGATCTATCAACATCCCCTTAAGATTATCAAGACTAAAATCTTTATCGTGTTCAAAATGTCCGGTTTGCACCATTCTTTCTGATCCCCCCGCCCGGTTCGACAGGCTCACCGTCCCCTTTTCAAGGGGGCAATCTGCACCAGCAGATGGGGGATCGATCAGTATCGGAGAAGGAAATTTTTCTGCATAGCCGGGACTATCGCTGAGATCCCCCCACCCGGTTCATAGACGACAGGCTCACTATCGCTGAGATCCCCCCGCCCTTGCGGGCACCCCCCTTGGAAAGGGGGGATTATTCAACGGAATTCCAATTCCGTATTGCGCAATAAGGTTAAACTCTTTAAATAATCTGGATATAATTTTATTCCGTATTTCAGATCTTCCCTCGTCGATCTGCCGACATTCATTTTATCTAATGTAACTTGATTTATTGTTAAATATTTTACTTGTTCTTTTTTTAGTATTAGATAAATTCACTATAACTTTATCAACAGGAGAAGTCATGCCGGAGATAAGCAGATTTTATGGAATCATCGTCAGAATTTTTACAGATGATCACACTCCACCCCATTACCATGCATATTATAATGAGTTCGAAATACTCGTTGATATCGAAAATTTCAGAATTATTGCAGGAGATTTCCCTCCGAAAGCTCTTGGCCTATTAATCGAATGGACTGCGATTCATAAATCTGAATTAATGGACAACTGGATACTTGCGTGCAACAAAAAACATACTTTTAAAATTGAACCACTTAAATAGGAGGAATTATGTATTTTAATATTATTGATGCTGTTTACATAGAAAAATATAGAATTAAATTAACATTCAGCAATGGTAAATCAGGTATTGTTAATCTTGCTGATTATATTTCGAGTGGTGATGTATTCAAACCGATAAAATCCGAAGAGAATTTTAAAAAATTCAGCATCGATTATGGAACTCTTACCTGGGAT
>CAZVFJ010000289.1:0-4214 GCA_964625825.1 uncultured Leptospirales bacterium | reverse complement strand
TATTTTTGCGGATCAGAAATTTATTTAAGGTGCCTGCTGATTATGACTCCGCAAAAAGAAAGATTTCTCTACGTTGATCTTCTTCGCGCATGGGCTATGACAATAATGATTGAAGTTCATGTGGTGAATACTTTTATGAGGCCGGAACTCCGGTCTGAAATATGGTTTCCATTCCTGAATTTTATTAACGGTATGGTTGCCCCTTCATTCATCTTTATTGCAGGGTTTGCCTTTATCCTTTCTTCCGGTAGCAGGCTTGATGAGCTCCGCAGATTTGGTAAACTTTTTAGAAAAAGACTGGGGCGTATCGGGCTGATTTTTCTTGTGGGTTATCTCCTTCATGTCCCGTGTTACTCTCTTAGAAATATTATAATTTATGCAAGTATGGAGGATATGAAACATTTTTATAATGTGGATGTTCTTCAGTGTACAGGTTCAGGTATCCTGATACTCTTCCTGCTCCGGATCTTTATAAAATCTGACAGGCTCTTCGGTGTGATTGTAAACTCAATGACAATTATGATTATAGCACTTACCCCATTAATATGGAATGTAGACTTTAGCAGGTATATGCCCCTCCCCCTCGCCTGCTATTTTAATGAGGTGAACGGTTCTTTCTTCCCGCTCTTCCCCTGGCTCGGATTTTTATTCGGAGGCGCGTCACTCTCGCTTTTCTATCTTAAAGCCAGGGCATCCGGCGGTGAGGATATCTTTATGAAAATGTCGTTAAAGATTTCAGCCGGGATAGGAGTTGCATGTCTGGCGGCTGTGACCTGGCTCTCTTTTCAGCCCTGGTATGAGATAAAATCGAGCCCCCTTTTTTTTACTGAGCGTATTGCCATAGTAGTCTTTCTGCTCTGTATATTTCATAATTATTATAAGAAATGCGGAGAAACGGAATCTGTATTTCTCAACGTTGGCAGAGAGTCACTCCTTGTTTACTGGCTTCATCTTCAGCTTATATATAGAAATCTCTGGAATGGCAGGACGCTTGAAAGTATTGTAAACAGGAGTTTCGGAGTATCTGAGTGTTTTGCAGTTTCCCTTCTTCTTATTTTACTCATGTTTGGAACAGCTGTTATATGGGGTGGGATAAAAAAGAAAAATCCCGATACGGGGAGAATGATCTTTTTTTCTGTCCTTGCAGGAGGAGCTGTAAAATTCTTTATTTTTTAGTCATTAATTCGAATCCTAAATTCAATAATTAAGTGTTAGTATATAATAACACTTAATTATTTATAACTTCTGATAGTACATATATAATTTGCCCGGGCCTCTTTTTATTATTATAATTTATCTCACAAACTCAATATAATGGTACTCTGCTGCATTATTAATACAGCAGTCGGGGGAAAGGGATAGATACTGTATGAAGATCGATAGTGTCAGACATATAACAGACAAAAAGGCGCTTTCGGATATTTTTAATACTCTTTTTACCGAAAACCAGGTTATGCTCAGGGGGGAGGATTTTAATATAAAAGTTGATTTTGTGAGGTTTGAGTCTAACAAAATATATATACGACTTCCTGAGCCTGATTATGAAATTCATGCTTCTGCTATTTATACAAGATATGATGATGAAATTTATTATACGCATGTTGTTCCTCACGGGAAAGACTCCGAGCTATTAATATTTGAACCGGAGGGTATCCAGATTTTCAAAGCAGTGCGAAAGGAGGAACGCAGAAATACAGATGAAAAAACAGGGAAGAAAGCGCTTATAACAAATATAATTTCAACTTCGGTGGTAGAAGAATCTTTTCGACATAACAGGAGCAGGTGCGAGTGGATTCGTTCAGAGATTGCCGGAAAACTGGAAGGAAAATTTGAATATGTAAGAATTTATCTTGCGGGAGACAGAAAATCTGACAGCAGGATGAAGTGGATGATGCAGGATAGAAAACCTGTTTTTATCCCGGCAATAAAAATAAGGCAGGGGGGTCTCGATTCTATAGATTACAACAGGTACATGAATGAAGTTTATTATTCAGATCCTTTGCTGAAAGATGGACGTTTCAATTCAGAGATAATTGTTCCTCTGCTTTATAAGGGAATGATGCCTTTCGGCTATGTACAGATAAATCATGTAAATATACTGCCGGTTGAAGCCCTCACCAGCATCAAAAGACTGGCTCTTGCTTTTTCTGAATCGGTTTCAGGAGATATGCTTCTTTTCAGGCCATCAGAAGATTCAATGATTATTAAAGATTTTTCATCTTCCGGTGTCGGAATACTTTTCAGGGAAAGGACGTTTATGAGACACTTCAGGGAGGACGAGCTTGTTGTTTTTACGGTATTTATGCCGGAAAAGAAACGGGCAACAATGATGGCCAGGGTAATGAATATAAACAGGATAAATAATTTTTTCATGGTCGGCTGCATGATCAGTAATATCGATCCTATCGGTGATGTGAATTATCAGGAGTTTCTGGGTATACTCTGAGTCAAAGTTGAGTTATCGGATATTGCGGGATGGCGGTTTATTTTGTTTTCTTTCTGGAGTAGGCTTTAGCTTTTTCATAGTATCTGATTATAAGGTCTTCATCAATTTTTCTTTTTCTATTCCTGTTCAGTTCATCACAGAGATTAACAAGAATATCCTCTTCACCGGTAACAATATCAAACATAGCCTTTTTTGTAAGGAGATAACTCACGGGGCAGTTGTAATGTTCACCAATCATTTCCCTGAATATCCAGAGTATCCTGCTTATCTCTTTTTTTTCAGAGGACATTCTCCTGTAGCCGGGAAATTTATCTTTATAAAGGAAAAACTGGTTAACCTTGAAATTTTTTGAAGATATCCCGGAATTGAGCTGTTCATATTTTTCATAAATTTCTTTTTCTTTTAGAGAGGCTTCTAAGTCATCCGCTATTTTCAGCAGCATCACAACATCATTTACCGCATAATTAAGAAGCTCAATTTTTATAGGCCTTTTAAGCCAGTTGGCTCTTTGGAATGAGTGTTTCTTTTCTTTCTCTACTCCAATATACTCTGCTATATTTATTTTCATCCCGAGAAGTTTTTGTGCAACAGCTATATCCCTGAGAGGTTTTATTGTGCATCCAAGAACATTCTGTGTCATGTATAAATCATTCTCAGATGAAAACATAACTTTTGTTATGTCATCGGTTGTGAGAAGTTCCCGGAGGGAAGGGGTGTTTCCTGTTTTAATAACGTCGATTATTACGGGAACTTCTCCGTCAAAACACTGGATGATAGAGATGGAGTACCTGTAATTAATCTGTCCCTGGTCGCCTTCAAGATCTAAGGCAATTTTTTTTATACCTTTTCCCCTGAGGCTTGAAAGATAACCGGCAAGATCTTCACTGCCGGTTATAATCCGGATGGATGAGTAATTTATTTTATCATTACTGTTCATGAAGGGGTGCTCTGTTTTATAAAATAAACAATAATTCAGGGCACCAGGTTATGCAAGAACTATTTTATTTCGCGGCATTCAATGCCTGCTGTACGAGGTCCTGGTTAAAACCAAGAACCACCCTCTCTCCGATTACAAAAATCGGGGTAGGGAAAGCTTCATCTTTTCTCGAATACTTCTCCTCTTTACGGAAATAAGGGAGCCCCTTGTGCTTATAATACTCATAAACATCCCGCCTGAAATAGATAAAATTATTGTCGCCCTTCCTCTTACCTATTAACGCGCACATATTATTAAGAGTATTAATATTTTTCGTTATGACCTGGTTATTTGAATCAGCGATTTTATATGCGATGAATGTAATCCCGTTATGAATCCATGAGCCTCCATCTTTCAGACTTTCAGGTTTATTATAAAAGGCCTGCGCCTGTTTACATGCAGAACAGTTGTCCGCGTAGAAATAAAATACTTTACCTTTCCCCTGCTGAGCCTGTAGTGAAGAAGCCGCTATAACTGCTGCTATTATCATAGTAATTTTAATCTTCATATTATCCCCTATTTTTCTTTAATCAGTTCTTTGCCTTCAGTCCATCCCGCCGGGCACACTCCTCCGCCCCCTTTTCGCACAGCGATAGCTGCGTCCAGCTTCCTCAGAAGTTCTCCCGAGTTTCTCCCGATTGAATCGTGAGAGTAATCCACTGCAACAATAAAACCATCAGGGTCAACTATGAATGAAGCGCGTATAGCAGTACCCGTTGAGCTTTCATAAACTCCCAGGGTCCTGCTGAAAGATCCTGATCTGTCTGAGATCATCGGGTACTTTACATTTTT
>CAZVFJ010000288.1:799-4269 GCA_964625825.1 uncultured Leptospirales bacterium | reverse complement strand
TTATGTTGCATTTTTACCCATGAATATGTTCCTGATAAACTCTTTCTGGAATATGCGGAAAAAAATAATGTACCTATCTTTCTTTCAAAGCGCGGTACAACCAGATTCATAACACTGCTTGTTCATGTGATAGATGAGATTTTTGCTGAGAGTATTACTCTTCACGCGACTCTTGTTGATGTTTTTGGAGTTGGTGTTCTCCTTACGGGTAAAAGCGGGGTTGGGAAGAGTGAAACTGCTCTTGAATTGATAGAACGTGGGCACCGGCTTGTCGCTGACGATATGGTGATAGTAAAGAAAATAGATGAATCTCTCCTTATGGGGGCGGGCTCTGAAATTCTCAAACATCACATTGAGATAAGGGGAATAGGTATTGTCAATGTCAGGGAAATTTTCGGGATTCGATCTGTCCGTAACAGGAAGAGGATCGAAATGGTTATTCTCCTTGAAGAGTGGGATTCAACTAAGGAGTATGACCGACTTGGGCTTGATGAGAAAAAATATAATATACTCGATATTGAAATACCATATATAACCGTACCTGTAAGGCCGGGGAGAAATATACCCGTTATCATAGAAACCGCCGCCCTTAATCAGAGACTGAAAAAAATAGGTATTAATTCCGCGCGTGAACTTGATGAAAAAATAAAAAAATGGATATTAACAGAGGGACAAAAGTAATGGTTGAAAAGGATGTCGTAGTTAACAGCGATGCCGGGATTCATGCAAGGCCAGCCATGATGATAGTAAGGGAAGCGATGAAGTATCCCTGCGAAGTAATGTTGATAAAGGATAATGTTGAGGCTGACGCTAAATCAATAATGTCAGTTCTTGGACTTGCCATTATTTCAGGCTCGAAGCTGACAATCAGGGCTAATGGCGAGGGCGAGAGTGAGCTTGTTAATTATCTGATAAACATGATTGAGAAAGATTTCAGGGTATGATATACAGATGACAGGATTGAGCTTTGCCTACAAATGGTAAAATGAAAACCAGGAGCAACACCCTGCAGGATATTCTCTTCCTGTCAGGGATCATCCTGCTTACAACTGTTTTGATAATTTCATTATATCCCGGACGGCTTGAAGCCGGGCTTGTGGATGAAAATTTCTTTATTACAACAATAATAACAATACCTGTTATAGCGGGTATTTATTTTATTGTTATATCATTCAGAAGAAATCTCAATATTGAGTCTGTAGATATAAGGGAGAGCATCAAAAAAAAGATGACTCTCTCTTTTGTGTTTATAGCAGTGCTCTCGGCCATGCCGATTATAATTGTTACAAGCAGCTATTTCAGCAGTAATTTTTCCCGAATGTACAGTTCCTCAACAATGGAGGCTCTTGATAAATCTGTCAATATCTCTCATGACATGTATATCAAGATAGGGGATGATATAAAGGCAGAGCTTGAATCCCTCAGGTTTTTTTTCCGGGATGGGACTGTCCGCCCTTCGGAATTATGGATTGAACAGATGATCCGAGCCAGTAAGGAGCGAGAGACAAAAATTATATTTTACAGGCCGAATTTAACTGAAGGGAGAGTGAGAGAGAGTTATATCGACGGATTTGATCTGAATACAGACAGGCTGGTTGGATTTTATAACAGCGTCCGGGTAAATGGAGTCAGGATTGACAGGCTGGTAATCGATGGACTCGACTTTATAAGTGGTGCTTTCAGATTCGATAAAATGCTTGTTATTGTGGCCAGAGTAGTTCCCCCGGATTTAAAATCTTCTGATGAACTATTCAGAAAAGCGAAGAGCGATTATAATGAAATTAAAACAAAAATAGAATATTTTGAAAGTGGAGCCGGATCATTTCTTATGCTTCTTTCAATAATAATAATAGGAATTGCATATATTATAAGTCTCTATATTTCGGGGAATATAACACAGCCGGTTCTGGATCTCTCAAAGGCTGCAAAGCAGATTGCGCTGGGGAATAACAGGTTATCTGTCAGGAAGAGAAGTGAGGACGAATTAGGAACACTTGTTGACACATTCAATAAAATGGCAAAACAGCTTGATGAAAACCAGAGATTTATGTTCCAGAAACAGAAACTGGAAGCCTGGAATGATATGGCAAGAAAACTTGTTCATGAAATAAAAAATCCCCTTACTCCTATAAGACTTTCAGCTGAGAGGATGCGGAAACTTGTGCGTGAGGGAAATCCAGCCAGGGATGAAGCCGTACTAACAGGTAGCGAAACAATTATAAGCGAAGTGAATGCTCTTCTCCGCCTGGTGGGAAATTTTAATAATTTTGCGAGACTTCCTGAAAAAAAAGCTGAGCTATCTAATATGGAGGTTGTTATAAAAGAGACTGTTGCTCTGTTCCAGGTTTATGAAAATATAACTTTTGAGATAGAGTGTGTGAGAAATATACCTGATATACCGGTTGATCGGGCGCTTATGAGGCAGGCTCTCAATAACCTTATAAGCAATTCGATTCAGGCCATGTCCGAAAATGGCAAAATCAGAATTATCTGTGAACTTGACAGTGATAGGGGCTATCTGGACATTATAATTAAAGATAACGGGCCGGGGATACAGGCGCAATTTATCGAAAAAGTTTTTGATCCCGGTTTCACATTCGGTAAGAACGGAACCGGACTCGGCCTTGCTATTGTTGAAAAAATTATTCTTGAACATGACGGAAAGATATACTGCAAGTCGATAGAGGGGGAGGGAGCTGAGTTTATAATCAGGCTCCCTATTAACAGAGAGGGGTTGAATGGCCAGAATACTACTGATAGATGATGAAGAAAATATAATAAAGACAATGGCGCCAATTCTCCAGGATGAAGGTCATGTTATATTTTCAGGAAAAACAGGTGAGGAGGGGGCTGAGTTTCTTAAAAAGAATGAGGTCGATCTGGTGATACTCGATGTCTGGCTTCCAGATATTGACGGCACAGAACTTCTTGAAAGGTTCAAAAAACTTTATCCCGGAACAGCTGTAATAATGATAAGCGGGCACGGATCTATTGATATTGCAGTAAAATCCACAAGGATGGGAGCATTTGATTTTCTTGAAAAACCTCCCTCGCTTGACAGGCTTGTTACATCAGTTAATAACGCCCTTGAACATGTCCGTCTTAAAAGAGAGAACCTGAAACTCAAAAAGATGTCATTTATAGATGACGAGATGATCGGGGAATCTCCACAGATTAATGAGATCCGGGATATTATAAAGAGGGCTGCAAAAACTAATGCAAGGGTTCTTATAACGGGGGAGAGCGGGAGCGGGAAAGAGCTTGTTGCAAAAGCTATATACCAGCTCTCAAACAGGTCAGAAAAACCATTTATAAAGATGAATTGTGCCGCTATTCCTGATGAACTTATTGAAAGTGAACTTTTTGGTCATGAAAAGGGATCATTTACTGGCGCTGTAGGTAAGAGGATCGGGAAGTTTGAGCTTGCTGATGGTGGCACTATTTTTCTGGATGAAATCTGCGACATGAGC
>CAZVFJ010000288.1:0-783 GCA_964625825.1 uncultured Leptospirales bacterium | reverse complement strand
TTTCGGCACAGGCTAAGGTACTTCGCGTACTCCAGGAACAGCAATTTGAGAGGGTTGGCGGAAACCAGACTATCACAGTGGATGTCAGGGTGATTGCAGCTACAAATGTAGATATCAGGGAGGCTATTGATCAGGGAAAGTTCAGGGAGGACCTGTATTACAGGTTGAATGTAATACCAATCCATATACCAAGGCTTACTGAAAGGAAGGAGGATCTTGAGGTTCTCATAAACTATTTTCTCGATAGATTCTCCAGAGAGCATGGAACCGGTGACAAAGTTATATCTGATGATGCCATGAATTTTCTTAAAAGATATCCCTGGCCGGGGAATGTTCGTGAGCTTAAAAATATAATGGAGAGAGTAGTAATAATGGTAACTTCTGAAGAGATAAGTGAAGCTGACCTTCAGAAATACCTGAACCCTGAAGTCAGAGATATCCCCGCGACTTCATCATATAATGGTCTGCCGCTGAAGGATGCCAGAGATTCATTTGAAAAGGAGTATATAATAAATGCTCTTAAATTTAATGATGGAAATGTTTCAGAAACAGCAAGGCAGCTTGATATTGAAAGAACAAATCTTCACAGAAAAATCAGGCAGTTCAATATAAATGCAGATAAATTATGAAATAAAAAAAACCCTGGCCGGGATACTTCAGTTGCATGGAGATGAAGGGATTCTGCTTTATAAAAACAGGGATGAGCTCGATTTTTTGAGAAGTTATCTTAAAGGTGCCTCTGAAAAAACTGCAAAATCTCATGGTATAGTCACGCCTGAAATA
>CAZVFJ010000287.1:0-4272 GCA_964625825.1 uncultured Leptospirales bacterium | reverse complement strand
AGTGATAACAAAGAACTTAAACTTGTTCGCGGTGAGAAACTTCCGGCCGAGGCGAATATTTCAGGGAGATTAATGTTTAATCTTCGATTTATGGATGCTTTCCCTGATGCCGCAGATAATTCGATAATTGTTGATAATTACGATCAATATGTAGGTACATACGGCGAATTGAAAATTTTGCCGGAAGATATTCTGAAAGAACTTCAAACAGGTAAACTTCCCGTTTCAATACTTGATGATGATGAATTCAAGGACAACATGAAATTGAGAAACGCTAAATTTACCCCTGAAATAAAAAAAATCTTTGAAGAAGCAATAGAAGGGGTTAATTCCGAGAGAGAAAGAACTTCTTTGCGCGGTAAAGAAAAAAAGAAAAATCATGTAGCGAAAGTGCTTTCATATGTTGGCACAGCGGCCGTTGCAGTAGGAATTACTGCAGGAATTTCTATAAATGCAAATTCACGTATTCACTACACTGAAAGAAAAAGCCAATACATTCACGGTCCAGGAGGCAGTTATATTCAAAATTCAGAATATAGAAAAAAAATTGCACAAAATGCAAAGATATAATTGGGCGTAAAAACGGGTATGGTACGGGTGTTAATGGTGTCATGGTAGTACTTAATGCCCCGAGAATGGCAAATAAAGCTGAATTGAGGATACACAGAACTGAATCCGCAGATCTGCTTAAAAAGATGATCAACGCAATCGGACTTGAACTGCATGAGTGTTATGTAACCAATCTGATAAAATGCGAAACAAGTGATCCTTTCGTAAAGCCGAGCGACATGCTCAGGAACTGTCTTGATATTCTTAAGGCAGAGATAGATATGAAAAAACCTCAACTCGGGATTGTTATGGGTGAGCTTATCCCGCTTCAGCCTGTAATTAAGTCGGTGAAAGGGATATCATGGTATAATACCGAGCATACTCTCTCCCTTATAAAAAATCCGGAACTTAAACGTCCGGCATGGGAAACTTTAAAGTTAGCAAGAAAAAGATATCTTGAAATCCGGAATGACGGATAAATAATTGAAAACAGAGTACAGATTTGCTGAAATAGCCGTAAATACCCCGGTGAACAAAACTTTCTTATACGGTATACCTGCTGGTAAAGAGGTAAAAAAGGGTGTCAGGGTTAATGTTGACTTCAACAGGAGAAAGATAACAGGGTATGTAATATCTCTCCATAATGAAAATCCTGAAGGATTCGAGATCAAAGATATAATTGATGTAATTGATGATGAACCTCTTTTCGGCGATAAACTGATCGATCTCGCGCATTATGTTTCGGATTCATATATTTCATCATTAGGTGAAGCTCTCGGCAAGGCCCTGCCATCAGGGGAAAGTTATAAATGCAGAATAAAATCGAAAGATAAAAATCCAATAACAGGAACAGATATTCACCTCACCGAAGAACAGCAGAATATTTATTCGGATATAACAGGTAGTGGTAATAAAGCACACCTGATATTCGGCATAACCGGGAGTGGTAAAACTGAAATATACATTAGCGTTGCGCTTGATATAATAAGGCAGGGGAGATCTGTCATTTACCTTGTCCCTGAGATCACACTCTCGTCACAGATTTTTGACAGGCTGCATAAGGTATTCGGTGAAGAGCTTGTACTTTATCATAGCGGCCTTACTCGGAACCAGAGGCTTGCTAACTGGAAGAGATTTCAGACTGGAAACGCAAAAATTGCGGTAGGTACAAGATCTTCGATATTTCTACAGGCCCCGGATCTCGGCCTGATTATAATTGATGAAGAGCAGGACCCATCATACAAGGAACAGAGTTCCCCCCGGTATAATGCCAAACGGGTCGCATACTACAGGGCAAAGAGGGAACAGGCAACTCTGATTCTTGGATCGGCGACTCCATCAATTGAGACAATGCACGCAGCCGAGAAGGGCACTATTCGACTTCACAAACTCACTGAACGGTATGGCGGCGCATCTCTCCCTGAAGTTGAAGTTATTAAAGTACATGGAAGCGGAGATGAAATTTCATCGAGGCTCAAACTCTTTACAAACAGGGCTGTGAAAAGCGGTAACCAGGCTGTATATCTTCTAAACAGACGCGGCTTTGCTCCCTTTGTGTTATGCGAAGATTGCGGGACAGCGGTTGAGTGCCCCCATTGCAGCATCGGTATGAACTACCACCGGGGTAAAGGCCTGCTCTGCCACTACTGCGGTTACACATCTGACGTTCCCGAAATTTGCGGCAAATGCGGTTCGGACGCGATTGTGAAGCTCGGTTCCGGTACCCAGAAGATCGAGGATATAATACAGGGTGAGTTCCCCGGATACAGAATTTTCAGGCTCGATCAGGATACAGCCCGTAAAAGAGACACTGCGTCCGAACTGATAGAAAAAATGGGGAAAAGAGAGATAGATATACTCCTGGGGACACAGATGGTATCAAAGGGTTTTGATTTTCATGGAGTTACTGTGGCCGGGATAATAATGGCGGACATAGGCCTTAATATGCCTGATTTTAGATCAACAGAGAGGATTTTTTCTCTCCTCCTTCAGCTTTCCGGCAGATCCGGGAGAGGGGAGGATAACGGAAGGGTTATAATACAGACTCTTAATGAAAACAATCCTATTTTCGATTTTTTGAAGAGGCAGGATTACATCGGCTTTTATAATTCTGAACTCAATATAAGGAGGATGCTTGATTATCCTCCATTCTCAAGGCTCGCGCGAATTGTTTTAAGAGGAAAGGTGGAGGATGAGGTATCAAAGATTGCAGCAGATCTGAGTGCTCAGTTTGACAGCATTATATTCTCAGAAAAAATGAAGATCACCAGGCTCGGACCTGCCCAGGCGCCCTTCCTGAAGATTGCGGGTAATTACAGGTATCATTTAATTTTAAAAGGGGAGAGGTTGAATTCTCTTCAGTATCTAATCAGAAAGGCCATGGCTGACTACCGGTCAAAATCTGTTTATGCGGAAATTGATATTGATCCTGTTGATATGCTCTGACTCTTCTATTTTTTCAGCTCTTTAATAATTATGGCATCCATAAATTCTTTTGGCGGTACACCGACAATCTTTCTTCCCCCGATATAAATTGTGGGTGTTGCCTCAATCTTAATTTTTTCTGAAAATTCTATATGATTCTTTATCTGGTCTGAAGCTGCCTGGCTCTTCATCGCTTCATTAAACTTTGCTCTTCCCTCTTCTCCTGCTCCCGATTCTTTCAGGGTAGTTTTAAGATTCTTCTGTATATCATCGGGAGAAAATCCATCTTTATAATCTGAATAACGGGAAAAATGTATAAAGAAGTATTCACTGAAAAAACCGGCTGCTGAAGCTGCAAACATTGAATTTGAAGCGGCACATGACCCTGGATATATACTGTCATCCATATAACTGTTACATGATGAATCGAGAGGATAATGGAAGTATATAATCTCAACTTTATCCTTATACCTGGCAAGGATATATTTTTCTACCTGATAGAACTTGTAACATGCTGAGCATATAAAATCTGTGAAAGTGTAAATTTTAACCTTCGCATCAGGATTCCCCAGCCTCATGCCGCTTTCAGGGAACTCTATCTTCTCAGGTTCCTGCGCGTAAAAATTCTTTATATGTTTTTCTATCTGGGTTTCCGGTATTTTATTTTTAACTGCCTTTAGCCTGAGAATGTTCGAGCCTGCAAAAATTGAGAATGCAAGGAAGAAAACAAACACAATAAAAAGAGAGAGTACAGCCTTACGATCTGATGTTTCCGGTTTAACGAAGCCTTTCAATATTTCAATAAGCTTATCCTTGTTAGATATCTTTTTCAGATAAAGGGATATAAGTATCAGAAGAATTATATTTATTATATATGTCCAGACACAGAGGGTACAGACTTCGCCAATTTTAATCATGATTATGCCAAGAACAAAGTCAGCAACTATTCCTGCTGCTACAAGAGGAAGTATCATTCCCATAAAGATATGGTAGTAGTAATCCTCAGCGTAATCGGCAATCAGCATAAGAAATGTAATCAGCGTGAAATAAAATATTCCAAATGACGCAAGAGGAAGACCGAATATTGATGCATACGCGGATTGCCCTACAGCTATGCATGGATTACTGAATCCGTTCCCGCATGAAAGAAATCCGAGTTCAAGCTCCGGATAATAATGCTGGTAGAGTAAAATTCCGGAAATGATGGCTCCGGCAAATGAAAGAAACAATATTGAATTAAAGTACCTTCTCACTTTCCTCTTCCTTCTTCTTGAGATCAATTTTTTGCCCGCAGAGACG
>CAZVFJ010000286.1:0-4293 GCA_964625825.1 uncultured Leptospirales bacterium | reverse complement strand
TGGTAATTATTGGCGGAGTTAGAAGGGATATCACTCCTGAAATCAGCGATGATATCCTCAAAGTTTGTGCAAAAGTTGAAGAAGAAGTAAAAATTATACATAAATCAATTACGGGTGACACCGCAATTCATAAAAGGACAAAAGGGGTCGGCTATCTTTCAAAAGAAGATGCTATCAAATGGAGCCTGGTCGGTCCGGTAGCGAGGGCACGGGGGATCGATATTGATGTAAGAAGGGACCATCCGTATGCCGCTTACAGCGAACTCCGGTTCAACGTCCCGGTGGTTGACACCTGTGATGTCTGGGGAACTCTTGTAGTCCGGCTTCTTGAAATTTATGAATCAATTAACCTTGTAAGGCAAATTATTGCAAAAATGCCGAAGGGTAAACTCCTTACGGAACTTGACGAAGAAATACCGCCACTCAAACATGGAATTTCTGTAGTTGAAGCTCCAAGGGGTGAGTCAGTACACTTTGTAATAACAGGTGAAGAGAACAGGCCCGACAGGTGGAGAGTCCGTGCCCCGACCTATCCGAACCTTCAGGCAGTGCCTGCGATGCTGTTAAATGACCAATTCGCGGATTTTCCGATTATTGTGGGAAGTATAGACCCGTGTTTCTCCTGTACAGACAGGGTGGAGGTTGTGAATATCAGCTCGGGAAATAAAAGTATTATGACCAAGTCAGAAATTGAATTTATATCACGCGGGAATAAGTGAGGAAGGTGAGTTATGGATATAGTATACGTATTAGTTAATATTGTTATATTCCTTGCTTTCGCTCCCCTTTTTGAAGGGATAGTGAGAAAGCTTACAGCGAAGGTCCAGTCCAGGCAGGGGCCGCCGGTAATACAGCCCTATTATGACATATTAAAGCTTCTCGGTAAAGAGAATTTTGTCGTAGGGAACTGGGCATTTACACTTGCTCCACTTATGTCATTCGCCGCGATTCTGTCGGTTATCTGTTTTGTTCCGCTTGGATATAAGGCTAATTTTCTGACACAGTATGCTGATGTTATTACAATAATCTACCTGCTAACAATGGGGGGAGTGTCAATACTTCTTGGTGCGCTTTCAAGCAGGAATACTTTTGCCATGATGGGCGCGAGCAGGGAAATGGTTACAATGATTATGGTTGAGCCCGTGCTGGCCATGACATTTTTCGTGGGTGCAATGAAAGTGAAAAGTCTTGCAATAGGTGCAACGGTATTCAGTGTAATGAACACCGGTTATTCCTGGGCAGTAGTTCTCATGCTTGTTCTTTATCTCATGGCTCTTCAGGCATTCGTTGGCAAACAGCCCTTTGATATAGCTGAAGCCGAACAGGAGATCCTTGAGGGCCCGTTTATTGAATACAGCGGCCCGAACTATGCGCTCTTTAAATATTCAATAATGCTGAAACAGATGTTCTACGCTTCGCTCTTTGTGATGGTATTCGTTCCATTCTTCTATACTGGAACATACGTTCTTGATATACTGATTCAGCTTGCTGAAATCGCCCTTGTTTATGTACTGATTGCCCTTGTGGGTTCTACAAACCCCAGGCTCAGGATAGACCAGGCTGTTAGATATTATTCTGTCCTGATTGTTCTGGCCCTCTGTGCTGTCGGACTTTCAGTTTACGGTATATAACGGATAGGAGGAGAGAATATGTGGCTTACAAGTAAAATCAAACAGGTTTTAATGGTAATAAAACCGGGCGTGGTTACTCTTAACTATCCTTTCGAGAAGAGGCCTGTACCGGAAAATTTCCGGGGAGCGCCATACTGGGATCATGAAAAATGTATCGGCTGCGGCGGCTGCGCCAATCACTGCCCGGCAAGAACTATTCTGGTTCGTGATATCTGCCAGGAGATCAGGGTAATGGTGTATGACGGGTCAAGATGTACATACTGCGGAAGATGTGCTGAAGTTTGTCCGGAGAATGCTATAACCATGACTGACAGATATGAGCTTGCAACAGATGACAGGAAAGACCTTAATGAGAGTATTGAGCTTTTTATGCTTACTTGCCAGCGTTGCGGAAGATGCTACGACATGGAAAATAAAAACATGATCGATAGAATGGATCTTCAGGGCTACAGATATGATAATATTGAAGCAAGGGCTTTTATCAGGAAAACAACAGACAGATTCGATCCTGAAATGCTTAAAAAAACTGCTGCATACAAAAGACCTTCGAAAACAGGAGAATAGGTATGTTTGAAAATTTATCAAAAAAACTTTTCGGAAAATCGCTATGGCTGTACCACTGCAATACAGGTGCATGTAACGGCTGTGATATTGAGATACTTAACGTACTAACTCCATACTATGACGTTGAAAGGTTCGGGATGAAGCTTGTTGCTTCTCCGAGACATGCGGATGTCATGCTCTTGTCGGGAGCCGTTACAAGGCCCACGTTGCCTCTTGTTAAGAAAGCATATGAAGCGCTTCCAAATCCGAAACTTGTTTTCGGTGTTGGTTCATGCGCAACAGGGGGAGGATGCTGGTTCGATTCCTACAATGTTACAGGTGGAGCTGCCGGGATTATTCCCGTAAACTATTATATTCCCGGATGCCCGCCAAGACCTGAAGCGATTATATATGCAGTAGCCCTTGCTCTTGGGCTTGTTGATAAGAAGGTGGCCCCTGTTGAGCTTAAACAGATGGAGTTTCCCATTGATGCATATGAAAGAAACAAGGCCTGGGAAGACAGAAACACAATATATCAGCTGATCCGGGATTAAGGGGGGAGATATGGCAAAGAGAATACTTCTGGTTGATGATGACAGAGATCTTGTAACAACTCTGTCTCAGGCGCTAAAGATTAATAATTTTGATGTGGTTCAGGCATACAGCGCTGCTGAAGGACTTAATAAAGTCCTTACTGAAAAGCCAGACCTCATAATATTTGACGTAATGATGGAAAATGACACTGCGGGATTTGAAGCAGTGTATCAGATTAGGAGTAAAAGAGAAACTTCAAAGTATCTCTCTGTAAAGGATATTCCGATTATAATGCTCACGGCTATAAATCAGGTGACAAATTCACGTTTTTCACTTAATGCGGAGCAGAGTTTCTTACCGGCTATCAGTGATTTCCTGACAAAACCCATTGATGTTGATGAGTTGATCGAAAAAATAAACAGGTACATATAAAGTAAAAAAAATTATTTTGGTTGATAAAATTTCTTAATAATTCAACTTTATCAACCAAATAATTTTATATCTGAATTGCTATAAAATGTTTGTTTTTTAGCGGGTAACTCCTATAGAATACTTTTAAAGGGGTTGCCCCTGAAATATGTTTTATAATCAGGGTGTGTCCAAATTTATTTTAATGAACCGTTGAAAGGGATCTAAATGGGAAATAAACTCTTAATTATTGATGATGAAGAGATTGTCCTTAAAAGCTGCATCAGAATACTCAGAACTGATAATTATCAGATCGATATTGCTTACTCCGGAGAGGAGGGACTTAAAAAGATTGAAGAGGATAAATACGATCTTGTTATAACAGACCTGATGATGCCGGGAATGAGCGGTATGGATGTTCTGAGAAATGTAAAAGAGAGGAAACTTGACCTGACCGTCGTAATATTTACCGGTTACGCGACTGCTGAAACTGCTCGTGAAGCTCTCAAAATGGGAGCGTTCGATTATATCCCGAAACCATTTACTCCTGAAGAATTCCGCGATGTAGTACATAATGCTATCAAGTCGCGTGAAAACAGTGAAACGACTATGCTTGACCTTATGGCAATTGTTTCTCATGAACTGAAAAGCCCTGTATCGGTTGTACACACAACTGCACAGACACTGGCAAAGGGATACTTCGGAAATGTTGAACCGAAACAGAAGGAGATACTGGAGACAATAATAAGAAACTGTCAGTATCTGGAGGATATAATAAGGAGCTACATCGATTTATCTAAGATGGAACTTGATGATCTTGAATCTTTCAAGCAGAAAGTAAACCTCATTGATGATGTGGTAAAAAATGTAATAGAAATTCCTGAATATGCGTCAAATATGAAAAATATGCCTCTTGTGACTGATTTTACAAGCAACCCGGTTATCCTTGGTGACCCGAATCTTCTGCAGATTGTCGTTACAAATCTTGTGAATAATGCAATAAAATACGGGAGAGAGAATACCTCAATAAAAATATCTCTCAATGAGAATGATAGTGATGTGGTGTTTTCAGTCTATAATGAAGGTGTCGGAATATCAAAAGAGGATATAGAGACGAGGCTCTTCAGCAAATTTGGCAGATTGAGGCAGAAAGGTACTGAGGGGGTGAAAGGTTCGG
>CAZVFJ010000285.1:3815-4361 GCA_964625825.1 uncultured Leptospirales bacterium | reverse complement strand
CCGTTTTACAATACCTTTGATAAGTCATACACATGATTATAAATTTCATAAAGCACCGCCGCTTTTATGAATTTCTCTGTTGCGGGTTTCTTTATTGCAGCCATAAAGTCATGCTTTTCGGAATTATTGTTGAATACCAGAGTTACATAATAATCATCTGTTTCGACATTATGAGTCACTCCGTCATTATTCTGCTGTTTGACTTTCTCTCGATGTTCCTTTTTAGCCTGTTTAATTTTATCAATATCCGCAATAACCTCTTTTTGAGCCTCTGTTTCATTGAATAATCCGGAAGTATGCTCAAAATTATCCGTTGAAGCGAATATATAGTCAAGGTCAAACTTCTCAAATCCCAGGTCATTAAGAAAATCCATGTTAGGATACATCTCCTTAATATTTACCAGTAAATCATTATCCCACTCCCCTTGAACGGAAGGGTTGTTAAGAAGGATGTTTATCTTAATTTCATCTTCCAGAGAAACATCAATTTCACTGATAGTCAGCTCATATTCAGCCCCCTGATGAAAAAGATCAAGTCTGCCGAGT
>CAZVFJ010000285.1:1269-3805 GCA_964625825.1 uncultured Leptospirales bacterium | reverse complement strand
CGCTTATTCCATACACAAGCCGGCTGAACAAGTCCATACTGCTTTATCTCTCTGCCGAGCTTTTTCTTGGCCGATTCTGTAATTTTTCGGGGATTATATTCCGCTCCATGAATTTCTGATCTTTTTATAGTTCTTATTATAAATTTTTCGTATTTGTTTACAGACATCTTAACAACTCCGCTTCAATAAAAGGATATACGGCTTTCACTTTCTCATAATCTTCCGGGTAATTACGATATAACCAGACAAGACCTTCACCTTCAAAAAAATTTATATCTCTGAAACCGAAACTATATTCAACAGGTAACGGCAGCCTTTCTTTTTTCACATAATTCATAATGTCGGCGGTTGTCCAATCTGCTACGGGATAAAACCTTTTAAATTTCTTCTCAAATCCGTCACAGCTTGACAGATGACCTCTCCTCTGTAACGACTCCTGTTTGCGGTACCCATAGGCAAGATATGAAATATCATAGGTCTTTCTCAGAAATAACTCAATATCGGCCTGTTTTAATTTTGGAATTTCCTTCTGGCTATTAGTGAAAGCTTTATTATGAAAAATCCTTGAAACGTCAACCTGCGGATATTGATCTATCTGGATATTATACCTTTTTTCATAATATTCCAAAAACCTTTCCCTGTAAGAAAGACCTTTAACAAAATAGAGATGAACAACTTTGATATTCGGAATAAACTTACAGCAAAGATCTAACGTAACAATACTATCCTTGCCAGTTGAAAACATGACAATAGCCTCATCAATCTCTGAGGCTACTGTCTTAATAATTTGATAAAGGTTTTTCATGAATTAAGTAATTATACTCGATTCATACCCTGATTTGCCTTTACCTTTGTATCCGCTGCCTTCAGCCATGGTTGGTACCTCCTTATAGATTATAATCAAAGAGACCTAATTTACCTTTTACGTGAGTTATCGGCTTTTCAAATAATTCCGGATTTTTTACAATCCAGTGAAAATTACCCTTCTCTCCCCATTTTGCATCACTGTCCTTTATAATATCAACCAGTTCAAATTTGCCTATTATAGCTTTTGATCTCATAACATCGTTATAATTATACTTGAGCAGCTGATACTCTGTGTATATTTCCGGATCTACATCTTCCTTGAGAGATACAATTTTCCGCGTCTCATCAAGGTTAATATACTGATACTCTTTTCCAGGCTCGTCTTTATCTCTATAATTCACAAACTCCGCATGTACCGGAAGCAATTTTTTATACTCCTTCATGTTGCTAAAAAATTCCGGAGCTATCAAACCGTTGATTTCTTTTCCAGACGAATGAATATAAATCTCTCCTCTATACGCTGTTGTCCAAGTCCTGTTTTCAACGTCCTTTATACCAAACGCTATCAAGTAAGACCACGGAGGCTGAATTGATAAACATTTTACCTGCATAATTTCACCTTGTAATTTTAATATTTTCTTTAATTCTTTAGACTCTGTCAACAACTTTTTATAATCCTAACTTTTCAGCGATCTCTAAAATTTTATTCCAGGTCCAGTTACGCTTATTATTTAACCATGCTGATAAATCCGGCTGCTTCTGACCTATAATCCGAGCCGTTTCCTGGACACCGGTTTTGTAAATTTGTTCTCGCAACTCTTTTTCGAGTTTTTCAAGTTCTGCCTTAATTTCCGATGATTTCATATTCTCGCATTAAGCTCTGCAATATACATATTGTCATCAGCATCAGCCGCAAACCAATTTTCTATCTGATCTCCTCCATCGCAATCTCCATCATTTGCTAGATAGAAAAAACCTTCTGCACTGTAGCGTTTGCGGATATTTTCTGCAACCAGTTCGCTATCTTCGGCTGCGATCCATGCTGCGACAAACTCTTCTCTTGACATATCTTGTACTTTTTTCATTTTAAAACTCTCCTCAATTTTTGATAATATCAACGTAACAAATTTGTTATATATTGTCAATCTTTTTATAACTTTTTTGTTATTTTTTAAAAAAATTAAGGAACTTTTTGTGTGTATCTTAACTTTATACTCCTTTGGCGACCTTAAACTCTGTTCCACACTCTGAGCACTTGATTATTCCACCTCGCAGCAGATAAAACAGGTTGCTGTCACAGTTCAGGCATTCTTTCACCGGAGGAGGTAATTTCGCGATCTCTGCTGATAACGGCTTTATCGGCTCTTTTCGATCTGCTCTTAACGGTATAACAGCTTCCGGCTCGTCAGGTATTCTCTGCTTTTTCGGTTCGTCTTTCCGCTCGATTTCATCTCTTAACGGCAAACAGTCCGGGCATAATTTCCGTTGCTGCTTCACCTTCGGCAGATATACAAGCTTGAGTTCATTATTCATCTGCTCGTATTCCTTTCCGCAGCCATAGCATTTCGGAGTTGGTCCTCCCCCGTATCTTTTACCCGCAAGTGTTTTTCTTGCCATGAGTATTGCCGGATCTTCTTTTACTTCATTCCCTGAATTACCGTACCTTAAATCTTCTCCCATTCTTAAGCTCCTTTTTTTGCAGAACAGTAAACAACCTGATCTATACTAT
>CAZVFJ010000285.1:0-1259 GCA_964625825.1 uncultured Leptospirales bacterium | reverse complement strand
GAAGAGTGCATCGGATTCCTTTGCTTTTTCTGATGAAACAGAATAAACAGCCTTTACACATTTGCTTTCACCTCCTTAGCTTCTATAACCACTCCCCTGCAAAAAAGCTCCCCGTCCTCCAAGATATCGAAAGTCTCGCAGGGAAGATCTGTAACAATCAACCATCTGACATCAATTTCAGCAGGACACCATACAGCTTTGACCATAGGGAAACGTACTATCTGACTTTCGTTATATTTAAAAGTTTCCCGGTTTTCTGTCGGATTGAAAATAGTCAAATCAGGAGTCAATTTAACCTCTCTTCCCCCATTGGCTCCAAACTCATCATCAATAACCCCACGAAACTCAAGAAGGTCATCACTAGCCCCAAAAATTATAATAATACCATTTGCAGCGGCTTGTTTTTCCTCTTCGGCTGTTATTTCTTTAGTGTATTCACGGCCATTTAGTTTTTTAGCCCACTCTTTCGCGTTCATTGTTTACAGCCCCTCTCTCTGCAATATATTTTCAATCCTGTTCAACTTCTCCTCTTCTGTCTCCGGCAGCGGTTAAAGCATCAATTACACCCTGCCAGTACAATTTACAGGGCCCTACCGGCGGCATTGTAAACGGCTCAATTAAACTATTCAAGACGCTTTCCGCTCCTCGTATTCCTGCAAATCAACAATTATCCAGTTCGGCTCATTCCGTTTAAGTTTAACTTTATCAATTGTCAAAGAGAGAATATTTTTATCATTATCAATCACCCCCGCTGTCTGCATTGAATCCAGAAGAGGTTTAACATAAGAATCTATATCATAATGTGTTCCGACCTTAATTATAACTGTATAAGGCGGTTTAATCTTTTCCTTTCCCCTGGTTGTTCTGGCTATCTGCCATTCCAGTTCCTCTTTCCGCTCTCTGTATGACTTTGTCAGGCTGAAATTGCGGTTATACCTGTCATTCACTCTCGGCAGCTCTACGGATTTAAGATCGAGTATTATCAATTCATTCCTCTTCAACATTCCGGCCATATTTCAGGCCGGAAAGTAATTAAATAGTTGCGGTTACATTTCAATAGATTACCTTAGAGTCTTTTCATGCCTATCCTCCTGAAATTATGTTTAATCGATGCGGATAAGGTGAGAATCGAACTCACAAGGCTTTTACACCCGACGGTTTTCAAGACCGCTTGACACACCACGCTGTCCACTTATCCATTCGGAATACTCAGGACTCGAACCTGAAAGGCTTTTACACCCACAAATTAGCAATCTGCT
>CAZVFJ010000284.1:0-4361 GCA_964625825.1 uncultured Leptospirales bacterium | reverse complement strand
CCTCAAGAAGAGAAGGTATTGAAACAGTCGGCTCATTGACATTAAAAACGATACTGTGACAGTTCATCCTTTTTGCAATGGAAACAAGTTCATTCGCAGAGAGGTCAAACATTCTCTCCTGCTGAATCTCAGGGTCCTCCTTCGCGATATGGGCGTTAGAACAGTAACGGCACCGGAAATTACAACTTGCAGTACCTATTGTAAGACAACGGCTTCCCGGGTATACATGGTAGAAAGGCATTGATTCAATTTGAGATGTACTGCAGGCGCTCCACTTGTGAGGAAACCGTTCAATAATTCTTCCGCCTGAAACTGTATACATGCGGCAGAAACCGGTCTTCCCTTCGGAAATTTCACATCGTCGTTCACAATAATTGCAGCGCATTTTTATACCCGTTAACAAAAAATTTTATTTCAATTTATTTCAAATCATATAGGGGGAAGATGCTTGAATATTCTTTCGGCATCCTTATCTGTAATTGGTCTGCCGTATATTTCTGAATAAAAAGATTTCATCTCCTTTATCATGTCACAGTCTTTAAACAGGTCCGGATAGAATATCTTCGCCATATAGATCATAAGAAGAATGCTCTCTCCGCTTGCGTGGTCCCATGTAAAAACTCCCTGTGGTATAAGATACAGCTTTCCGTTCCTTACTGCCCGCAAAGATGACCAGTTCGGATTTTTTTTAACAATATCCAGGGAAGTACACCAGCCGCTGAGAAGAATAATATCCGGATCCCATGCAAATATCTGCTCCATGTTAACTTCTGTAAAATTATTATCCATTGACCGGGTAAGAAAATTACCCCCTGAAACCTCGGTATTCCAGTTCATTACACTTGCCTTCCCCTGACTCCATAGGGGGTTGCCGCTTCTTCCTCCATAATACACTGAGGGGCGA
Organism: uncultured Leptospirales bacterium; assembly: GCA_964625825.1. Taxonomy (GTDB): domain Bacteria; phylum Spirochaetota; class UBA4802; order UBA4802; family UBA5550; genus UBA5550. The sequence continues at coordinate 3,457 of CAZVFJ010000284.1, read as the reverse complement.
TCTTTTTCAGGTATCTTTGAAGTTATTGACCGGATTTCATTAATTTTTTTATCAAAGTATTTACAGTAATTGGCAGCTCTTGCCTTCGCATCCGGGCCGAGGAGCTCGCCAATAAAAGTAATCTGCCGCTTGTAATTATTCGAATATTCTTCTATTGTTCTTGGCCTTTTTGAGGGAGAAAAGCCGCAGGCAGTTTTTATTCCAGCCGCTTTATACTTTTCCGCTTCACCCGGATTCGGCGAGTAAAGTACCAGGTCAACCTTAAGGTTAAGCATTCTCTCAATATTGCCTGTGAATGTGTCTACAGATTGAGAATTTTTTACCTCGGGATAAAGTTTGAGCATCCATGGGGAAGGCTTCATTGACAATGCAAGGCGAGCCCCTTCTCCCAGAATTATAATCTTCTCCGAGGAAACTCCATGCATACATGCAATTCGCCGGGGATCAACCGGCACTTGTATTTTTTGGTCATCCATATCGGTGATAATTTTATAATCAACGGAAGTCGAAAAATTATTATGGAACCTTATTCCGGAAAATATTAAAAAAAGTATAACTGCTGAAAAGGTTATAATCACAACAGAAAACAGGACTCTCTTCTTCATTGTATTAATCCCTCCATTGTTTATTCTGTTTCATAAGGAGATATCCAAGCAGAGGAGCTCCGATGAAAGATGTAATAATACTTATTGGTATTTCACCGCCGGGAATGGTCCGGACAATTGTGTCAGTCATAAGCAGAAAAAATCCGCCAAGAAGAGCTGCAAAGAGAACCAGCCTTTTATGATCGGGACCAACAATCGTGCGCGATATATGTGCCACGATAAGATCAACCCACATAATTATTCCGCAGGATGAACTGCTTGCTGCAACAATAAGAGTAGCGAAGAGCATAAACAGGATTCTTGTAAATTTTACATTCACTCCCATTGAAAGCGCTTCTTCATCACCTAGCGCCATGAGGTTCAGCTTCCATCGGAAAGTATAAATAAAAGAAATTCCGATTGTTATGATGACCGATGCCCTGATCACATGTCTCCAAAGAACATTGTTGAGCCCCCCCATTGTCCAATACACAATTGCGGGAAGTTCCTCATAGGGGTCAGCTATATATTTTAAAAATGACGCCGCAGCCATGAAGAATGTGGATACAATAACTCCGGCAATAACAAGAGTTGTGAGTGTGTTGACGCCGCGGTTCCCGATTGTATAAACCAGGACTACCGCGGCAACTGCCCAGAAGAAGGCGGAACTTTCGATCGAAAACGCTGACTTGCTGAAAAATATTATGGCAATAGATGCGCCAAATACGGCCCCGTGGGTGACTCCGAGAAATGAAGGTGAGACAAGGGGATTTTTCATTATCCCCTGAAAAACCACTCCTCCGACAGAAAGTGCGCTTCCGGCAAGTATAGCCATGAGTACCCTTGGCAGCCTGACAGACCATAGTACCATGGCAGGAACTTTAAGGTCATCACAGAGAGTTTTTCCGGAAAACTGTAGTATAACAATGTCCCGGAGTGTCTCAAGCTTAATATGGTATTGCCCTGCGGTAAGAGCAAAAACAGTACCGGCCATGAGCAGAATGGCAATAATTATAAAAGGAGTATTTTTTTTCATTATTTATTTAAATCAAATGCGGGAATCACGAAATCAGTTCCCGTTTCTGTATGTTCAATTTTTATTTTCATATCATAGATTGATTCAAGAGATTCAGCATGAAAGATCATGTCGCGTGAACCCTGGTGACAGACACATCCCCTGTTCAGCATAATCAGCCGGTTGCAGTATCTTCCGGCTGTATTCGGGTCATGGAGAGTGATAAGAGTAGTGAGTCCTTTATCACGGGATACTTTTTTAATCATTTCCATGATTGTATGCTGCCGTTTGAAATCAAGGTGAGATGTCGGCTCATCAAGAAGCATTATTTCAGATCTCTGAAAAAGGGCGCGTGCAATGAGCACTATCTGCTTTTCTCCGCCGGAAAGTTCATTGTATTTCCGTTCGGCAAGATGTTCGATATTAAGCTCTTCAAGAATTTCAAATGCGCATAGATAATCTTTCTTCTGAGGTATCCCTGAAAGGCCATACCTTACAGTGCCTCCCATCAGGACCATCTGCAAAACAGTAAATGAAAAAACAACATTAAGCTCCTGGGGTACAATCGCAATCATCCCGGCAATTTCATTGTGTGAAAGCTTTGATACATCACGTCCATGGATTTTTATTGTTCCGGATTCGTTATGTAAGATCCTGTTAATACATTTAAGCAGGGTGGTTTTGCCGCAGCCGTTTGGCCCGAGAAGTCCGCAGATTTCACCCCTTTTCACCGAAAAACTAATTCCGTTAAGAATTTTCCGGTCCCGATAACTGAAATCGATATCCTCAATTTCGAGTATTTTATCATTTTTTATCACTGTGCCCTGCATGTTCATAATTGCTTGTCCCACCAGATGACTGCCCAGCGTGTTATTTTCTTATAATTCATGATAAACCTGCCTTTCTCTTCAACCAGATGCTCCCCCAGAAATTTGTTAAGTCTTGCCTCTTCGTCAGGTGTCATCTCCTGAAACATCCACTTATACGATTCGCAGGCGTCTTCAAGGCTTTCGAAAGATTTATCGTTCTCCTCAACAATAAAGGAAATATTGGCAAAAATACCCATCTGGTATAAAAGGTTATAAAAGTATATATAATCAATATTTGAGGAACGCTCTCTCCCCACTGCTTCAATCATTTCCCGGTCAAAAGGTCCGTCACCGACGACAGTGGAGATTATTACACGTTTGCGCGCGGCATTATTCAATTTTATAATGGCAGACCGGATATCATCCACGGCAAGAGAACGTGAAGCCAGTGCAACATCATAGGTGCCTATATCGTATTTAGACCAGTTGTCTTCCCAGCTCGATTTTATTGTTTCGATATTATTTATTCCCCGTCTGTCAGCTTCTGCGCCGAGGATCTCGAGCATCTTTTCAGAAAAATCTACAGCGGTAATATATTTAACTTTATTGGCAAGGGGTATTGCGAGAGTCCCGCCGCCGCATCCGATATCAAGAACGGTCCACGAAGACTGAGGATTCATGATTTTCAGAAATGAGTCAGGATAAAATGTTTTTCCGGCATGATCTGCAAATGAAGGAGCGCGTTTATTCCAGAAATCGGAGCCGTTGTTTACGGCCTTCGGAAGAAGTTCTTTTTTATTTTTAATTACTTCATACCAGTCAATATCGTTAATATCTTTAATCGGGTATTCTGGTGTAGTGTTCATAAATCCCTCTGTCCTGTTTCAGGTTTAATTGTGTAATCCTGCCGAACTGTTCGCTCGCGCTTTTTCTAAATGACAGAAGCCGTGCTATTGATATATTTAATGATTTTTTGTTATAACGTCAGTCTCCGGATAATATCATCATGATCTTTAACACGAATTGTCTCTACCATTGTCTACCTCTTC
>CAZVFJ010000283.1:0-4363 GCA_964625825.1 uncultured Leptospirales bacterium | reverse complement strand
AAGGATACTTTCAGAGAGGATATCACCGACGGTATCGGGAAAAAGAGTCATGATGTCGATTCTCATTACATACCCTCAATCAGTCTGAACATGACGCGTCCAGCCTCAATATTGATTTCCTTGACAAATTCAGAAACGGCGCATCTCAGCATGATGATATGACAATGCTTGTATTTAAAAGAGAATCATAAAGGTTAATTGTTGATAAATAATAAAAAAGCCGGTTAACAAAACCGGCTTTTTTATTATCGTATAATTAAATTTTTATAAAATTTCATCTTCGGATTCATAAATGGTAAAAAATTTATCAAGAGTTGCAAGTTTGAGGATATTAAGAACATCATCGTGTATATTCATTAGAGCGAATTTACCATTATGGGCTTTCATTTTTTTCATACCTGCAACAAGGGCGCCTATACCGGAACTGTCCATATAATTAACTTTTTTCATATCCACAACAACGCTATGATGCTGTCCATCTGTTATGCTGAAAAGAGCTTTTTTTAGTTCACTTACATTATAAAGGTCTACTTCACCACTGACATCTATAACTTTGTATTCACCAATTTCTCTGAATTCGATGTTCACAAAATCCTCCAGATTAATTTGCACTTGATTTATTTTAAATATATATTTTTGTAAACTATTTAATTAATATCTTAAAAAAAACACTATAATAATATATGGCGTAAACTTTAAAAATTCTCCATATATTTTTTGATTTTCTTCTCAAACTTCAAAAAGGGTATAAATCAGGCAACATGTCAAATTTCAAAATTAAAGAAATGTTTAATTAAATATAACTCTTTTAGCATAATTATGCTTTTTTTTATATGTCAAGAAACAATTTGTCTATAAATTCAGAGAGATCAAGAAAATTGTTAACCTCTTTCATTTCTTTGCAGCATGAACCATATAATGAAGCAATACTATCATTCCAGTCCCATAAATGTCTTTTATCAGGATTCAACCAGAAAAGGTTTCTGGTTCTTTCCTGAATTTTGCGGAATGACTGAATTCCCGGGTCATTGTCATTATTTCTTGCATCGCCGAGGACAAGAACAGAAGTTTTCCGTGTCAGTGCGCCGCTATAGTTCTCTATGAACTGATCAAAGCATCTTCCGTAGTTACTCCCCCAGCCATAAGTGAAATTAACATCTGTGAACATGGAATTAATCGCTCTCTCCGGGTCCATTTCCATAAAAAGATCGGTTATTTCTACCATGTTGCTGATAAATGCAAAGGTCCTTACCTTTGAAAAGAGGCTTTGAAGGCTATATGTCAGGAGCAGCATAAATCTTGAGTACTGGTTTACCGACCTTGATACATCGCACATAACAACAAGTTGAGGTCTGTCGATTTTTTTATTTTTGTAAAAGAGTTTAAAAGGGACTCCACCGTATTGAAGGTTTGTTCTGAAAGTTCTTTTTGTATCGAGGCCGCCCCTTTTGACTCTTTTTTTTCTGAGCGAAATTCTGCTTTTAAGTTTCTGCCCGAAGCGGTTCACAAGTTCGCGCATTTCTCTTATTTCATCAGGTGTGAGTTGATATATGAATTTATTCAGGAGAAAATCTTCACGCTTTTTAAGCTCTTTTCCGATTCTTCTTTTGGATAGCCGGAGGTTCATCATGTTGCGCAGAAGTTCCGTCATAGCATCAACATCAATCTCTATAATTTCACCATCCTCCCCCTTTGACTGGAATGAACCTCCTGTGCCGCCGCGTGACCTGAAGATATTCATCCCCCCGCCTCCACCGGAGCTTGATTCCGGGAGTTCATCAAGAAACATTCTCATAATCTCTTCTTCGCTTCTTTCCATTAAGAATGCAGGATCAAGGGAATCGAGAAATTTATCGAGCATGTTGTTCATTTCTTCAATTGTATCTGCCGGTATACCTTCTTTCAATCCGGAGAGTGAGGATATATCCATACCGTCAAAGAATCTTTCTCTACCGCTGAAAAACTGGTTGAAACACCGGTTGAATACAGGGATATCAGTATAGTCCTTTACAAGCGTAGTCTTAAGTGACTGCCTGAAAATATCTTTGTCGTTAATCTCAATTTCGGGGAGTGCGGAGAAAAGGGAGATCACTTCATCAGCAGAGATAATTATGTTAGCATCACGGAGAACTTCAATGAAATCAAAAAGCTTCCGGTTTATGTGAGGTTGTTCCTCTCTCCTTTCCATAATGATTAATTCATGAAAATATCTTTTGAATGTTTGAGAGCCAGTTCAATATCCTTCTCATATTTAAGGATGAAGTTTAACGTCTCAACAGCGATTGCCTGGTCGAGATCTTCATAACCGAGGAGTACAAGGGCTTTTGCCCAGTCGAGTGTTTCGCTTATGCTAGGCTCTTTCTTGAGTTGGAGTTTCCTTATCCTGTGAACAGCTTCAACCACCTGTCTTATGAGCTTCTCTCCACTCTCGGGAACCTTAAGTGATACTATTTTCTCTTCGAGCTCAATTGTTGGATAATCAATATACAGGTGAAGGCATCTTCTCTTGAGCGCGTCAGACATCTCCCTTGCGCTATTTGATGTGAGGATTACAAAGGGCTTTACATCTGTCTTGAATGTGCCGATTTCAGGAATTGTCACCTGAAAGTCAGAGAGAACCTCAAGGAGAAATGCTTCAAACTCTGAATCAGATTTGTCTATTTCATCTATAAGCAAAACGGAGCGTTTATTCATTGTGATAGATTTAAGTATAGGGCGCGGAATCAAAAATTTTTCCGAGAAGAAAACATCTTCGGCAGTGCTTAGTTTGTCTACTGCTTCCGTAAGTGAACTTTCGTTACCCATGACTTCCGAAAGTTTATCTTTGAGTATCTGGGTGTACAGGAGCTGCTTTGCATACTCCCATTCGTAAAGGGCCTTTGCTTCGTCGAGCCCTTCGTAGCACTGCATCCTTATCAGCTCAATGTCCAGAGCTGATGCAATACATTTTGCCAGTTCTGTTTTGCCGACTCCTGCAGGCCCTTCAACAAGAACCGGCTTTTCAAGTCTAAGTGCGAGATATACAGTTGTGGCAATATCCTTTGAGGCTATATACTTCTGCTTTTCCAGCATTTTTATTGCTTCTTCGACACTTTTAAACATAATTTTCTCGTTAACCCTGATTTTTAATGCTTTCCGCAAGGTTTTATAAATGAACCATTTTTTTCAAGAACTAAATAGTGGGGATAAATACTTTTTAACCGGCAGTTAAAAGTATTTATCCTTTAAAGCTGTCAAATAGCGACAGATCTGAAAGCTTCGTTTTTTCGTCTTCGCTGAACTTTCCGTTAAAATTATTTAGTTTTTCCTTAAATTTCTGAAGTATTGAAAAAACACCTGCCGTGTCAGCGTTTTGTGTTTCGATTTTTTTCCCGTGGAGCGCTTCTTCAAGCTGTCTGTTCGCGGAATCTGTCTGTAGATTAAGAAAATCTATAAGTTCATCATCCCGGGCTATTATTATTTCTTTTGAAGAAAACAACCTGTTCACATAGATCATGAACGAGATGAATGATTCCATTATAAGTGCTCTTTCGATAATTCCCCATTTTTTAAGACTGCGTCTTATAATTGCCGGGTCAAGCTCTGGAATTATACTTTTTTCAGCTCTATAATTTTTAAGGGTAAGTTTTGAGTGGTTAACACTTCTGAATATATTAAGGTTCAGGTCTGTGAGAGATTCAGAGGGGAGGTTCGTCCTGTCCACAAGAGCAAAGCCGCTTACTTTTTCCTCGCCGGTTTTTCTGCATGTAATAATAATGAGATCCGCATTTACCCCTGCTGTAATAAATTTTTTTTCACCGGTTAAAAAGACATACCCGTTATCCTCCTGATATACAACCGGGTTGGAGCTGCTTTCGGAATTCGCAAGAGCACAGATTGAATTATTGCCCACAGATAAAAGTATCTCAGAAATTTTCTCTGTAATATCAGCATAGAGAGATATATCCTTCAGTATCGGCCTGATAAGAACTGTCTGCACGATCCAGAGAACAGAAAGACCTATGTCACCAGTCTCCTGTGCAATTATTGTTGAGGGCCTTGCAGACCGGTACTGGCTGATCTCAGGCCTGAACTGTTCTGAAAGATTCACCCATATTTCTTTCTGGACGGATGTATCGGTGACTCTCTTTAAAAACGTGGCATTTATCTTTTCTATCAGTTCTTTCATGTCTTTTGCACTCCCGGGAACAGATTTAATTTTCAGTATTAATTTCGAAATAGGATTTTATCTCAGTTTACGAAACAGTTAGTACAGAAGAATCTATATGTCATATCCGCGCAGGCGGATATCCACTGTTTTTATTAAATTTACTTGAGTTAGGCGTTTTTTAAAAGAAAAAGATAATGGGGCAAAAAAAAGTAT
>CAZVFJ010000282.1:0-4416 GCA_964625825.1 uncultured Leptospirales bacterium | reverse complement strand
TTTCCGGCCTGGTTACATCTGCATTAATCCCGGGAAGCGACAGGCACCCCTCCTCATAAGGTACAGTCTTATCAGAAAACTCCTTTATCACTGGATTGATCAGGGCATATTTTGCACTCTTTGTCTCCCCCGTGTCCACAACAAAAATTCTCTTCCCGAAATCAACCTGCGAAGCAGCAAGTCCTATTCCCTGCTCTTTATACATTATCGAAAACATCTCGTCTATAAGCGAAATTATGCTCCCGTCTATATTCTCAACCGGTTCTGCTGCACTTGCAAGTGTTTCATTACCATAAAAAACTAGACTTCTTGACATCAGCAACCTCATCTTATCTAAAATTCAAATCGTCACCAAGACCTTTCTCCGCACGCATAAGGTCCTCTTCGGTATCGACCTCATACCATCCGAAACCGGAAAGGTCGCAGATAACAGGAACATCCGGATTCTTTTCGGAAAGCACCTGTAATATATTTTCAACAACAGCCTTTTCACCGAATCTCTCAAGTACTTCTTTTATAGTTTCACGGTAAAGGGAGTTCATTGAAGCATCAACATAAGTCATCCCTATATAACCACAGTCAAAATCCGTGAGCTGCTTGCTGATTGCGTTAACTTTTTTTTCATCCCCGGCGAGTTTAACTTTCATGTCATCATCACCGAGGCTCCTGTCAAAATCACACATTGCCGTAATAGCTTTCATTGACTTCTTCATCTTCTGAAACATTACAGGAGGATATATATGATCCACATTGGTGATTAAAAATGAATCATTATCAAATTCCTTTAGAGCTGTAAGGAGAGTGAAAATATTCCCCTTCAGATACTCTTTGTTCTCAATAACACTGACATTTTTATATCCATGAGAATTTATATGCTCCTTAAGATCCTCATAACAGAAACCTCCCACAACAATAATTTCATCGAAAAAATTAATCTCGAAAAATTCAAGGAGATAATCTATAAGTTTTTTACCTTTAACCGGAACCATTCCCTTGGTTCTTGCCTTTGTTATTTCACCGAGCCTGCTCCCGGTCCCTGCTGCAAGTACTACTGCTTTCATATATATAATAGTTCCTTTATTGAATTAATAGTTACAATATCCTCACGTACTTTAAGAAAATCCTCTCTCCGGAATGTCCCGCAGATACCGACAAAACTTATCCCGTAATTATATGCTTTTTCCGCATCCTTAAGAGAATCACCCACAAATGTCATATCCTCTTTTGAGAGGTTAAATTTTTCCCTCACATAATCAAAATGAGCCTTACCCTTTTCAAAGCCATCTCTAAAACCGAGTACAATATCAAATTCGAGTTTCTCATTCTCCACAAATTTATCGATCAGTTCCTGAAAATTATTTGAAGCGATACCAACGATACAACCATCTTCCCTGAGCCTGTTTATTGTATCTCTCACTTCATCTGTAAATTTTGACAGAAAAAATCCTTCTATCTTTGTCTCTTCAAATATTTTCGCCTTTTCCCTGTTTGTCGGGTCTCCCGGGAGAATAATTTCAAGCTGCTGGAAAAAAGGATTCCCGGATGTTTCAAGATACTTGGCCCGGGCGGTATTAAAAGATATTTCAGGGTGAAACCTGTTTATAACCCTCGCCGCGATATCCGCGAAACCCATCATTGTGTCAACAAGTGTACCGTCGAAATCGAATAGATAAGCCCTGGTTTTTGCCATATGTGTATATAATGCCTCTGCAAGTATTCAAGAAAGTAATAAAAAGAACTGTTGCGGAATTACAGTCTTTATATCCGGTTAATAATGAGTTATTGATTTCAGAACTGATGCAGGGATATAGACCTTTCCACGCAAAAATCTGAAGATCACAACAAATTCAAACTTAATCTATAATAAAATATAAATAAATGCCGTCAAGTATAAAGTTCTTGAATAAAACGTTTCATATTATCATAATATTTATATTATTCTGATTCAAAAAACTATCTTATGCAATAATCTATTTTCAGGAGAATCCAGATGAAGAAGAGTCTTTTTATCCTGTTTTTTATATTGTCAGCTATAACATCACTTGCTGCCCTGGAGGTTGACATTAATGAGATTTCCAAATCCGGGCGTGTCAATTTTACAAATTATCAGGGCAGGGGGAGAAAAACTGAATCGCTCAGCCAGATTAAATCGATAGGTTATCAGCTTTCATATAAAAAATTACATGGCAGAGAATCCGACATTTTCAGATATCATATGAAATACAGTGTCGTGAGAGTCCCAAGTGATGAACCCGGGAAGTATTCATCGGATATATTCTTCATTGATAAAGCCGCGAGAGTTGACCATATAAAAAATATAAGAAGGATACTCTCCGCATACCTCGAGGGTATGTACGATTATACCGTAAAAGAGGCGGATGCCATTGCCCTCTACCTTACTTATTATAACGCCGTTTATAGGGGTGATACTGAATACTTCGCATCAAAATACTCCCGCAACATATTGAACTATATAACAAAACAGAATGCCGGTCTCTCTTCAAAATATGATCAATGGCCCGGAAAAACCGCCATCATTATCCCACTCACGAAGGAAAGTAAAAAAGGCGAGCTGGAGAAGATAGATCCTTTTGCCATATCAGATGAAAAAACGAGCCACGAGGTAAAAAAAGATAAAGGAAACAGTGAGGACCGGAAAGAACTGGCAGAACTTAAGAAAAAGGATGTAGAAAAAAGTAAAACTGTCCTTGAAGATGAGAAGAAAAAAATAGAGGAGAAGAAGAAGTCTCTCATTGAAGAAAAGAAGAAGACCGACGAGAGCAAAAAAATAACAGAAGAGAAAAAACAGGAGATAAAGAAAGAGCAGGAACAGATTAAAAAAGATAAAGAAGAGACCTCAAAAATAACAGACTCTGAAGTTAAAAAGAAAATGATATAACAGAAAAAGAAGAAGAGTTAAAGAAGAAAGAGGAAGAGCTCAACAAAGAGGAAAAACGGATATCCGAGACTGAAAATAGAATCAAGAAAGATGAAGAAAACCTGAAAAAATCTGAAGAAGAGACTAAAAAGAAAGAAGAGGATATACAAAAAAAAGAAGAACAGGTAAAGAAGGATGCAGAAGAAAAAATAACAGAAAAAAAAGATGAAATAAAGGCTCCCGTTGAGGAAAAGCTGGTCAAAAAAGAGGAGGAGCTTAAGAAGAAAGAAGAGGAGCTCAACAAACGCGAGGATATACTGAAAGACAATCAGTCCGATCCGAATATTTTTGGCCTTAAATTATATTATCTCGAAGTAAAGGAATACCTTGAAGGGGGCCATTATAATAACGAACTTTACATGATCAATGCTTCGACCAAAAAAATCGAGTTTAAATCCCCTGTGACAAATATATGCGGAAGGAGATATGATGTTTTTTCAGGCGGAATAGTTGTAATAACCCACCGGGGGAGCCATGTCTCAGGGCACAGGCTTACACTTATCGACAGGGAAAAGCTCACTGCTAAAATTTCGGGTGAGGACAATATATTCTGGCGAAGCTTCATTGAAATAAAAGAGAATAATATTTACGCGATAATCAAAGAAGGTGATAATTTCTATCTCGGAAAGTTTGACCAGGATCTTAAACTCGTTGTAAAATCGAAAGAGAAGATTAATGAAAACACCTTCATCACATTCTTTGATAAATACATCTATGTAAACGGGTATAACAAAAATATAGTCGTACTCAATAAAGATGACTTCTCTCTTGAAGGAGAGATAAAACCTTAGAATCAGTTAAGCTTTATTATAATTTCCACCCTGCGATTTCTACTCCTCCCCTCAGCGGTGGAATTATCTTCAAGCGGCTTATCCTGGCCAAAACCCTTATATGAAAATTTGTCATGGCCGACCTTTGATTTAAGATATTCAGATACACTCTTCGCCCGCTTTTCCGAAAGGGAGTAGTTATAATTTTTTTGCCCGACATTATCTGTATGCCCTTCAACTATTATTTCACGGTCAGGATATTTCTTTTTTATGATTTCTGCTATATCCTTCAACTTATCCCCGGTATCCTTCCTTAGTGCGTACGAGTCAAAATCGAAAAGAAGGTCACCCATACGCACAACAAGCCCTCTCTTATCTATATCAGCATCCACCCCTTCCGGGAGTTCCTTCTTCAGTTCATCCCTCTCCTTCAATTTTTCATCCTCTGTAAAATTTTTATACAGGCTGTTCTGTGTTTTGATATTCATATGAAATTCGGCTGTAGCGAGAGAACCTCCGCCTGTGGCAAAAATAAATACAATTTTATAAAGGTCCTGCATATCCTTCGGCTTCCGGGAAGTTATATCCCAGTATAAAACTCCATTGTTATGCGCCGCAATCTTTAAAGGAAAATCAGCCGGATAATTCCCCTCAGTAAGATTCATGTTTATGGTATATTCGTAATTAATCACAGCAATTTTTTTATCT
>CAZVFJ010000281.1:0-4422 GCA_964625825.1 uncultured Leptospirales bacterium | reverse complement strand
GCTTTTTTGATGAATAAGCTATAAGACCGGCAGAAGCGGCTATCATTGTCCCACCCACTGCAGGAGAGATTAAAGCATCAGCCATATGCATAATAACACCCCGTTATTTTTTTAACAAAATTATCAACTTATGTTATTTATTTTTAAAAAGTATCATTAGTCAATCATTAATTTAAAAAATATCAAACCATGCCATAATAAAAAAAAATGAAGAGAAAGCAAACTCCAATATTTACAGATAAATATTGAAATTTAAGTATTCTTTTATTATTAATAAATAGAGAGGAGGCCAATGATAATGAAAAAAATAATATCTACGATTATCCTGATTCTTACATGCTCACTTGTTTATGCTGTATCAGCAGATCTTCAGATAAAACCGGTTATAGCGGACAGGCTTAAATTTTTCCCGGTTACAGAAGATAATAAAAATTATTTCTTTCTCCAGTCTATAGATAATGTCACAAAAATCATAATAGGTGATTTTACCCAGCCGGAAAAACGGATTATACTGATTACACTTACAGATGATTACAACACGATTAAATCTGTTACAGAATACAATCCTGTTACTGATGAACTCCGGGTAATCGAAAAATCTGAATCAAAGTTTTTCACAATAGATGTGACACAGCTAAAAAAAGATATTATCTCCGGGGCTATTTTTAAAAATAATTATACAGATACTATGCGATCTCTTGATACTCTTGAAAGTGTTCTCAAGAGAAAGGATACAAGAAGCATAATTCCTGACGTATACGGTGTCAGCGTAAAATTTGCTGATATCGACGAGAGAAAAAAACACTCGGCAATATTCAGTTACGGGAAAAACAATAAGGGATATTACCTGTTATTCAAAACAGAATTTTACAGGGAAAGCTTTACAAGCGTGCGCATACCAGTACTCAAATATTCTGTATATTGTAAAAATACAAATGATCCTGTTATTATGGAAACAGTAGAAAATCTTTTTAAATTGAAAGCGCCGGTGACACGCGGCAAAACAAAATAACAGGTACAGGTTATATCCGGCTGCTGATTCATATGTGAATATAACCTCTGTTAAATGCGGAGGAAATTCTATGATTACAAGACAGCAATTGCTGAAGTTAATTCGCGATATCACAGGAGCATCATTTTTATATTTCATACTCCCATCTTTTTTTAGAGAGGCGCTTAATGCACAGGGCACGCCCGGAGGAAATTTCGATTTAATCGCTCTCAAAGGGGGAAATAAACCTGAAGAACTTTTCTACAGGGGAATAAAACAGATGGGCGGAATGAACAGATTTATAAAAAAAGGTGGGAGTGTACTCATAAAACCGAATATCGGATGGGACCGATCTCCTGAATCAGGAGCAAATACAAATCCCAATCTGGTTGAGGCTGTAATCAGGGAATGTTATAAGGCTGGAGCTGCGAAAGTATACATCTTTGACCACACCTGTGACCAGTGGCAGAACTGCTACAAAAAAAGCGGCATAGAAAAAACGGCAGCTAAAGCAGGAGCTGAACTCGTTCCTGCGTCTTCAAAGGAATATTATATTAAAGCTGACATCCCTCACGGGCGCCTGCTTAAAGAAGTTATGGTGCACCGGCTCTTTCTTCAATGTGATACTGTAATCAATATCCCCGTACTGAAACATCACTCCTCTACCGGGCTTACCGCATCAATGAAAAATCTTATGGGTGTTGTATGGGACCGGGGGGAATGGCACAGGAAAGATTTACATCAATGCATAGCCGACTTTTCAACGCTGCGTAAACCCGACCTTGTAATTATTGATGGATGGCGGGTAATGACAAAAAATGGGCCAAGAGGATACAGCCTCTCGGACACTGTGAATATGAAGTACCTCTTTCTTTCAACGGATCCTGTTATTGCTGATTCCGCATCAGCAATGGTTCTTGCGGGGAGTCATGGTATAAAAAATCCGTCTGATATAAGGTATATTAAAATCGCAGAAGAAATGGGGATCGGGAAGAGCGACCTCAACAGGTTGAATATTAAAAGGATTACAATATAAAATGAAATCTTTGAGGCCTTTGAGAATAATAGTTTCCACAGCCGTTACCTTCTCATTAGTTTTAATCTTTGTTGATTTTTATAGGATAATACCTTCTTGGTTCATTGAGGCAGTAGTTTTTTTTCAATTTATTCCATCAATACTTTCTTTTATATCTTCAGTTTCAATTGCTGCTGCCGGATTTATTATTATTATTCTGTTTACAATAATTTCAGGGCGTGTTTACTGTTCTTTTATCTGTCCGCTTGGTTTCTGCCAGGATTTATTTATCAGGATGGGAATTAAATTACGAAAGAACGGAACAAAAAGTTATTCTAAACCGCACTATTTTTTTTTCTACTCAATACTCGCCCTATCCGCTGTGAGCTTCATTTTTTCAGGTACAACATTTATTCTCTGGCTCGATCCATTCAGCATCTTCGGGCGGTTCATGACTTATTCTGCTTCATTCCCGCTGCTCGGGATGAATAACGGGCTTGCATCATTTCTGATTAAAAAAAACATTTTTTCTATCAATTCATTTAATATCAGGCCTTCAACGGCAGGACTGATATTCTCACTCTCTTCGTTCAGTATCATTATGCTACTCAGTTTTCTGAAAGGAAGATTATACTGCAATTCGATCTGCCCCGCAGGAGCAATACTTTCACTGATATCACGCATATCACTTTTCAGGCTCAGGCTAAATGGTGCCGAATGTTTAAAATGCGGAATATGTGAAAGAGTATGTAAAAGTTCCTGTATAAACTTCCGGAACAATTATATAGACACTTCCAGATGTGTTTTATGCTTTGATTGCGTTTCTCAATGCCCAAACGGAAGTATTTCACTGAAACGTCTTTCAGGGCCTGCTGCCATATATAACGATATTAAAAAAAATACAGCCGATTCCGGAAATGGAACAATCACAAGGCTAAGTTTCCTCTCGGGGATGACCCTTATTCCTAAAATGCTCTTATCGGCAGATAAAGACAGGAATATTCTATATTACCAGGATCCGGAGAAGCAGAAATTATATATGAGAGAAAATTTTTCATCTCCCCCTGGCTCTATCTCAATAAAGAGATTCAACAGGAGCTGCACTGCCTGTTCACTCTGCGTATCAGCATGCCCGACCTCAGTACTACAACCTGCAGTATTGCAATACGGCCTGAGCGGTATAATGCAGCCATTTATGGATTTTGGTGCAGGATTCTGCAATTATGACTGTACTATTTGCGGAGATATATGTCCTGCAGGAGCGATTGAAAAGAGGGTAATAGAAAACAAAAGACAGATTCAGACAGGTAAATCGGTTTTTGTTAAAGAAAATTGCATTACCTATACCAACGGTACAGATTGCGGGGCATGCTCCGAACACTGCCCTACAAAAGCAGTACATATGATTCCATTCAAAAACAATCTTGTAATCCCGGAAGTTAATACAGATATCTGCACAGGATGTGGTGCATGTGAATATGCATGTCCGGTAAGGCCATTAAGAGCAATTTATGTGAATGGTAATACAATACATAAAACAGCAAAACTTCCTCTTGAACAAAAATCAAAAACAATCAAGTCATCAGAATTCCCCTTTTAATCTTTTTTGTAAAAGTTTTTCTTTTTTAACGATAAAACAAATGTTCAGGAATTATTACTAATATTATTTAATTGATCATACAAGTAAACATTCATTAGCAATTTTTCATTGTTTTGGTACAAACAACCGCTAAAAGATGAACATTATTCTCATAAAAAAAACAATTTTCATTTTTTGCTTGATTTTACATAATATATCAGTAAAGAAGTTTATAAAAAATATAGGCCTATATAAATGAACGAAAAAATAACCCTTAAAACTCTGAAAAGCCGGGAAAAAGAAGCGAGAAAAGATCTGATAATTGACGCGGCAGAGAGAGTATTTGCAACGAAACCTGTAGACAAGGCCACGATGAGAGAGATAGCTGATGAGGCTGGAATGGCAACATCTTCAATATACAGATTCTTCTCAAACCAGGAAGCAATTCTTATTGCTGCGGCAGTAAGGACACAGACAAAATTCAATCAGACACTGGACAGATTTTTTGATGAAAATAAACCAGAAGAGAGCCTGAAAAAAGTTCTTGATATCTATATAGATTTTATATCCGAAAATGATACATATTTCCGCATGATGACAATTCTCATGTCGCAGGGGAATCTTAATCTTGAATCAAGCAAAGCTCTGGTTGAGGTTATGAACGAATCGCTGGTACGGATTGACCGTATTTTTAAATTGATGAAATTTACTGATAACCCACGTCCATTATCAAGATATATATATGCAAGCATCGTGGGAATATCTGTTTCATATAATAAACTCCCGGGAATTAATCCGGAAAGCAGAATTAAGCATATGCATTCACTCACTGATATT
>CAZVFJ010000280.1:0-4457 GCA_964625825.1 uncultured Leptospirales bacterium | reverse complement strand
TTTAATAAATCACAGAGCCGGGATGCCCCGCCACTGAATCATTCACAATTATGCACATCGCCGGACTCACTGTGCCAGGAAATTAATGAACGCCGGCGACGTCGGGCTGCTTAGCCATTATGCTATATGCTGGATTACCGAATATCTGAACTAAGATCTTTATAATCACAATTCACAAGAGCACCAGCCGATAATAATTCCTTAACTCCGTTTCTACTAATTTTTGTATTATAAATCTCAATAAATAAATCTGTAGTTTTTTGTTCAATTGCAATTGATTTCAAATAAGGTACACATTTATCGGTAACATTAATACCAGAAAGTAAAAGTCTCTCCATTTTATTCATATTAACTAGATACTTAATACCTTCGTCAGTTATTTTTGTTTTACTTAAATCTAGATCTGTTATATTAGTTAGTCCAGATATATTCTTCAAACCATCATCTAAAATCGGACTACCAGACAAGTTGATTATCTTTAAATTCTTCTTATCAGAAAAATATTTGAGTCCACTCCCATTAATACTTGTATCAAGTAATAAAATACGAGTGATTTTATTTAAACCAGAAATATTCTCCAAACAAACATCGGTAAATTGTTTATCACCAATTATCAAAGATTCAATATTAGTCAGCTTTTTAATGTAATTCAAACTTTTATTTGTAAGCTTTACACCTGATAAAGATAATCTCTCAATGGTATAAATACTTTTAATATTTTCTATGCCTAAATCAGTTATTTGATTTGATTCAATACTCAAATCAGAAAGATTTTCAAAATATTTAAAATATTTTAAATCATCATCTGTTACAATCGCATTTTTCAAAATCGTAATAGTTTCTTTCTTTGTTTTTTTATTTTGATAATATGAGACCTTCTTATCTTTTAAAAATTTGATTACTTCATCCTTACTCATATCAGCGTAGGCAAAGCACGTAAAAATCATCAAAATAAAAATCATCTTCTTTTTCATTATTTACCTCTTTTTTTTGCAAGATATTGATAATATAAGAAATATTCCTTGCTACTACCTCTTGATCCTTTTTGGTAAATAGCATCACTTACAGAATACCCATAACCTCGAACTCCAACGTCAGCTATATTTCTTGAATCAGTGTCATAATTGGAATATGTTGGTATGCTATGATCATATGCATCTGTTTTGCCTACAGCATTTACATGAATTCTTGTTTCTCCGAATCTACCTTCAGAGCTATTTTTGAATTCATCATAATCAGTAGTTTTCACAGTTTCAAATCCGTATTTTGAAATAAGGCTATCGAAAACTCATCCTCTTTCATTTTTAATGTTCCCATCTTTTATATTTTCTTTTAAGAATTCAGAGTAACTGCCTATATCTTCGCCATTTGATTTAGTTGCACCATTTAGTTTAAGCATCCAATATGATGTCGCAGATTTACAACTTGTTTTAGCAGCTAAATCCGCTTCTGCTTTTGACAAACCATATTCTTTCTGCAGTTGAAGCGATAATGCACCATCTTTTTGATTCAGTGTTTTTGACAAGTTTGTAGCGTCCTCATTGGTAATATCAATCAATGAATCATCCATTCTCTTAATATCAAGTTTTGCATCAAGGTATTCATTGAATGCCTTGATATTTTCATAATCTTTAAAGAATGCCTTTGCATTGATTTTCCCATTTTTCATATACTCTTCTTCAAAATTTTCAATAGTATGAAGCGCATCTGAACCTTTCTTTTCACTTTCATCTATCTGAATTTTTGTTTTAGAATACTGGACATCAATTCCAACGGCTGCCTGCTCCTTCTGATACTGCTTCCATTCCTTATATTCCTCTTCAGTCATATTAAGGTCAGCCGCCGTTTCATTATGCCCAAACAGTCCATCAGAAACCCATTTCCCTGTTCTCTGCGTAAAATCTTTCACTCCGTCCCTGACACTGCCCGCAAAACTGCTCACCGCACCTGCCGTGTATGTTGCCGCTGTTGTTACTCTGTTCCAGGCACTCTTTATACTGTTCCAGAAAGTTGATAAAAAGGATGAGGAGAAGCAAGAGCTTATCAAGCTGATAATCGCTATGGCCATAAACGAGGATAAAATCAAAAATATTACTTTATTTCTGGAATTTACAGTAAATTGTAATAAACTTTAAATTTACTGTATAAACCAAAACAGAAAAGGGAGTGCCCCAAACACTCCCCACGGTAACTGAATATTTGTCGAAGTGTCTGATAATTTTCCACACCCTCCGCACATCGTATTGTGGTAGAACTGCCGGTTACCCGACAGCCCCCACACAGATCCCGGCGTGCGGAATTACCGCACCGGGCTCTTCGGTAATACTCGCTTCCGC
Organism: uncultured Leptospirales bacterium; assembly: GCA_964625825.1. GTDB lineage: Bacteria > Spirochaetota > UBA4802 > UBA4802 > UBA5550 > UBA5550. The sequence goes on along the minus strand of CAZVFJ010000280.1, from coordinate 2,121 downwards.
ATAATACACAGAGAAATCCTGCTCACTAAAACCCATATACCAGTTTCGGTTTTAACAGTTTATGTACCTTTAAAGCCGCTGTGAAGCCTGTCCAGTTATAACTTTTCCTCTGACTCCTGCGGTTCATCCACTTAAACAGTGTTCTGACAATCAGGTAGTAGAAAACAGAAAGGCTTTTATAGTTTCCTTTAATGCCATAGTAATTGTAATATCCCCTGAGCTTGATGTTTAGTTCATTTATGAGCAACCTAATCGGGAGTCCTCGATTTTCCTTACACCAGACTTTAAAGTCCTTTAAAGAATTTCGCATCTTCTTTCTGGAGGTTCTAATTCTGATATTACGCTTTCTCCCTCGACCAACCCTGAATTCAAATCCAAGAAAGTCAAAAGCGTTATTTGACCTCTCCCCGAAGTAGATTATATTCGTCTTCTCAGGAGATAACTCAAGACCGAACTTCAACAGCCTTTTCTTAAGTTCTGCATAAAACCTATCTGCATCTGACTTGTTTTCAAATGCACAGATAAAATCATCCGCATACATGCATATGTATGCTTTACCCCGACATTGTTTTCTGTAAACTTTTTCAAACCAGAGACCAAGTACATAGTGCATATAAATGTTTGCCAGTACCGGTGATATTACACCGCCCTGCGGTGACCCGGTGACAGGATGTATCACCTTGCCGTCCGTATCAAGCACCCCTGCTTTCAGCCACTTCGTTATAAGCCGGATAAAAGCTTTATCGTCAACCCTCTGCTCCAGCATCTTTATCAGCCATTCATGACTGATGTTGTCAAAGAATCCTTTGATGTCTGCTTCCACAATAAACCGGTATTTTCCATCCTGAAGAGTGTTCCTGAGGTCTAATACTGCATCCCTCGCTCCCTGTGCAGGCCTGTAACCATACATGCACGGAAGAAAATCCTGTTCATAGATGCCCTGTAATAAAAGCATAGCCGCATGTTGTATAAGCTTGTCTTCTATCGCAGGGATACCAAGCGGTCGCCTTTTACCATCAACTTTCGGAATATACTGCCTCCGAACCAGCTTTGTCCGATACTTCTTCTCTTTGAGTCTTTCACACAGTTCCCCAATCTTTTCAGATACGTTTTCTTCATAATCACTGTAACTTACTTTGTCCACACCGCTTGCGGCGTTCCTTTTCAGCTGCGTCCATGAATACGCAAGAAGATTATGGTTAATCATACCGTAGAGATTCTGAAACCGGTGTTTCTTCTCTCTCTGTGCTTTCTTTGCTATTCCTTCCAGTGAGGTTTGCATCATTTTTCCAACCCTGCGTTAAAATAAATTTTGTCCGGATGATGTTTCCTTTGGAAGCTTCGTATTCCCGTCAGCCCCTTTCCCTTGCGATGCATTAAGCCTCTCGCTGTGTGGCCGGCTTTCCCGTCCTCTGAGTACTATGAGCTGATCTGACTTCCCATTAACCTTCGGACTCCCTTAGCGTGTCGGTTTGTCCTACCTGTCTTTTTCATACAGGAGTTCATGAGACCTCCCAGGTTCCTCGACGTCTCTCTCCATACATGCCACGCCCTTGCGACCCCGGCGGACCCCCGGTATCTCGCCTTTTACGATACCTGCGTGTTGACTTCCAACATTATGAAATTGTCGTCATCCGCTCGCCTTTACGTCTAACGAGGCTCATTTAGCTTCAGGGAGTGCGGTCTCCCCTGTGGTCTGCATGGTTCTCTGTGTACGCTTCAGCAATATTGTTCGCTTATCAATTCTTCCATTGTCGTTACTTGCCTGCTGTATTCGGGCAACGGTCTTGTTCTTCTCCCTGTTTCTCGTGCCGCTGCTTACGAGTCAGGGTGGATGTTGTTCACCGGGCACCCATACCCCGGTATATTTTCCCTACAGCGCAGAATCAATTCAATATCAGAAAATACTCACATCCTTTATTGCTGCAACACTCGATACTGGTGGATGGCTAATCCTTTCCAGACAGGGACTTTCACCCTGCAAGAAGACGCCAGGCTTTTCCTGGCGCACCATAATTATCACAGCCCGTTCGCTTGCGCACATCGCCAACTTTTTGTGTCAGAAACCTGATGTATCCCCGGCGCCGTCGGGCTGCTTAGCCATTATGCTATATGCGGGAT
>CAZVFJ010000279.1:0-4479 GCA_964625825.1 uncultured Leptospirales bacterium | reverse complement strand
TTTTTCCCGCGGAAAATTATATTTTGATATCAGTGGATATTATTCCACTCTTATTAAAACAAATACAATTAAGGAGGGAATAATGAAGTTTAAAACAGATGATGGAGGCTGGAATCCATATTTTGCCGGAGTCCTTACAGGTGTACTGGCAATAATTTCGGTATATTTAACAACAATCATTCTTGGAAAAACAAATTACTTAGGTGCATCAACCACTTTTGTCAGGGCTGCGGCATTCATTGAGAAGATTTTTGCTTCGGAACATGTTGCTCAAAATATCTATTTCACAGCAACCAGGATCCGTGTAGACTGGCAGTTCATGCTCATTATTGGAATTTTTATAGGTTCTCTTCTTTCATCACTTACTGATAAAAGCTTTAAAATTGAAAAAATACCTCCGATCTGGCAGGAACGTTTCGGGTCATCCTTAAAAAAAAGAGCACTCGGAGCATTCTTCGGTGGTATCATAGCAATGATAGGAGCACGACTTGCTGACGGCTGCCCCAGCGGCCATGGGCTAAGCGGAATGATGCAGTTATCAGTCAGTTCATTTGTTGCACTCGGATTATTTTTTGCCGCAGGAGTATTAGTGGCGGGGATTGTTTTTAAACGGAGGACGCTATGAGTACAGATCAGATATTGGGTTTGCTTACGGGAGTTGTTTTCGGGTTTCTTCTTCAGAAAGGAAGAGTAATAAGGTTTGAAAAACAGATCGGTGCTCTTCTTTTAAAAGATATGACTATTTTTAAGTTTATGCTTTCGGCAATCATTGTAGGGATGATTGGTATATTTATTTTATCAGATGCAGGATTAATAAAATTCAGCCATAAGCCGATGAATCTGGGTGCAATTGTTATCGGGGGAATTCTTTTCGGCGGCGGATGGGCAATTATGGGTTTCTGCCCCGGCACTTCAGTTGCGGCGCTTGGTGAAGGACGCATTCATGCTTTTTTCGCAATAGCAGGTATGCTGACCGGCGCTGCCCTTTTTGCTGAGTTTTACCCTTTTTTTAAAACAACTGTTATGTCTTGGAAAGATTACGGGAAGATCGGATTACCTGAAGCTTTAGGTATCAGCCATTGGTTTATTATCCCGGTAATTATCTTTATGGTGATTATGCTCTTCCGCATATTTGAAAAAAGAAAAATTTAATTATACCAGATAATGTATATCGGGATTAGAACTTTAATAAGAACCATGCCTGTTTATAAATAAAAAAGGGCTGCCTTTTTGACAGCCCCTTTAATGATCGAAACATATTTAACAGAATTTATGGTTTAACAGTTGTAAGGTATTTGAATTTTCCATCTTTTACAATCTTGATAACAGCGTCTTTAACAGCGTCGCCGTTCTCATCGAGTGTAATTCCGCCGGCAGCGCCTTCGAAATTTTTAGTCTTAGCAATTTCATCCCTGATTTTCTGACCGTCAAGTGATCCAGCTTTTTCGATAGCTGCTCTCACTACAAGGTATGAATCATATCCCAGTGCTGTAACTGCTGCGGGTTCTTTCTTGTATTTATCCCTGTAAGCTTTGAGAAATACTTCAGAAGTTTTATTCATTGCAACTTCTGATGTGAAGAATGTTGAGAATGTAGCACCTTCAACAGCTTTTTTACCTACTTCGAGGAATGGATCTGTTTCCCATGTATCACCACCAAGGAAAGGAATCTTTATCCCCTGGTCTCTGGCCTGTTTAATTATAAGAGCAGATTCTGTATAGTTACCCGGAGCAAAAATTACATCAGGTTTGAGCTGTGCAATTGTTGTAACCTGGGCTGTAAAATCGTTGTCACCTGTGTTGTAGCTAAACGGCTTTGCAAGTATTGACTTGTCATTCTTTGTAAGTTTCACGAAAGCATCCATAAAAAACTTTGCAAGACCTACTGAATAGTCATTGGATATTTCCTGAATAATGCATGCTGTCTTTGCGTTAAGATTTTTTACAGCATATGTAGCCATAACCTGGCCCTGGAAAGGATCAAGGAAACATACCCTGAAATACCAGTCATTACCTTTTGTTACAAGAGGATTTGTAGCTGAACATGCAACAGCCGGAACTTTACCTTTAATAATTGGACCTGCAGCCATAGAGAGAGAGCTTCCCCAGCTTCCTATAATAGCAGAAACCTGTTCTTTGTTAACAAGCCTTTCAGCAGCATTTGCAGCTTCAACCTTGTCACTTTTGTTGTCAGCGATTACAAGTTCAATTTTTTTGCCGAGAACTTCAGGAAAGAGTTCATTCGCGAGCTTGACTCCCTCAACTTCCAGTTCCCCGCCGCTTGCATTAGGACCTGTCATTGGCTCAAAAACACCGATTTTAATAACATTTACTTCAGAAAGCTCTGGAGCTTTCTTTTTGCATCCTGTAGTTATTACAGCAAAAACAAGAATAGCTGTAACCAGAAGAGCTAACTTTTTCATTTAGTACACCTTCCATTATTTTAAGTATATTATTACAGCAGTACTAAGGTACTGTTATAATCAAAAATTAAATATGGATATAAAACGTAAATTATTCAATAATAGAATATCTCTCTGTTATGCTTAAAGTCAATTCAAAATTAACTTTATGCCCGGTAAATTTTAATACTATTCAATTTTTTATCTTTTTATAAAAACCTTTTATTTAACCCTGGAGTTAAACTGCATCTATATAAATAAATATTTCAGCCAATAATACTCTATTTTAATAAAACTTATTTTTTATATATAATCAATTTTTTTATTGTGAATAGTATTGACTTCAAAACTATTGGTATATATTTTTGTACGATTTCTCCCCCCATTGAAATCAAAAATTATTATTTAAAGAGAGTACAATGAAAGTAAACAGAAATCTCAGGGATAGTATTATCTACAATATAGCAATGTTTCTTTTCTCCTTCTCGGTTATGGCGCTTGAAACACTATTCATGCATCAGCTTATGATAATTACAAATTATCTCACAGCTACTTATGTTATTGCTATTGCCATGATAGGTATTGCGCTTGGCGGTTTTATAAGTTTCTACCTTTCCCGAATTAAAGGCTTTGCGGTAATGTTTATCGCCGCTCTTTGTTTTATGGCTTCAATTCCTCTTTCTTATTATAATATAGTACGAATTGGAGAATTTGATTATCCTTACTTTCTCGTACTCCCTTTTATTTTTTCTTCGATAATTGTCTCACTCCTTTTTACAAGAGGAAACTCAAATAGAATTTATTTTACTAATCTTGCCGCATCAGCTGCTGGTGTAATTTTCCCTATATTCAGCGTAAGCGCTGTTAAAGCAGAAAATTCATTGATTATACTTATGTTCATACCTGCTGTTTTTATTCTTACCCTTGTTTTCGGGTTCAGAAATATATTCTCTAAGATACTTGCAGCGGTTATATCAATTCCCCTGATTTGCGGAGTTGCATATATTTATAATGAAAATATGAAACTCCCACTTGAACTTTCAAAAACAGAATTTGAACAGAAAATAGTCCCTTCGATTAAAAATAAATTTGATAAGGACTTCATGCTTTCAAGATATACACTTAACGGAGATAAATATTTACTCTCCGGTTCAGATTATGAAAAAAAGAGGGCAAAATATGTTCTTTCAGATATCGGATATAATCAGAGCCTTGATTACAGGGATCTTAATTACTGGAAAAATCTTGATATAAATTATAAAATTAAATGCGATTCAACAAATAAACTTAGTGAAAGAAAAAGCTGGTGTACACAGATGAGGCTTCATAACTGGAAGCTGATATTTTCTGAAGATGATCTTATGGGTAAAATTGATCTTTTCGCGGTGAATAATGATAATATCTTTTTCTGTACAAATGCTATTCCTCTTGATACTGTCGACAAAAGCGATGGAACTTACTGGGATCCCCGTGTCCCGCATGTAGATAATCCTAAAGTATTTATAATCGGGCTTTCATATGACGGCATAGTAAAATCCGCAAAGAAACTCCCCGGCGCCAGGGTAAGTGGGGTTGAATTTTCTCCTATTATAATGAGAATCATGATGGAAAACAACAAGGAGGGATATTTTTCAAAATTTGGCCACTACCCATACAAAGGACTTGATGCTTATGAGGCAGAAGGGCGTTATTTTCTTACAAGCAATAATGAAATTTACGATATGATTACCCTTATGAATCTCCATATGGAATATCCTGCAATTGCCACCCTTGCACCAGAGTATCTCCATACTGTCGAAAACACAAAAATGATGCTTAATAAGCTCTCTGACAAAGGTATGGTTGTTTATGAAGAGATTATTGAGACTAAAAGATCCAGGTTTGCTTTCTACAAATTTCTGAATACGATAAAACAGGCAATGACTGAAATGGGTATTAAGGAACCGAATAATCATATAATAATTTATTCATGGGACTTCTGGGGTACATGGAAACAGTTCCAGACTGTTATCATAAAAAAAGCCCCATTTACTTCCGGGGAGCTTTCAACATTTGCAGGTTGATGTCATAGTTTCCAA
>CAZVFJ010000278.1:0-4495 GCA_964625825.1 uncultured Leptospirales bacterium | reverse complement strand
TATGCTGGAAAAGGGATACTCTTCCGGTGAGAGTAATCCCTATGCAATGTTTCTCCTCGCCCTGTCGCTTATTTATACAAATAATTTTTCCCGTGCAGGAGTTATTCTTGAACATATACAGAGGATCGATCCCCTGTATGTGCCATTCATCCAGCTTAAGTCTTTCCTCTCTCTTAAATCCTCCCCGAGCAGGGAAGAGGCTATGCATGTATATGTATCAGCTCTTGAAAAATTTCCTTCTGACAGAATGCTGCGTAAGGCTTTAAGAATTCTTGAAGATTCAAAGGATTTCGTTTCATTTCAGAAAAATGTTAAGCTTAATGAGCTGGTTAAAATTCCACTTCCTGGTAAAATTTTAAAGTTCAGCGGGGTCTCCGCTTCACAAAAAATAAAATCAATAACAAGAAAGAAACACAGAAAGTTTACAGTTCCCGGAATTATTCTTGTCTCTGCCGGTGTTCTCTGCGTGGCTTTTTTTGCCATTTCACCCTTATATTATTCATCACTGGTTAAACAATTCACGCGTGAAAAAAGCGGCAATAGCGAATCTGATATTTCGGGCAAAGTCGATATGGTTAACCTGGGAGGAGCCGGTTATGGTATTGTAAACAGAATTAACAGTGAGAAGACTCCTGAATTTTATGCTTCAGGGGATATTGTAAATACTGATTTTAATGAAGCAAGGCGACTTCTAAAAAAGGGTGATTATAACAGGGGTATAATTATCCTTAACAGGATAATTAATAGCAATGCAAGCTTTATGGTTAAAGAAAAATGTGAATTCCTGATTAAATTTGTAATGGAGGCTGATGATCGGTCCTATGATGATATTGATATTGTCAGACTTAACGGGAAACCATATCTATACAGGGGCAGCTCCGTTAAATTGACCGGGAGTGTCGCTAATATTAAAAAGGTTAAAGGGGGGAGGAGCTTTACACTCATGGTTGGTTATGATGGTAAAAACTTTAAAGGCCTAACTCTTGTCTTTGATCCAAGGGAAGCACAGTTCGCGAATGGAGATATCGTTGAAGTAAAAGGTCTATTCATCACCAGTATTGGGAAAGGGAATTTGCCTTATATTTCAGGAGAGGAGATAGTAAAAATCAGGTAAGCTTTATTTATGAATTATTTTCTCGCAGTAATTATCCAGTGTGATATAACTTTTGAAGTATCACCTACAATTGTTCTTTCCATCCACCCGTATTTTAATTCGCTGAATCCTGAAAATTTATTAACAAGTTCATCCTCATTATAAAAGGAGACTATTGTACCAGTAAGATCATCAAGCCCTGTCTGCCATGTATTATTCCCCAGGTGTTTCCCGCTTTTCAAATATGTGTCGTTATCCCGCCTGAGTGTCGCGAATAGGGCTCCACCCGGTTTTATTATTCTATTTATTTCATTTATCATAACATTAATTTCATCTTTCGGCGCGTAGTGGAGAGAGCCCCATGCAACTGAAATATCAAAAAAGTTATCTCCAAAGGGAAGTTCCCTGTTGTCACAGTTCACCAGGTGTTCAGCTTCTATCTCTCTGCAAATTTTAAGTGCATTTAAACTGTAATCAGAACCATAAACTTCTTCTATCCCGTAATTTTTAAGTAAAGAAAGATGTCTCCCGCTTCCACAACCGATGTCAATTGCTTTGAGACATTGGATGTCACCATATCTTCTCAGTTCGGCAGCAATCAACCTGACTAGATTTTCATCAGGATATAACAACACAGATTTTTCTTTTTTATAATGCGTATTCCAGTCAGTTGTCATCAGCACCTTCAGGTTTTATGCGAATATTCATTTCTGATTTGGCGAGTTCGGCGGTCTCAATGGCATTTTCAAGAGTTTTCCCTTTTGCTACAATTACGCCAATTCTGTCATGGTTTGATGCAGGGAGAGAGATTTTTGAGCCAATATCTTTAAATATTCTTGAAAATATTATTCCATCTGTTTTTTTTATTGAATCGGTATTACAGGAATTAAGTATTCCGTTTTCTCCGGTTATATAATTAACTACTACTGGAATGTTGACTGTTTTTTTCCCTGGAATCTTGAAGTCTATGCCCGTAGCAGCGTTTATTGCATTCCTTAGATGGTTGTAGCCTGTTGCAGCAGGGATCATCACATCGGGGATGAATTCTCCTCCAAATTCAGGCACAGATTCAAGAAGATAAAGGTTTTCATTATTATCAATAACGAATTCCATTATCATAGGTGATGTCTGTATATTAAACGCATCTGCAATTTTCTGTCCAATATCGATTATTTTATCTGAAAGATGTGAATATACGGATGGAGTTGTATGCCTTATATCGACAAAATAGGGATGGGGAGTTGTTTTCTTGTCAGATATAATTACGTTATAATACTTTCTCTGGTATATCTGGCCAGCGCAGATTATTTCTCTGCCTTCTAAAAATTTTTCGTATATAAAATCCTCCCCCTTGTGTAGAGATATGAACGTTGCAAGTTCATCCTTATTTTCAATAAGTTTTACATCTATCTTCGCGTGACCAATTTGAGGCTTGGCAATTATAGGGAATATATTATCTTTCAGAGCTTGAATTTTTGTCTTAGGTGTGATTTGGAGCATAGTAGTAAGAGGTATATTGAGTTCAGAATAAATTTTTCTTGTAATCCGTTTGTTGAGGAATTTTTTGCTTTCTTCGAACGGTATAAAAGGAAGACCGAATTTTTCACATAGAAAGCTTGTTGTTATAATTGCATTTCCATAAGATTTAGTCATTACCGCTGAAATTTTACCATCTACAAGAAGTTCCCTTAGTTTTACATATATATTCTCATAATCATCTATAGACTCCTGAATTTTAAGATCACAGTGATAAAATCCTGGTGCCGAAGAGTTGATATCGACTCCGATAACCTGAAAATTTGCCTTTTTGGCTTCAATAATAAGAGAAATCTGGTTAATACCTGCTCCAATTGAAACAAAAAAATTTATTGGTTTCTTTTTTCTGAAATAAAACATATAATATACCTGATAACATTTTCCAGAGCTATATTGATATTTTTAATTGCATAAATTTTCAACAACTTTATATATGAAATAGAAAATTGAAATAAAATTTTGTATATAATTTTATAATAATATTTGATTTAGTTAATTTTTAAAATCATGTATAGTAATTAATTTACCAGGGAATGGAGATGGCTTATGACTGAAAAACTTAAAGAAAAATTTTTCCCATATTTAATTGGTTTTTGTTTGATGGTGTTCGGATGGTATGTCAGTATTCTGAATGTTGGTCTTGCAAGGTTTCAGACCGAAGTTCTTTTTTCAAAATGGACAGGTCTTGGGCTGCTTATGATTCTTGCCGGAGCATATTTGCCAGGGATATATCTGTCTATAAAAAATAGTTTTAAAAAGTAGTAACTCTGATTAAGCAAATTTAATAATAAAGTATCGATTTAGTATGAGGAATGATAATAGAAAAACCATGTTTATCACATGGTTTTTTTCTTTGGGCGCTACAGGGATCGAACCTGTGACCCTCTGCTTGTAAGGCAGATGCTCTCCCAGCTGAGCTAAGCGCCCTTTATTTGTCTTTCTGTTGTTTTGCTTGCTTTGAAGCAGATTTTATTTTTTTCAGGTACTTCTATTGTCTTACCTGCGATAGGTGATTTAACACTTCTTTTATCCTGATGTAACTGATAAAAAGTCCCAAATCCTCTTATTTCAACATCATTTCCGTTTTGAACCTCTTCTTTTACATTATTTAAAAAAAGGTTCACAATCATTTCAACTTTTTTTTTAGGGAGACCAGTTCTGATGCTCACCTGTTCAACAATTTCAGTTTTATTCAAAAGTTCCTCAAGCTGTTTTGTTTGCTGCTACAGCTGAATTTACCTTTTTCGCTAATCTTGATTTTTTTCTTGCAGCAGTTTCTTTTTTTATAATCCCTTTGCTTACTGCTGTATCAATTGCTTTTACAAAATTTTTATAAGTTGTTGTAATTATAGATTCATCTTTCAATTCTTTAGTATCAACAGATTTTAGAACTTTTTTTACTTCAGTCCTTATATAAGATTTAACCTGAGAATTTTTCTCTCTATCTCTTTCATTTTGTAAATTTCTTTTTTTCTGCTGTTTTATATTAGCCAACTTAATACCTTCACTGATTTTTATATTAAATCATTACGTTGCCATATATGATTTAATATAAAAAAACTGTCAAGCGGAATTGGAAAACTTTTTTAAAATTATTAATCTTTTAATAAAATATTGAATATTTCATTTGAGTAATAAAATAATCTCAATTTTATAAGGCCCCGGCTAAGAGGTTTTTTGTAAAGAATAACTTTGTTTTTTTCTTTTTCAAATGAAATTATAGTAGTCATCTCTTTTGTGTCTATGTTTTGTCTGGTGTATATTCTTTCAATATTTTTAATGATTTTATCAGTTTGATTTATTGTAATTTGACCCCAGTCTTCTGAAACGGAATATAGCATGTTGTTAAAAAAACAATAATCTTTT
>CAZVFJ010000277.1:3283-4499 GCA_964625825.1 uncultured Leptospirales bacterium | reverse complement strand
ACAATAAGTTGTCCGAGTATCACCTGCTTAACAATTTTTGCCAGTGATGAGATGATTCTGTCAGCAACTACAACGTTTTCAAATACGATATTCGGCACATGAAAGCTCAGTATCAGGTTTTCAAGAAGAGGTTTTAAATCCCTGTTCAAACTTCCGCGGATCTGGTCAAAATCCTGTACATTCTGCACTTTGTACCTTATAATATTAACCAGGGCTGCGATTACATCCTGTCTCTCCATACTGAAATCTTCCACTTCAACATACTTCTCTTTCTTAATAATCCTGTCCAGATGTTCAAGTTTCTCATTTGAGAAAGTTTTCGGAAGAGCCTCAAAAGCTGTTCGCCAGACAAGGCCGAATCTCCCCTTGAGAATAGAGACAAAACGCTCCCCTGCTCCGTGAGGGTCACTTATCCAGAGGGTAGTATCTATGTTCATCTCAAGCCGCGATTCTATATCGGCAAGCTCCCGTATAATTTCATGGTAAGAAGTAACACTTTTTTCTGACGGCATATTTCCCCCTGAATACAAAAATCGTATAAGTTAATTTTCCCTGATAAATCGTAATTGTCAATTTATTTTACATTCTGTTTATATCCCCACACCTCTGACTTTAAAAGCTCTTTCCAGCGGTATATACAAACAGTACATTTTATACATTTGTGTTAATGAAAAAAATTAAATCAGTCGATAATTATAAAAAGTTCAGGAGGCTATTATGAGCAGTAAAGAGATTGATACAATTTTTAACAGAGGACTGGATCTTATGAAAAAAGGAAGTTTCAAAGAAGCTGAACTCCTTTTTGAAAGAGCCAAAACCATGACAATGGAAATGCAAAAAAAATAAATTAAGGCCGGCTCCTTATGAAGCCGGCTTATTTTTTAAAGGTTTTTACAGATGAGATCACCCATTTCAGCTGTTCCAATCTGTTTTTTACCTGAAGACATTATATCCCCGGTCCTGTAGCCCTGCTCGAGAACCTTTTCTATAGCCTTGAATATTCCTGTATATGCATCATCCATTCCAAAGCTATATTTCAGCATCATTGCCGCAGAGAGTATCTGCGCAATCGGATTGGCTATACCTTTACCAGCTATATCCGGAGCTGAACCACCCGCAGGCTCATAAAGGCCGAATGTACCGTCTGAAAGTGAAGCTGACGGGAGCATACCGAGAGATCCTGTTACCATTGACGCTTCATCAGAGAGAATATCGC
>CAZVFJ010000277.1:0-3273 GCA_964625825.1 uncultured Leptospirales bacterium | reverse complement strand
GAGCGAGCCGGTAATTACGCTGGCTTCGTCGGTGAGAATATCGCCAAACATATTGTCACAGAGAACCACGTCAAACTGTCTCGGATTTCGTACAAGCTGCATAGCTGCGTTATCAACATAGAGATGATTCAGAGCGACCTGAGGATAATCTTTTGCTATTTCCTCAACAACCTCTCTCCAGAGAAGAGATGTAGAAAGTACATTTGCCTTATCTATTGAAGTTAACTTTTTACCTCTTTTCATTGCTGTTTCAAATGCAACCTTTGTAATTCTTTTAATTTCATCCCTTGAATAAACTAGCGTATCAAAACCCTTATCGTGGTCATATCCCTTCGGCTGTCCGAAATAGATTCCCCCTGTAAGCTCACGTATAATCATAATGTCAAAGCCATCACCGATAATATCTGATTTCAACGGAGATGCGTCTTTAAGCTCCTTGAAAATAATAGCAGGCCTCAGGTTAGCATAGAGATTAAATTTTTTACGGATTGGAAGAAGAGCCCCTCTTTCAGGTTGCTTTTCAGGGGGGAGTTTTTCCCACTTCGGACCGCCAACTGAACCGAAAAGTACAGCATCCGATTCCTGGCAGGTCTTCACTGTAGATTCAGGAAGAGCCTCCCCGTGATTATCAATCGCCGCACCTCCCACATCCGCATGTTTGTAGGAAAAATCAACTTTGTATATACTGGAAATCTTATCAAGAACCTTGATGGCCTCTGCAATTATTTCCGGCCCGATCCCGTCACCGGCCAGTACTGCTACTTTTTTTATAGTCATATTATGCTCCAAAAATTAATTTCATAATCCTGATATTCACTTCTTAAAATATCCTGATATTAAGAATTTGCTTACATTGCATGTTGATTAATTTAAAACTTACTAAAATTCATTTTATCAGTCAGAGCCGGCAATCATGTCAAATAAAAATCTCTCCGAAACATTAAAACCCGTGAATGAGCCCTAAAAAATACTGAAATTAAAATAGTTTATTGCACAAAAAACCATTATATAATAAATAATGAAAAATCATGATTTATCAATTTTTTATGTTACGATATTTTACATCTTCTAATAATTATAGAAGATTATTGTGTAACATAGATAATCCGGAAAATATGTGGCATCAATAAACAACTTAAACTCCAGGGAGTAATTTATGAAGAGAGACAAAAAATGGCCCCTTCTAAAAGGAGCCTCAGCATCCTTAATGATACTTTTACTCAGTTTCCTCATTTTCAGTGATGGTTCAGGTACTGCCTTCGCTCAGCGAACAACAAAAGCTGACATCCTTAAAAGATTTCAACAGGATAAAGCGAGTGTAGTCCGAAGCCCGGAAGAGATGAAGTCGATGATGAACGACATAGTTAGTGATATTAAAAAGAAGAACCTTAAGTTCAAAGTGGAACTTAATGAAATGATGAAATATAAAATCTCTGAAATTACAGGCAGCAAACCCCCCGCAGAAGATGAAATTAAGAAAAAAGAGGATGAACGGAGAAGGCAGGAGAAAATAGAACGTGAAAAAGCTGAAAAGAAACGCCAGGAAGAGTTGAAGCGGCAGGAGGAGGAACGCAAAAAACGGGAGGAGGAGATAAACAGGGAAAATGACCGCAAAAAGCAGGAAGAGATGAAACGCCAGGAGCAGGAGAGGAGGAAACAGGAGGACCAGAAGAGACAGGAGGAAGCAAAACGACAGGAAATGATCGACAGAAACGTTCCTATCGCGATTGCACCTGCAATTACCCTGGCCGCATTCAACTGGAGAGATGCAAGTCAGCTTACCACTGTTCAATACCAGGGCCTCTGTGGAAGCTGCTGGGCATTTACATCAGCTGCTGTTTATGAGGGGAACTATCGTATGAAAAACGGGAAAGTTATCGATGTTTCAGAGCAGTTCATACTCGATTGCGCGACTGATAAAAACGGCAGAGATGCCGGAAGCTGCGACGGCGGATGGTACGGAGGAGTGTTTGATTACCTCATGACAACTGGCGCCCAGATTGAAAAAAATAAACCATATCAGGGGAAACAGGGATTTTGCAGCAGCACAGTCAAGACAGGGTATAAAGTAGTTAAATGGGGCTATATCAGAAGAGACGCCGGGATTCCATCAGTGAGCGAGATGAAAGAAGCTATCGCAAAATACGGGGCAATTGCCGCATCCGTTAAGGTAACGCCCGCTTTCCAGGCATACAAGAGCGGTATATTTGATGAGCACGCGTCTGTTTCAGCACCCAATGATGTAAATCATGCCATCACTATAGTCGGATGGGACGATAACAAAAAAGCTTACCTTGTTAAGAATTCATGGGGACCTCGATGGGGGGATAATGGCTACATCTGGGTTGAATACGGTTCAAATAATATAGGCTACGGAGCTGCATGGGCTGTAGTAGCATCCGAATAACCGGGGTGATATAATGCGGGTCAGGTATACATTTATTGCAGTATTATCCGCCATTGCAATTGTAACGGGTTGTATGTCAACACCCGTTACCGTAATGGTAAAAGATTCCGGCGATGAAACAGTTAAAACTAAATCCGGAAAAAATTTCTCAATACGGCTGAAATCACAGCTCAGTACAGGATTCAGCTGGAAGATCGCGGAGATGCCGGAAACAGTAACGCTGGTTAAAGAAAATGTCATTGCTGAACCAACTGATATAACAGGAGGATATGAACTTCAGGAGTTTATATTTAGAACATCAAAAACCGGCGGAGTAGTTATTTTTAAATATGGGGAACACTGGAAAAAGAAACCTGAATACGTTAATACTTCGAAGATAACAATTCAGATTGAATAGATATATTATCCTTTCTGATTATCTCCATGGCCTGGAAAACCTCATCATATTTATTTGACGAGTTCCAGAAGAGATACCCGTGCGCTCCTGCATCATTGGCTGCCCGAACCTGTGCAATTATATATGATGAGTCATATCGTGAGACCTTCCATGCGAAAGCCTGCAGCCAGGGTCTCACATAAGTCTTATCCCCTGCAAGTTCTATAACCTTTCTGCATCCATTGAAAATAAAATAATAGGGATGATCTCCAGGTTTTGAGTAACCGTCAAAATTATCGTTAAAATGTGAAGGATAAAGCATTGGGGATATTATGTCACAGTGTGTTGCTAGCATTTCTATCTGCTGCCCGAGCTTCTTTATGTCAGCATCCTTATCCCATGCTGTTACTCCGAAAATATCTATAGAAAGGAAAGCTTCATGTCTCGCGACCTCGTCATGAGCCCTTTTCAGAAAATCGTTGATAACGTC
>CAZVFJ010000276.1:0-4502 GCA_964625825.1 uncultured Leptospirales bacterium | reverse complement strand
TAAAATTATTGCAGCAATTAAGTATTACCCTTTCATTAAACCTCAGAGGGAACCTGATTAAAAAATTATCGTACACAAATAAAGAGCACCTCGGGCGGTTCCCTGCCATAGTTAAACCTGTTATGGCAATATATGAAATTATTATTATGAGTCTAATTCTTTCCAGTAAAAAATAATCACTTTTTTAAAAAAACATCGGGGATATTGTTGAGCAGAGCCGGGAAAAAATATTCCCGGCCCATAATTAGCAGGCTAAAATGCTGGAACCAGAACTTCGTATCTTTTCCCTTTACGGCAAAGAATATTGAAATACCTGGTTTCGCTGTTAAAAAAAGGCATATAACTGGAACCGGATTTTTCAAAAGAATCAAAAGCTTCATCAAAAGACAGTTTCTTTAGTGAACATTTACCGTTTTTATTAAAACTGATCTTCGGAGATGCTGGTGACTCATCAATTACATCCAATTCATATTCAATAAAACTTTCAGGGTCGAATTCATTATCCCTGATATTTTCAAATGGAATCTCTGCCATTTTGATTTTATTCTGGGTTTTGTAGATCACAGCATAATTCCTGTTGCCATAATCCACTTCTGATTTTACCTCTGACACACCCTTTTTGAAAAGAATGTAATCCTTCTTATCAATATTCATTTGAAGAAAAGCTTCAACTTTATCAATAGGTTTATTGCTTACCTGATTAAGAACAGCTTGGATCCCCTTTTCACTCATAAAATCAAAGGTCATATTATATTCAACTCCAAAGCCTTTCCTTGACTGGATCTTTTCCTTGAACCTTACAATCTGGCTCTCCATTTTATCTGCAAGGAGGTCAAGAGCTGAGTATAAATCGGCTGCTTTTTCTCGAGCGTAGAATTGCACTGAATCACCGTTGACAACAAGCTCCGCAACGTGATCAAGCTTTTCTACATACAGGATAAGGTGAATGTCGATAAGCTGTTGAAAATATTTTTCAATTTTTGAAATTTTTTTCTCAGCATACTCTCTCAGCCTTTCTGATACATCAATATGTCTTCCTGTAATGTCAATCTTCATAAGCACTCCTATGATTTAATCATATTAATTTTTTTTCTCTTCCCTGAGGATGGAATATTAAGAATATCCCTGTACTTCGCTACTGTTCTTCTCGCGACTGTTACCCCCTTTTCTTTTAATAAAATCACAAGTTCTTCATCACTGTAAGGTTTCTCCGGGTCTTCTCCGGCGATTACCGCCTGGATAAGCCCCTTCACCCTATCAGAAGACTGATCTTCTTCAACATCCTCCCCGGGATTCTTAAGCCTGGATACAAAGAAATATTTTAACTCAAATGTGCCCCATGAGGTCTGGACATATTTACTGCTGCAAACACGGCTTACAGTCGATTCATGCACATCGACCTCGCTGGCTACATCGTGATGAGTAAGGTACTTCAGGTTTCCAGGTCCATTTTCAAGAAAATCCCTCTGATGTTTCATTACTGAACTTACTACTTTTATTATTGTTTCACGCCTCCCCTCTATATTTTTTATAAGAGCTTTTGCTGACTGAAGTTTATTGTTCAGGTATTCGTTCTGTTCCCTGGTCATATTTTTACTGGCCATCATATTAATATAATAATTATTAATACTAATTTTAGGAATCCAGTCATCATTTAATGTTACGATTATTTCTCCATCAAGGAGTTTCACTTCTATGTCGGGAATTACATATTTAATGTCACTTGATGAAAACGACCTCCCGGGGAAAGGATTAAGATTCTGGAGCAGCCTGCTTTTTTCAATTATAGTATTAAGAGGGAGTTCAATAGCCCTGGATATATTGGCGTAATCAAGCTTTTCAATATCATTAAAATGATCCGAAATCATCCTGTGCAATACAACATCATCAGGGAAAAAATATCTTCCCTGTATAAGAAGGCTCTCTCTTACACCATGTGCAGCACATCCCACAGGGTCAAAAAAATATATATTGTTTATCACCTCATCAAGCTTTTCATGGCTTATATTAGCAAGATCGCCATATTTTATAAAACCGTTATCATCAAGCAGAGTAATGATCTCCTCATAAAGCTCCAGCTCATCATTATCCGCTGCTGTCATTCTGGCCTGCCACAGGAGGTGATCTTTCAGGCTTTCCCGGGTTGTAACAGCATTTTCAAGGTAAAGCCTGTTTTTATCATCCTCGTCATAATTTTTAACAGTACCAGGGTCATAGCTGTTTTCGGGAACATCACCTTCGGGCAATGATTTATTATCCCCCTCTTCTCCGCTCAGATTTCTGTTTACCATATCCTCGAGATAATCTTCTGAACGTGGAGAGGTTACATCATCAAGCATGGGATTTTCAAGAAACTCCTGAGTTATTAATTCAGAGAGTTCTATAGTAGACATCTGAAGCATCTCAATTGCCTGCCTCAGTGACTGGGTCATTACAAGCTTCTGAGTCTGTTTAATATTTATATTTAAACCTGATTTCATTTTAAAGACCTGATTTTATTACTCTATATATTAAATTTAATGATTTTCAAACAAATGTCAATCCATAGCACAAAAAAGCTCAGGCAAGAACCTGAGCTTACAGATGATTAGTATAAAACGGCCGGTGGCGTTCAGATAATTACTGGTAATCACCTGCATAATCCCTGTTCCCGGTGAGATAAAATCTTATTCCTATAGCAATCTGGTATCCCTGAATAGATTCATCTTTTAATTTATCCGTGTAGAAAGAAGAATGATACCCCAGATCAATAAATGGTGAAACAACCTGTGTCAGATCATACTGAATACCTGTCCAGAAAGAGCATGCGAATCCTGCCTCATCGGCATCTTTACCATAATAAGAATTTTTTAGTTCCGCTTTAGAACTTGACACACCTGCAAGAATTGAAGTTTTCCAGCTTAACCTGTATTTTTGAAGCGCCGGTAATTCAGGTATAACCTCAATGCCTCCCATATAAGTCGTATGTCTAAATTCAACCTCATCAATCTTGTCCTGATTTTTTATAGTAGATGTATTTGCAGCCCTGAAAAGGAAATTCAAGTTCCGGTTTATATCAATACCGAAACCGAGCCCCCCTCCCAACTGGTTTTCCATATCGCCTGCATTTACATATGTCCCGAGACCATCGATAAAAAAAGTTGCAAAAGAATTTGTTGTTGATATAAATACAAAAAGGATTATTGCGAATATTCTTTTCAAAAGAGCACCTCATTAAAAATTAAAGAGTTTAGTCAAACTAAACATAAAAGTTTATGGAAGTCAAGAAAAAGTTTATTCCCTTCAATCAACTCCACCCTAAATCTATTAAAACACATCCTAATCTTTTTCGGACTTATGATGAAAAATTTTTAGTTTGATGAAATAATTTTCTTTATTTCATCATCAATTACAACAGCTTTACCGCTTTTCATGTTAACAAGAACAAATTTAACCTCGGCATCAACAACCTGCCCCATATCAGATTTTCTGTAGATCTTCTGAGAAAGGGTTATACTCTTATTTCCAATCTCTTTCTTTTCAGTTACTATAACCAGCAGATCATTTACACGTGCTTCACTGAGATAACTTACATTAATATTCACAACAGTAAAGGCAAATCCTCTGGAAATCATCTCCTTCCCTACTTCAGAATCATCGAAAAGAGCCCAGCGTGCCTCTTCAAGGAATTCAACATACCGTGCGTTGTTTACATGGGCATAAATATCAAGGTGATACCCTCTAACTTTTATTTCAATTTCACCTTTCATCAACATTCCTCCTGATTAAATCCGTTAAAAATTCATAAACCGGGTATTTTATTGCAACTTATATTTCTTTTTTAATACAAAATATTAAAATTTATGTCACAAAAAGAATTTAAACAAAAAAAGTTTCTCGCTAAGACGCGAAGGCGCAAAGTCCGGGTTTTTAATGGCAGAGGTATAGGTCAGCAGAGATTCATTTATAGCTGGTGGCCGGGAATAATCCCGGCTGCAAATTAAATTCTTTACATGCGGAGTGCTTTTTTTATTATTGATACATTGAATATTGGATTTTCCCGGGGATTGAGATGAAGAAGATAGTTTTTATATTAGCATTTTTTATATCAGCTGCAATAATTTCATGCAGTGGCAGTTCAGGAACAGAAACAGATAAAGGATATGTTGATCCAGGACTGGACAGCGAGAAAACCGTTAATGCGAATAAATCATTTTCTCTTTTGGGTGTTGGAGAAACTTGTGGACCTTCAGCTGCTTGTAATGCGATAATATACCAGGGAACACTTAATGATGTCGCTTATGTGGGAATAGCTGTTAATGACAAACATGATGGAGCACCCGATTTCAACCTTAAAATATACTGGACAGGTGATACATCTTTACCTGATTCAAAAGTTCTGACTTCCGAAAATTATACTATAAGAACTGTCAAGAGTTCGACTGAATACACCTCCACATCTGATAATCTTGATCTGACAATAGCATCTCAGGGCGATGGAACTTATCTGATAACATTTAATG
>CAZVFJ010000275.1:0-4508 GCA_964625825.1 uncultured Leptospirales bacterium | reverse complement strand
TCAGTAGAAATTATAAACTATATAGATGAAACATACGGCACACTATATGAAAAGTTAAGCAATAATGGCAAGTTTACTATATATTTTGGTCCTGCTCATGGTAAAGACAGTTCCGGCATATGGAGAGGAATTTCTACTGACAGGATCGGGGTCACAGGGCTACCCGAGGAATATTATTCCATTCAGTACTCCAGGAAACTTTATAATCTTCTGAAAGGCAATAAATTTATAGAAGTAAGTGCCGCCCCTTACTATATGGATGTACTCGAAGGCCGATCAGATTCTTATCACTACATGAAGTTTGTAGATGTCGCGGATAACGCGTACAATGCCGGTGCATTTCTTGTTGTCGAGATGCACATGAACAATGTTTCTGTTTTTGAAAAAGCTGACGGACTTGTCAATATGCCGGGGATACATATGGTAAGAGACAGTTCCGGCCGTAAAATGCTGAAGAACATTGTCGGAACTTATTCCGGATTTCTGACTTTATATAATAAATTTGATACAAGCGGATTTTCCAGGCAATATGCAATTAATATAAAAAATTCCCTTGAAGCGAAAGGATATAATGCAAATGGATGGGAGTATGGTGCTGTCGGAGATGACAGGTTTTCATACTACCTCCTTTTCCCTGTTTCAGTAATATATGAGTGCGGATTTATATCTAACCCGGCTGAAGAAAAAAAGTTGAAAGATCCTTATTACATGGATGGAATGATAAGCTCCCATTATGAAATGCTTCTTAAAACCATATATGACCTTTACGGTATAGATATTTCAGGAAACAACATTAAAGGAAATCCGAAAGATGTGACTGCAAGAATCGAACTTCTTAAACTTGCACGCCTGACTATTCATTTTATAGATAATGCAGATATTTCAGGAGCAAATGCTTCAGTACAGGCCATGAAAAAATACTACAGGCACGTATCCTCCGGTGATTGTATCAATTATTACTCATCTATAATAAGTAAGATTAATAGAGCTGAACGATACTATAAAAGAGGAATCAATTTCAAAAAAAAGAAAAAATTCAGGAAAGCCCGTGAATGTTTTGTTAATGCCAGAGGGAGTTTAAATAGAAATATTATGTATTCGACTTTAAAAGAAAAATACAACTCCGCGTTATATGGGAACAGAAGTAACCGTAACACCTCATCTCAAAATAAAAGGACAGCCCCATCAATTAAGCAAAAGAATGAAACTGCTCGTGCCGTAATTCAGTCATCGATCTCCAGACCGTTTATAATTTCACTAAGCAGTAATGAAACAATTGAACATGCCCTGTCAGAATCCCTTGCTGCCGGTGATAATGAAATCACGCGGATAAGTGAAGCTATGAAGGATTATCATTCTGTCTCATGGAAAAAAGTAAAAAAATACTCAAAAAAAAGAAAAAAGAAAATCTGGATTTCAAAAAAAATAGTTAAGAAATATGAGTTTACTCCCGGGATACACATTGTTACCATTGACAAAAATCTTAATTTAACTAAAGCGGTACGCGTATCATCGGTATATTTAGACCCGCATAAATACCAGAATCAGCAGTACCTGAAGAATTCATATTTTGCAGAAACAATACAGGAAAAAAATATTTAATCCGGGAAGCTGGTCAGGCAAACCGTATAATTTTTTTGGCGATTACCTGGCCAACCAATACTCATGCCGAGTTTTAAAGCTCCCCATTGATGCCGGATTATCATGCCCTAACAGGGACGGGACTCTCTCTTCAGAAGGCTGCATTTTCTGTTCAGAAGAAGGTTCGGCATCCCCCACCACAGATGGATTCTCGTCTATAACAGATCAGATGCAAAACGCAAAAATTACATTCAGAAGGTCTGATCGTAAGACAAAATACATTGCCTATTTTCAGGCATTTACCAATACATACGGTGAACCGGGTAAACTTCAAAAATTATACGATGAAGCTGTAAACTTTCCTGATGTTACCGGACTTATGATCGGGACGCGGCCTGACTGTATCAGCAGGAAAATTCTTGAAATAATCAGTGGTTATAAAAGAGACGGCTTTGAGTTATGGATAGAGCTGGGACTCCAGAGCGTACACGACAAAAGCCTGAAATTCCTTAATAGAGGACACATATTCAGACAGACAGTTGATGCATTAAACCTTATAAATGAATACGAAATTCCTGCCTGTGTTCATGTTATATTGGGGATTCCCGGAGAATCGTGGGAAGATATGATGGAGACTGCTAATACGATATCCAGGCTTCCTGTTGCAGGAGTCAAGATACATCACCTGCATATTATAAAAAACACACCCCTGGAAAAAATTTATAATTCTCAAAATTTCAGAATGATGACTCTGAAAGAATATGTTTCTACCCTCTGTGATTTTATTGAGAGGTTAAGACCGGATATAATAATACACAGGCTTATGGGGGACAGAATGGAGGATTCACTCCTTCTTCCAAAATGGGGGCTTCACAAAGGGACTGTCCTTCAGGCGATAGAAGATGAATTCACCAGAAGATTCACGTTCCAGGGATTTCTTTACAGAGACTCGGAGGAATCATGAAGATTGCTGTTGCAATGAGTGGAGGAATTGATTCATCAGTTGCTGCCGCGATTCTTATTGAGCGGGGGCATGAAGTAATCGGCATAACCGCAAGGTTCATCCCGCGAAATGAACTGAATGATCAGATATATAGACAATCAGTTAATGATGCGAAAAGTATTGCGGAGCATTTAGGTTTCAGGCATATTGAACTTGATTTTACAGACATTTTCAGAGATAGAATAATAAAACCTTTCTGCCATGAATATCTTTCCGGAAGAACGCCAAATCCATGCGTGGTATGTAACAGATATGTCAAATTTGAAGAATTACTTCAAGCGGCAAAAAATCACGGGTGTGAAAAACTCGCAACCGGGCATTACGTGATGAAAAAATTCGACGGGAACAGATATTTTCTCTCAATGTCCATTGACCATGTCAAAGACCAGTCTTACTTTCTTTATATGCTCTCACAGGAGCAGCTTGCTGATACAATATTTCCACTGGCCGAGTTTAACAAGAAAAGTATTAGAACGATTGCCTCTGAAAAAAATCTTATCCTTAAAGATAAACCCGACAGCCAGGAGATATGTTTCATACCTGAAAATGATTATATTAATTTCCTTGAATCATTTACAGGAAAAGAACCTCAGCCGGGCAATATCACCGATTCATCAGGTAAGGTTCTCGGGAGACATAATGGTATCTACAGGTACACTATCGGACAGCGCCGCGGTATGGGTATTTCTGCACAGCAGCCACTATATGTTACAGGACTGGATCCGGTAGAGAACAGGGTAATTGCAGGTTACAAAAACGAGCTCAATATAAAATATCTTGAGACTCTTAATTCTTTTGATATGAAACTTATAATCGATGATGAAATAAGTGCTTTTGTAAAATGCAGATCAACCCAGAAACCTGTTCCATGCAAAGTAAAGAAGTCAGGAGATAAATTCTTTGTAACTTTTGAAAATGCCGAATCCGGGATTTCTCCAGGCCAGAGTGCTGTCTTTTATGATAAAGAGAATGATCTTCTTGGGGGAGGAATTATTGACAGAGCATGGAACTGAAGATGAGAAGATGAGCTATTTTTTATTTGTTCTCTCTGCGTGAGGATGATACATTTCATATACCTTCTGAAGCCTGACCTTTGTTGTATGAGTATATACCTGGGTTGTTGATATGCTTTTATGCCCGAGAAGTTCCTGAACAGCCCGGATATCAGCCCCGCGGTTTAAAAGTTCCGTAGCGAAGCTGTGGCGAAGTGTATGCGGTGTGAGTTTATGAGATAGACCGGCAGCAGCCCCCCTCTTTATTATTATATCAAACATCCCCCGGATAGATATGCTCCGCCCATATTTATTTACAAAAATTTTACCATCAACAGAACCGTATTTCTCCATTCTTTCCTTAAGGTATACCTGTAAAAATTCTACAGATTCATCGGTAAGGAAAACAATTCTATCAACACTCCCTTTACCGTGTACTTTAAGTTTTTTTTCATCAAGCGACAGATCTTTAATGAGTGATTCGGCAAGCTCAGAGATTCTGCATCCTGTCGAGAAGAATAGCGATATGAGCGCTTTGTCTCTAGCATCAAGAAAAGTCTTCACTTCAAATTTTATAAGCTCTTCATACTCCGTAAGGTAGAGAAATTTCGGGAGCCTCGATTCCTTTTTTGGATAGATCAGTTTTATTGATGGATTACTTTTAATTATATCACGCCTGTGGAGAAAGATGAAAAATGACTTTATTGTCGCAATTTTTCTTTGAATGGAGGATTTTTTAAGTCCCCTGTCGAAACAGAATTCAATAAAACTGCGCAGATCATTTACTGTAACCGTTGACAGATCCGGCTCACCATTAACCAGCACTGTATCAATTTCAAAGTAGTCTTTAAATTCATCCGGCAATTTACCGGAGAGGAAATCGTTAAGCTGAAAAAGATCGCTCTGGTAATGATCTGCTGTTTTCTCTGAAC
>CAZVFJ010000274.1:0-4578 GCA_964625825.1 uncultured Leptospirales bacterium | reverse complement strand
GATGCCCCTTCCCCGGTTTATTTAAAATTACAAGTTTCATTGTATCAGAAAATCCTCCGAAAGGGCAGTGAAGCCATCCTCCATCAACTCTCTGATTTTTAACTATCCAAGAAAGACCGGCTTTAGTTCTTTCATCACTGATACCGGCTTTTATAAGTGCAGATACTATATTCCCTGTTCTACACCCAACAGAAACAGGCGGAGTCCAACTGAAAGAGAATCCTCCATCTTTATGTTGTGATTTAGTGAATATAAAATCAGCCGTTTCTCTGATGAAATCAGTACGTCTGTCATAACCGGATTCTACTGCCAAAAGGAAATACCAGACAGTACCCCTGTAAAAAAGATCAAAATTTTTCCGGTCTCCCGGGATATTACCGGAGCTGTTTTTTCTGAAATATTGAGTTAAGGGTGAAAGATCAAGCAGGGAATACAATTTATCATTATCCCGATCTTCAGCAAATTCCCGCTTTGCAAGATAAGTTACTGCCGGATTTTCTCCGTCAGTGAGCCAGGGGAGCGGATCCGCATTGAGATATTTTTTCATTTATACAAACCGTTCTGACCGATAAATTCAGCAATTTTATAATCTAATTCCGTTGTGATCTTGAAGTTTGATACAGAGCCTGAAACAGTATGAACTTTATATCCGGAAGCCAGCACAAGTGAAACATCATCTGTTACTTTAATATTAAGAGATCCGCTCCTGTGTTTTTCATGGGCGTCCCTGATTATACTATAACGAAAACCCTGCGGGGTCTGGGCATAATAAACATCTTTTCTTTCAGGGATAGTGCTTACAAAATCATTTTCTATTAGAGTTACAGTATCAACGGCAGGGATATAAACCCCGGCGGCACCTGTCCTAACTGTTTCGGCAATAGTCTCCCTTATAATCCGTTTAGTTACAAACGGACGAGCCGCGTCATGAAAAAGAAAAATGTCATCCGAATTGAACTCTTTGTAACAAAGTGCATTATATGAGGAATCAGATCTTTCAGCTCCCCCCTCAACAAATCCTAAAATCTTCGGGAACGCAGCGGGAGGTAGAATGCTCTTAATAGTTTCAAGGGAATGTTTTTCAGCAACAATAATAATATGGTCAATTTCATCAACAGAGCTAAAAGACTCTACAGACCACCTGATTACAGATTTTTCACACAGGGGCAGAAGCTGCTTGGGAATATCCCCTCCGAGCCTTAACCCCTTTCCGCCTGCAAGAATAACAGCATACTTCATAAATAATTTTAACCTTATACAATATTATAGTATTGATTATTTCAATTTTACATAAAAGACTGTAGTTCTTTATATGCTTAGAAATCATTACTGAAAACAATTTAAATTATTATCTAAGTAAAAAATTGAATTGAAGTAATATCAATCTATATTGAATATATTTCAATCAGTATTTATCAAACAGGCATGAATTAAAATCCGGGTATTTAAATGCAGTCATGCCCGCAAATGCTTAGAGATAGCTCAAAACAAGTACGGGAATCCAGTATTAAAAATTTATAAAATACAGATTCATTATGAATTTAATATATTTATAAATATGTATACCCTTTTACAAGTCTATGACAGCAAGTATTCCCGACAACAAATTATTACACTAAATGCAGGTGGAAAAGATTTATGGAAAATATCAGAGCTGGAATAATAACAGTAAGTGACCGGTCTTCCCGTGGGGAGAGGGAGGATCTCTCCGGGCCGGAGATCAGAAAATGGGCAGAGAATCAAAAGATTTCAGTATTAAGAGAGATTATTGTACCAGATGAAGTTGATCTGATAAAAAATTCTCTCATAGAACTCTCCGATGAAGGGCTTGATCTTGTGCTTACAACGGGGGGTACAGGATTTGCACCCCGTGATTTTACTCCCGAAGCAACAAAGGCTGTAATTGAAAAAGAGGCCCCCGGATTCGCTGAGACCATGAGGATGAGGTCACTGGAGATCACTCCTCATGCAATGCTGTCACGAGCTGTTGCAGGGATAAGAAAACGTACACTCATAATCAATCTTCCCGGAAGCCCTAAAGGTGTAAGGGAAAATCTCCAGTTTATTGAAAAAGCAATTCCTCATGCGATTGATCTTCTTCGTGACCAGGTTAAGGATTGCGGAAGCAACTAGGAGGTTTTTATGGAAAAAAGAGATGTCCTGGGCAGGATAGCTATACAAAAAGGTGACATTACGAAGGTGAAGGCTGATGCCATTGTAAATGCTGCGAATCCGGGTCTCCTTGGCGGTGGCGGAGTTGACGGAGCAATTCACAGGGCAGCGGGTCCGGATCTTCTGGAGGAGTGCAGAAAGCTCGGCGGATGCAGGCATGGTGAAGCAAGGATTACAAAGGGGTATAAACTTCCTTCTAAATTTGTAATTCATACGCCAGGGCCGATATATAAAGACGGAAAAAATGGGGAAGCTGATATACTCCGAAACTCCTATTACAATTCCATGAAGTTAGCAAAGGACAATAATCTTAAATCCATTGTGTTTCCTGCAATCTCAACCGGGGTGTATGGGTATCCAAAAACTGAAGGGGCTGAGATTGCGATAAAAACTGTTGTTGACTTTATGTTGACAGAAAATTATCTAATCGACGTTATCTTCATCCAATTTGATGATGAAAACTTCAGAATATATAACAAAATACTGGAAAGGATGAAAAATGAACTACCTTGAAATGCTGAAAAGCAGCTCCGATAAATTCTCAAGCATTGTATGCCTGGGACTTGATCCTGTAATCGAAGATATACCTGAAAAAGAAGGGACACCGGGTGAGAGAATTTATAAATTTTATGAAAATATTCTTAACATGATAATTCAAAAAAAAGTATATCCCGGTGCTGTAAAGCCCAACTACGCGTTTTATGCCCAGTATGGAATTGACGGAATCGTTTCTCTCGAAAAGGTTATCAGCATTTATAAAAGGGAAGAAATTCCTGTTATCCTTGATTACAAGAGAGGTGATATCGGGAAAACTGCTGCGGCTTATGCCAAAGAGGCTTTTGATTTTTTTAAATCAGACGCTGTAACTCTTTCGCCATACCTCGGGTATGATTCAATAGAACCTTATATAAAAAACTACCCGGATAAAGGGTACTATATTCTTACAAAAACATCAAACGCAAGCTCTGGTGAAATTCAGGATGTGAAGATAGACGGGAAGGAGTTTTATCTTCACATATCAGAGATGATAGTGAAATGGTTTCATCCCGGTATCGGTTCTGTAGCAGGAGCGACTTATCCCGAACAGCTCGACAAAATAAATAATACATTCATAAAATCAGGAAAGGAGATCCCTTTTCTTATTCCGGGAGTCGGTACTCAGGGCGGAAGCATTGATGAGGTTATGAAAGTTCTTAGAAAATGTCCTGATGTAAGAATTCATAGAATAAATGCCTCAAGCTCAATTAACTATGCGTATAAAAAAAATAAAGGAATGAATTACGATGAAGCTGCTGTTGAAGCACTGAAGAATATGAATGAGGAAATTGGGATATAATATGATTTAAATGCCTCTTTATTAATCAGAATAAAGAGGCATTTAAATCCTCTCTATACCGAAAGAATAAGGATATCTTACAAATTCCTGCTTAATATCATTAAAAAACTGCTGCCTCTCATCTTCATCAACAAACGCAACATTCTGCGGTATATCTCTATAATATTTTTTCAGGAAGGTTTTTACTTTACGGTAGATTCCTTTATCAATTAAGAAAGAGAGCTCCTCGCCACCCTCCGCGGGCAGAAGATCAACGGTGTTTTTATTTATATAAAAGATTGGTGTAATCATTGCGTTTGATGAAATAATTGTATTATATATTTCAGGGCTTTCTGTAACCTGAAAGAAATGGAAAATCGAACCGTCAGAATACCCTGTGTAAAGGTTGATCCTCCTGTAGTAGTTGTCGTGCTCATTGCTGTTTATTATCCGGAAGAGTTTTTCATTATCTATAACTGAATTTGAATGAATTATAATGTTATATAACCTGTGAGGATCGCACTCAGCAGCAAACTTCTCAAATCCCTCATAAAAATCAGAAGCAATGTTAGTGGCGATATGAAGGTCAACAACAGCTGTATTAACCTTTTCAGAGAGATTTCTTACGGAGGGCCACTCCCCTTCTCCACATTTAAAAAAGAGACCTTTTGTAAAAAGATTGTTTTCGCTTTGTGTAAAATCGGGGAGATAAAAAAGACTCGTTGAAAGGCCGGTTTTCTCCTCAAGGTAAATTGAGACATCTGAAATATCACGCCTGTTAAAATTCCATCCCTCCAGAAAAAAATATGGAGGTTTTTTCTGGTATGATACTTCATCTTTATCTGCCATTTCTCTGATTGCCGTGCCTGGAAGCACCATGAGCGGATAAAGTTCAATACTCTCACTGAAACCGCGTTCAACCAGTATATCTATAGTATTCTTAAAATTTTCAGGATCATCGCCAGGGAGTCCGGGAATTATCCCGATTTTAAGGTCAACTCCTGCATCTCTAAGATAAGTCATGCCTTCCAGTTCCTTTTCCGGTGAACTCTCCCTGTTCACTGAACAGAGTGCCCGCTTATTTAGCGATT
>CAZVFJ010000273.1:0-4579 GCA_964625825.1 uncultured Leptospirales bacterium | reverse complement strand
CAAATAACAGTGATGAATTAGTGATAACAGCGACCTTTATCCCGGTTTTTTTCAGGAGCCTGATGGATGTTCCGAGATTTATGTCGAGAGTTGGTTCTCCGTCCGGGACAAATGAGAGATAATCAATGGAATCATTATTTTTTAATGCTTCACAGATTTTCTGCTCCACCTGCCGTAGAACAGTTTCAGGATTATAGAAACTCCTTCTCTCTATTCCGACTCTCTTATTTCTCCCGAGCTGACAGTAGATGCATGAGTAGGAGCAGTATTTGGGCGGAATATTATTTATCCCGAGGCTCCGCCCCAGTCGGCGTGATGGTACCGGCCCGAAAGTAATGTCTGATAACAGTTCGTTATTCATCTGCGATTATAATCCTTATAAACAAATCATTACCCGGGTTGCCATTTACGCATCGAAGAACTGTACCGTTTTTTTTTGTTTATATCCGCGCGTACCTCTATTCCGGGCATCGCTCTCCTTAACTGAATCCTGCCAGCCGTTCCGCGTATTCTCGATCCTGTCAAAGCGCGCAGTATAAGGTTTGATATCAATAACAGGTGAACCATCAAGTATGTCGAGTCGGTCAAGGTATAGACGGTTCCCCTGAACAGAAATAAGTTCCACAATACTCATCCCGATGGGGTTCGGCCTTGATGGCGCGCGCGTGGAGAATACTCCTCTTACTGCATCCTCAAGGAACGGTTTAATCTGAAGCTTTAAAGGGCCGGCCCTGTGGAGCTGAAAAAGTATATAAATGTGTGAAAATCCATCAAGGTCTTTCAGCCCTTCGGCATATTCAGGAAATATCTCCGCGTATCCTTTGCAGCCTTTGGCATAGATCGGCTGTATGGGAGTTTCAGACTGGTTGATGTGTTCGCTGTGTATTATCCCAATTGGTTTACAGGTGAATGGGGCAGGGGTGAAAACAGGCCCTATCTCAACAGCCCGCTTTTTATTTTCAATGCCCGGGAGCGATCTTATAATCGCGTGCGTACCGACAGGGAGATCTGTGTGATCTGAAATAATAGGGCACTTGACCTTCAGGAGGAAAAAAATCTCCCTCTTTTCATCACAGAGAGTTTCGTAATTTCCCTGGCCCTTGGCAATGACCATGTCAGACTCTTCAAAGTATCTTCTGAATTCTTCACTGCATTCCTCGAGTATTGTTCCAGGAGCGTCTGAGCCGTTTTCGATTATAGTAACAATTTTATCAAGTCCGGCAACGCGGGCGTCATCAATTGTGGCATCATTTATTACAGGGAAACCCCTCACAGCGAGTGTAACCCTCTCCGGGCCGATTTTTTCTATAAGGAGTCTGTCAAAGATAATCTCCCCCGCATTGTCCGCTATGTATAAAATTTTTTCTGCTCTCGAAAGTTCGAGGATGAAATCTTCAGGAGATCCGGAAAGTCCCACGGAATAAGATTCTTCTATTGATTTAAGTACGTCAGTTTCAGTGAGCCCTGATTTAGCCCCGGAATCGATTACATTGCCTGCGATTGCCAGTTTTATTGCAGCAAGTATCTGGTTGTCAGAACTATTTATTCTTTCGTTTAATTCATCAGCTATGGATAATATAAGTGAGTTAAAATTATTCTTTACGCTGCTGTAGGGGTCATTGACTCCGGAGAGTTCACGGAGCCTTCTGTATATTTCTCGTGCAATTACAGGGGGAGTGAGGGAAAAGTCTGATTCTGATATTTTTTTAAGTATATCTCTCAGGACTCTCTCCTGAAATTCATAGTCAGAGGAGGAGAACCGTGATGCATCAATCGCCTGACGGATCAGGCATGGAACACATTCAAGACTTGTTATCATAATAAAGGCCTTTATCTCCGTTTAGCGGAGTAGATTGTCTGGTACTCCTCTTCAACAACAGTTACCTCAAAATCGAATTCTTTCAGAAAAACACCTACAATACTGAAGTCTGCCGGTTTTCTTTCATGAGTCCTCCCTTCTGAAAGATGAATTTTTTCAACTGTCTCAAATCCTCTATCATTAAAATCAGAGATGATAATCTGCCTGCCGGCTATACGTATCATCTCGCGGAGGGCCTTAAATGGAAGGTCGAAATGGTGGAATGTAAAGGCTGACACAATTGCATCAAAGCTTTTGTCCGGGAAACTCATATTACCTGCATCCGCGGTAATAAACTCAATATTGCCGAGCCTGTTGTGGTATGCCGCGTTAAGCATTGCTATCCTGCTACAATTACTTTCCATATCTACAGTAACAACCTTATTAAAAGAACCTGCCAGCAATGTTGTAAGATAACCATTCCCCGTGCCTATTTCAAGTACAGATAAAGAGTGTGGTTGTATTAGCTGTACTATACTACCCCTGAGCTCCTCATGGTCAATGCCGTAGCCTTTGTACAGCGCTTTTCGTTTAAGAAATGTTTCATGATTTGTGTTAATTTCTTCATGGGAAAAATTAAAAGTTGATGCTTCAGTTTTCATACTTCTTCTCTTTTATTTTCTAATCAATGAGCCGCCGCATCGGGGGCATTTTATCTGTGAACATGGTATCCCTGCTTTATGGGGAATTGTAAGCCCGCACCCCGGACAGTAGCATTCCCCTATAACGTCAGGTTTTTGCCTGTTGCCACGCCCGCATTGTCCGCCGGAACCTGAACCGCCCCCGCGGCCTCTACCCTGGCCCCATGAAGTTGAACTGCCGGAGCCTCCTCTTCCTGATGAAATTTCTCTTCCCTGTGTAAACGGACTTTTATTCGTTATTTTCCCGGAGGAGAAAGAAATCGCACCCTTTTTGCATTTATCTATACAGGCTCCGCATTCAGTGCATAGAGCTGCATCAACTACAGCTTTCCGGATAGATTCATTAATAGTTATGGCTTCCATAGGGCAGGCCTCAGCGCATCTGCCGCAACCCGTACATATATCAGTATCAATTACAATAGCCATTTCAGATTACTCCTGATGAGATTTTATTTCACGAAGCCATTTCACGGCTTCTTCAGCCTGTGAAGAAGCAAAGATTCTGATTTTTTCATCTGCACCGGACGCTTCAGCTCCATGGAGAAGGGATATTTTTGTTATTGCGGAATTAACTATTAAAGCGATGCCTGAACATCCGGTATTAAGGGCTTTTTCCTGATTTTTAATTTTTTCAGTATTCACTTCAGATGGGATGACTTTACATTCGCTTGCGTCTGATAAAATTTTCCAGCCGGGCCTGGTAAGTTTTCTGGCCTTTTCCCAGTCAATGTGAAAATCAGGTACGACAGACATATCTTTCCAGAATCCTTTCATCTTCCAGTAAACGATATTTTCAGAATTTTCATAAGCCAATTCATAATAATCATTTTTTGCTATGTACTTCATTTACTTCCTCTAATAAAATATTATCTTTTTTATTCTGCAAAGAGCATATATAAAACATCCCGGAACCGGCCCCTCTTTCGTAAAATTAAGGAATCAGTTCCGGTTAACAGCAGTCGGAGATTTTTTGTTATCTCTCGGTCTTTCCTGCTTCAACAGATTCAAGTTCTTTTATCCTCTGGTTGATTGATTCAGTTTCTTTTTTAATCATTTCAGCCTGCGCCTTTAACATCTGAAGTTCAGACTCGGCTGAATAATCATATTGAGGATATTGAGAATATTGAGGCTGGTATGGTGCTCCCCGAAAGCCTCTTCCATAGGGTGCTCCATAAGGACTGTTTCTCCAGCCCCTTCCGCCTCCACGGCCGCCTCTTCCATAGCCGTAGTATCCGCCGCCCCGGGTGGGGTTTGCATAACCTGGAGTTGAGTAACCTGCACAGAATCCTGCGCCGCGTCCTGTCATAGGCCCTGCTCCATTTGGTCCTCTTCCGTCTCCTGATGGCATAACATACCTCCTTAATTTATAGTAATGAAAACCATTTTCATTTAAAAAATAAAAAAAATTCAGCTTTCTCTGCCTCTGCAATTTTCACAAATTCCATAAAAACTGACAAGGTGATCATTTATCTGAAAATTATACTTTTGTGAGAGTAACTCCTGTGTTTTACCCAGACAATTAATCTCCTCATCTATAAAATCTTTATAATCGATAATTTTTTTGCATTTCACACATATAAGATGGTGATGATGCCCTTTACCGCCGGGATTATTCAGCAGCTCATATCTTGCCTGGCCATCGCCGAAGTCAAATTTCTGTACAATTCTCATCTGTTCAAGAAGCTCCAGAGTACGGTAAATGGTTGTAAGCCCTATTTCGGGGGTGACTGAATGAACTTTCATATAAATATCAGACGCGCTGAGATGTTCGTCTGTACCATGAAGAACATTTATAATAACCTCCCTCGCAGCAGTTACCCTGACACAGTGCTGGTCGAATTTTTCCTGCCACCATGGCCCTTTACCGTGCAAATTTAGCCTCCATAATGAAAATGATTTTCATTATCAATATAATAAGGGTAGGGGCTTTTGTCAACGAAATTTATTAAAAATTTGACATGCCCGGTTAAAATATTATGCAGGGCTAATGTGTTAGCCATGCATAAGGAGTATAATTACGGTTCTGGCTTTAAGAGCCCGTTTTTTCAGCGTGGAAAGCATCCGCTCCTGAAGGTCCACG
>CAZVFJ010000272.1:2524-4603 GCA_964625825.1 uncultured Leptospirales bacterium | reverse complement strand
ATGATCCAAAGACACACCTCGAGCTTACTATGATCCATGAAGTGATGATTCTTGACAACAGCGGATTTGACCTTGGGCTTATAATGTATTCATCATGTCTTAAATTTGCGGTTTTCGGAGCTGTGGCAGCCGGATTCTTTATGAAGCCCGGAGCAGGTTTTTTTGCTGATGCAGGTGTGTTCCTTATTGTACAGCTGTGTTATGCTGTTTTTGTGGGTTTTATGGACTCTTTCATGGCGCGATTCAGAATGAAAAACAATCCTCAGTTCATATATACAATTACAGCAGCTACGCTCCTCATATTTATAGGTGCAGTTCATGCCGCAGGTATTACAGGGGGTAAAATGCCGTGGTAAACCTCATTCTTCTATCTTTCCTTGCTACACTTTTTTTTATTGTTACTGCCTGGAGGCTTGTAACTTATCTACAGATACTTGCGCTGCAGGGGCTTCTGCTTTTTGCTGCCGCGTTTTTTTCACTTTCATCAATGCATTCTTTTAACCTTGCATTTATTCTTCTTGAAACTGTGGTTGTAAAAGCTGCAGCTATCCCTTTCTTTGTAGGGTATATATTAAAAAGAAATAATATAACAAGGGAAGCTGAACCTCTTGTACCTGTTTTTATATCTCTTGTGCTCATGGTAAGCTCTGTGATATTTATCTTCTTCCTTTCCTATGCTTCCGGATTCAGTATCTTCGACAATCTTTTTTTTGTTGTGTCTCTGTCCACTGTGTTTACCGGGCTATACATAATCATGACGAGGAGAAAGATAATTACTCACATGATGGGGTATCTCGTGATAGAAAACGGCGTGTTTATCCTCTCCCTCGCGGTTGGTAATGAGATGCCGATGATGGTTAACATGGGCATACTTCTCGACGTTTTTGCCAGCGTGCTGACCCTGGGGATTTTCCTCAATAAAATCGGAGATGTTTTCAAGGACGGGGACGTTACACAGCTTGGGAGACTGAAGGATTGAAATTATGTACAGCATATTTTTTATAACATCATTTTTTATAGGTGGAGCGCTTCTCTTTAACAGGAATAATATTCTTAAAGTGCTCCTTCTCCTGTCGTTTGTAATTCTGCAGGGTACTTTTGCTATCTTTGTTGTAAAGAACACAGGGAGCAGTTTCGGGTATCTTACTGCTGACCATCTCGCGGTTATCTTTATAGTAGTTCTGTTCATTATATCATCTCTTTCAATATATCACAGCGCCGCATATCTCAAATGGCAGCAGAAGAACGAGAGAGAGCATAATTTCTATTATGCGGCAATGGTGATACTTGTTGCTGCTCTTAACTGTGCCTACTGTGCGAATCATATTGCGATAACATGGATGTTTGTGGAGATAACAACAATCGCTGCGTCATTCCTGATCTATTACCGGCGTACAGAGCTTACACTTGAAGCTACCTGGAAATATATTTTTGTCTGCACAATAAGCATCACCCTGGTTTTTATAGGTATACTTTTCCTCGGTATATCTATGAAAAATGCCGGTCTTACAGATATGTCCTATACATCGCTCATGGCCAATGCGTATCTCCTGAATCCTTTCTGGACAAAGATGGCGTTCATTTTTATTTTTACCGGTTTTACCGCAAAAGCAGCTCTTTTCCCGATGTATACTGCGGGGATTGACGCTAAAGATAAAGCTCCTTCTCCTGCGGGCGCAATTTTTGCAAGTGGTCTGATGAATGTCGGTTTTTGTGGTATCTACAGGACTTATGGTATAATCCGGCTGACTGACTCCGCTGCATGGGCGAACTCTGTTCTTCTCATTAGCGCTGCGATATCAATTTTTCTTGCCTCTGTCTACATAATGAAGGTCGCAAATTATAAAAGGATGCTGGCTTATTCAAGTATAGAGCACATGGGGCTTGTAATGCTTGGACTCGCGATGGGGGGGGCTGGGGTGTTTGCCGCGATTTTTCATCTTCTGGTTCACTCTTTTGTCAAGCCCGCTCTTTTTTACCAGACAGGTATAGTATACAGGGTTTTCGGCAGCAAGCTGATTGAAGAGACCGGGGGATATTTCAGGCAGAGTGTTACCGGGTCATTGGTGTTTATTCTCG
>CAZVFJ010000272.1:0-2514 GCA_964625825.1 uncultured Leptospirales bacterium | reverse complement strand
TTCCGCCATCCGGTTTATTTATCAGCGAATTTATGATTTTCAGGGAGATGTATCTTGGTGGCTATCTCTGGCTTATGGCAATAATCATGATTCTTCTCACGGTAATTATCTGGGCGCTTGGAAGAAATATTTTCAAACTTGTTTTTACAGCTCCGCCGGATGTTAAATTTGAATCTCTGGAACGCCCCAGTCCATTTGAATCGTTTTCTCAACTTGCTCTGATTTTTTTTGTTATGTTCATGGGGATTTTTCCTCCGGAACCAATACTCAATTATATCCGCGTTGCGGCGGCTATAGTGTCTTCACGGTAAAGGGGGATTTAATATGGCTGAAATAAAAAAATATGTTTTAAGAATAAAGAACTGCGAAACAGTAAAGCTCAGCAGAATCCCTCAGCTCGGATATCAGGATTTTATTGAATTAAACAGCTCTCTTGTTACAGAAGGGGGGAGGCATGTTTCCCATTATTTTGTGTTTCCTCAGGGAAAACAATTAAGATTATTTTCACTTATAGCTGATGATACCGCCGGTGATATTATATGTTCCTCTTCGATTATCTCAACAGATAAACCTTTTCCATCAGTAACAGCTCTTCATCAGTCCTTTCATCCTTTCGAGAGGGATATACATGAAAAATTTGGTGTTCAATATACAGATCACCCATGGCTTAAACCGCTGAGATTCCTTGCCGGAATAAAAAATAAAAAAGAGATGACTGATTATCCCTTCTATTTATTTGAAGGGGAGGATCTGCATCAAGTCGGAGTGGGGCCGATACACGCGGGAGTTATTGAACCAGGTCATTTCAGGTTTATCTGTAACGGGGAAAAAGTTCTTCATCTTGAAATACAGCTTGGTTATCAGCACCGCGGGGTGGAAGAACTTTTTGTTAAGAAAAAGAGACTCCTTGAAAGAATAATCCTTTCAGAATCTATTACAGGGGATACAACTAATGGCAATGCAACAGCTTTCTCTCAGTTATACGAATCTTTGTGTGGATTCAGGCCGGGAGATCATCTATCATTTGTGAGGACTCTGGCTCTTGAGCTTGAGCGAATGGCAATACATACAGGAGACCTGGCTGCACTTGCCGGTGATGTTGCCTACCAGCTTGGGAATGCTGTGTTCGGGAGACTCAGGACCCCTATAATTAACTACACACAATCCTGGGGAGGGAACAGACTGGGGCGCGGACTGATACGTCCGGGAAGAGTGAACTTTCCATATACTGCTAAACTTTCCGATTCTCTCATGAAAATTTTTAATGAATACGAACCGCATTATACAGAAATGGCTGATGCCCTTTTTGCACGTCCCAGTGTGCAGGCAAGGTTTGAAAAAACAGGAATTCTTTCTAAAGAAGACATTATAGCAATGGGCACCGTGGGTACTCCTGCCCGTTCAACAGGAGTTAAACGGGATATACGCTTAACTCATCCGCATGGTTATTATTCCACTTTTAAGCATGAACCTGTTATTTTACCGCAGGGTGATGTGTACGCCCGGGCTTATATCCGCGACAGGGAGATTCGTCAGTCAATGGCATTGATTAGAAAGATGATCTCTTCAATTCCCGCTGTTGATAAAAATGCTGATCTCTCTGATAAAAAAAGCGCAGCAGAATCTTTATCCGTTTCGCTTGTTGAAGGGTGGAGAGGTGAAATCTGCCATACGGCAATCACTGATAAAAACGGAAATATTGCTTTATATAAGATTAAAGATCCCTCTATGCACAACTGGTTTGCCCTTGCCATGGCTGTTCGTGGCGAGGAGATCTCCGATTTTCCACTCTGTAATAAAAGTTTTAATTTTTCATACTGCGGACACGATTTATGAGGTAGATGATGTTCAGATCACTTTCAATAGTATTTCACAACGGAAAACAGTTTATCCCCGATTTACGGGGTACAAAGCTCACTCCACCATTCAGGGGTCGTCCGGTTATAAGAAGAGTCAAGGCCGATGATAGGAAGATTGCGGCATTCTGCCCTGTGGGGGCAATCGGTACTGCGCCGCTTTCCATTGATCTCGGTAAATGCGTTTTCTGCGGTGAGTGTGCATTCGCTTTCCCTGAAAAGATATCCTTCACATCAGATCACATAATCTCTACGAATATCCGTGAACGCCTGATCGTAAAAGAAGGTGATGAACTCCCCATCAGAACAGACCGTGACGCGGTAAGGAAAGAGATAAAAAGAATATGCGGCCGCTCGCTGAAACTTCGCGAGATCTCTGCAGCAGGTGATAACAGCGCGGAGTGGGAGATGACTGCATCAGGTAATGTTCAGTTTGACATGAGCCGTTACGGAATTGAGTTTGTAGCATCACCGAAACACGCTGACGGCATCCTGATAACCGGTCCTGTTTCAGAGAATATGGCACGCGCTGTGGATATGTGCTATGAAGCTGCTGCAGACCCGCAGATTATAATTCTCGCGGGTACAGACGCCATAAGCGGTGGGATATTTAAAGAGAGCAGAGCGATTCAGAGGAAATTCATAGAAAAATATAAAA
>CAZVFJ010000271.1:0-4653 GCA_964625825.1 uncultured Leptospirales bacterium | reverse complement strand
AGATAGCGGCTTATATGCCCTCCGGATACTATAATATCGATGTAGATTTCATACTGAGGCTCTTCGCCTGTTATATATAAAGGGGCATTCCTTACGCTTCTGTCCGGGATTACCCTGGTGATGTTATTCTCCCTGAGCTTTATATCAATAATAGACTCAAGAATTTTACCTGTAGCCTTAAGGCTGTTGTTATCGGACTCAACAAATACCCTCTTTCCTTTAAATCGTGTTAAATCGTATTCTTTAATAATTTTTTCAACATTCTCTATAATTGCCTGCTGGTAGATTCCTGAGTCCGGGATAAATTCCGGGTTATCTATAAATATTGCTGTTTCGGGATTTTCACATCCAGTAAAAATAAAAAAAATCAGTAATAGAAACAGTGTAAGGTATCTATTCATTTCAGGCCTCCAGCGCGGTGATCTATTCTATAGATACAAAGAATATGCGATATTTCGCAGAATGTCAAATTAATCATGCAGTGTCATGTATCTGCTCTTACACTTTTACTTTTATGACGTTTTTCCTTATTGAAGGGAGATATGGAGGAGGAGCGAATACCGGAATAGTAATACTGTGAAATATATATGAATGAAATCCGCCCGACTTAAGTAAAAACCAGTTCATTTATTAACGGAACTTTAACAGGAGAAATATATTTTTTCACAGTAAATAAACGGATAAGCAGCAGAATTTAACCAATCCTAAATTGACTAAAATACTTTTTTGTTTTATATATTATCTATCGTCAGGAGACAGGAATAATGAATATCAGCGATTATATAGCTTTATTGGTTTTTATAATTATAACGGTGAGCATTGCTGTTCCTCTGGGAAATTACATGAAAAAGGTTTTCTGCGGAGAGAGAACATTTTTAAGCCCTCTAATTTTTCCATTGGAAAAGCTGGTTTACCATGTTTGCGGAATTGACAAAACATCGGAGATGTCATGGAGAGAATATTCCGCAGGATTTATTTTATTAAGTTTTGCTGGGATTGTAATTCTTGCCTCAATACAAATGTTCCAGGGGATGCTCCCACTTAATCCGCAGAATCTTTCCGGAGTGAAATGGGACTCCGCTCTTAATACTGCAATATCATTTGTCACAAATACTAACTGGCAGGGGTACGGCGGTGAAAATACAATGAGCTATTTTACCCAGATGATAGGGCTATCTGTACAGAATTTTCTTTCAGCCGGCTCAGGTATGGCCGTGGGAGTTGCATTAATAAGAGGTTTTATACGGAAGGAATCAAAAACAATAGGAAATTTCTGGGTGGATCTGACACGTTCTGTATTGTACATTCTTCTCCCCATATCACTTATTGCATCTATGATTCTGATGTCGCAGGGTGTTGTTCAGACGCTGCATTCTTATGTTACTGCTGAGACTCTTGAAGGAGGAATGCAACTTATACCCCTTGGTCCGGCTGCATCGCAGATTGCGATAAAACAGCTTGGTACAAATGGGGGCGGGTTCTTCAACACAAATTCAGCCCATCCTTTTGAAAATCCTACGTTCATATCAAATCTTGTGGAGAATATCTCTATACTTATTATTCCAATAGGTTTTGTTTTCATGTTCGGCCGAATGATAAATAATAAAAAGCAGGGGAGAGCACTCTTTATTACGATGACTTTTCTTTTCCTCTCGGGCCTTGTATTTATGCTCTTGTCTGAGAACATTACAAATCCCGTTATAAGAGATTCAGGGATTGCTTATACTCATAACATGGAGGGGAAGGAGACAAGGATCGGCGTAATATGGTCAACACTATGGAGCCAATCAACAACTGCAACCTCAAATGGAAGTGTAAACAGCATGCATGACAGTTATATGCCTCTTTCGGGCATGGTCCACCTTTTCAATATGGGTATAGGTGAAGTTATTTATGGAGGGGCCGGGGTCGGGTTTGTCGGTTTTATATTCTATATTATCCTTTCAATGTTTATCGCGGGGCTTATGGTGGGGCGGACGCCGGAGTTTATCGGGAAGAAGCTGGGGCCACGGGAAATGACGATATCGATCACCGCGCTTCTTCTCCCCATGATCACTGCGCTGATATTATCGGCAATAGCTGTTTCAACAGAGAGCGGCCTATCCGCTCTCAATAACAGATCATCACACGGATTGTCCGAGATCCTTTATGCGTATTTTTCAACTGCCGGCAATAACGGATCAGCTTTTGCAGGTCTTAACTGCAACACGCTCTTTTATAACCTGACTCTCTCACTTGCTCTTCTTGTTGGTCGTTTCGGTACAGTTATACCTGCACTTGCCATTGCGGGCTCTTTAGTAATGAAAAAAAGTATTCCTGACAGCAGTGCTTCTTTTCCGACAGCAGGGATCCTTTTTATTGTAATAGTGTCCGGGGTAATAATTATAATGGGTGCACTGACTTTCTTCCCGGTGATCACGCTGGGGCCCTTTCTTGAACACCTGTTTATGAATCAGGGAGTTTTATTCTGAGGTGTATGAGATGAAAATGATGAATAAAGATTATATAATACCTGCTCTCAATGTTTCTTTTATGAAGCTGAATCCCCTGGTGCTGAGGAAAAATCCGGTTATGCTTATTGTGGAGATCTGCGCTATTACGACCACATATTACTCTGCTAAAAGCATTATTTCCGGTGGAGATTTTCATCTGGCGCTTCATGTTACTGTCTGGTTATGGTTTACGGTATTTTTTTCGAATTTTGCCGAAGCCCTTGCAGAGATCAAAGGGAAGGCAAAGGCTGAATCATTGAAAAGCACAAAGAGCCTTCTTGAGGCAACGAGACTTACGGCAGGGGGGAGGGAAGAGAGTGTAAGAGCCTCTATCCTTAAAAAAAATGACATTGTGGTTGTGAAGCAGGGCGAGATTATACCGGGTGACGGCGATATCATTGAGGGAACTGCACTAGTGGATGAATCCGCAATAACCGGGGAGTCTGCGCCGGTAATCAGAGAATCAGGAGGAGATAGGTGCGGCGTGACAGGAGGTACAAAGCTTTTATCTGGTATTATAAAGGTAAAGATTTCTGCAAATGAAGGTGAATCATTTCTGGACAGTATGATCAAAATGGTTGAGAGCGCAAAAAGGCAGAAGTCGCCAAATGAAACTGCAATGGATATACTCCTTGTTTTTCTCTCTGTACTTTTTATCATTGTTATAATAACGCTCCCCGCTTTTGCAGAATTCATGGGTATCTCTATAAGCATCCCGATCCTTGTAGCCCTACTTGTATGCCTTATGCCTACGACAAT
This sequence comes from uncultured Leptospirales bacterium, assembly GCA_964625825.1. GTDB lineage: Bacteria > Spirochaetota > UBA4802 > UBA4802 > UBA5550 > UBA5550. Next base: position 1,402 of record CAZVFJ010000271.1, on the reverse strand, counting down.
CGGGGGGCTGCTTCCGGCAATAGGCATAGCGGGAATGGACAGGGTTCTCCGGCACAATGTGATTGCAATGAGCGGCCGGGCCATTGAGGCAGCAGGTGATGTTAATGTTGTTCTCCTTGATAAAACAGGGACTATAACACTGGGGAACAGGATGGCCAGTGAGTTCATACCATCAGAAAAGGTCGATATTAAAGATCTTATTCAGTCATCAATGTATGCATCACTTGCTGATGAAACACCGGAAGGGAGAAGCATTGTTGTGCTGGCAAAAAAAGAACTGGGCATACACGGAAGGGATATACGCCAGCCTGCCGGTTCAGGATTTGTTCCGTTCACACCTGAGTCAGCTATGAGCGGCATAAACATGAATGGAACCGATATCCGTAAAGGAGCAATGCAGGCGATTGAAAGTCTGGCTTCAGCTAAGGGTTTCAAAATTCCCGAAATAGTGTACGATACAGTAAACATGGTGAGCATGGCTGGAGATACTCCACTTGTCGTAGTAAGGGATTCAACGGTTTTAGGAGTGATACGACTTAAAGATATAGTGAAATCAGGAATTGCCTCAAGGATTTCCCAACTCCGGAAAATCGGTATAAAATCCATAATGATAACCGGAGATTCTCATCTCACTGCTGCATCAATAGCTGCGGAGGCCGGCCTTGATGATTTTGTGGCACAGGCAAAGCCTGAATCAAAACTACAGATAATTAGAAAATTTCAGCAGATGGGTAATATGGTGGCTATGATCGGTGACGGTACGAATGATGCTCCGGCACTGGCACAGGCTGACGTCGCTGTTGCCATGAACGCGGGAACACAGGCTGCACGTGAAGCGGCAAATATGATCGACCTTGACTCATCGCCAACCAAACTCCTTGATATAGTAGAAATAGGGAAGGAGATTCTTATTACCAGGGGAGCACTTACAACTTTCAGCATAGCGAATGATATTGCCAAGTATTTTGCAATTATACCAGCGATTTTTGCAGTAAAATATCCTGCTCTGAATGTGCTAAACATCATGAGACTGAATACTGCTGAATCAGCTGTCCTGTCTGCTGTTATTTTTAACGCGCTTATAATACCTGCACTGATACCGGTGGCTCTTAAAGGTGTGAAGTATAGAGTAACTTCAGTATCAGCGTTGCTTCGCAGAAATCTGCTGATATACGGTCTTGGTGGGATTATACTCCCTTTTGCAGGAATTAAAATGATAGATATTGTTTTAAAAGTATTGAAGGTAAATCTATGAAACAGTTAAAAATAACAGTTTTAATTGTAATATTTTTTACTCTGCTGTGCGGTCTTATTTATCCACTGACAGTGACAGGGATCGGTTACATGTTTTTTAAAGAAAAAGCAGCGGGGAGTCTTATTGTGAAAAACAGCAGTGTCATCG
>CAZVFJ010000270.1:0-4661 GCA_964625825.1 uncultured Leptospirales bacterium | reverse complement strand
GCCTGCACCTCTTTCATTGCATCATCAGCGCATTTGCCCTGTGACTTCAGTTGCCCAATAGTTTTGGATAGGGAGTTTCTCTTCTCACGAAGTTCATCCGATTTAAGTGAAAGGGTCCTCCTCTCTTCATCAACCGCTTTTAACTCGTCAATATCAACAGCCCCCTGCATATTGCGCCTTTCAAGAAGCTTTCTTATTGATTCTATATCATCTCTTATTATTTTTGGGTCTATCATAAATGCCGCTCCGGGTAATAAATTTGTCCTGATAGAATAAAAATCTAAAACAAATACCTTCTGTCAAGAGGTAAAATTCCTGACCGGCATGTCAACTCTCATTTAAAAAAAGAAATTTATCCAACTTGACATTATCTTTTATTGATGGATATTACTGACTCTGTCAGTCCTGAAAAGGGCTTTCATCTGGATGAATTAACCGGGGGACTGCTGTTTAATGAAACGCGCATTTTTTAATATACCTGACGAGAAAAGAAATATGATCATCTCGGTATGTATCAGGGAGTTCGGAACGCATGGGTATGAAAAAAGCTCCACGGATAGAATCATTAAAAGCGCCGGGATTTCCAAGGGTGGGCTCTACGAATATATATCAACCAAAGAGGAACTTTTTCTGTACATAACTGATTTTTGTTACAAAGCCCTCTATTCTCATATAAGAGAATATCTGAAAAAATGTACAGACGGCATAACTACAGACATCCTTGAACGATTCAGGATTGTATCATCCATAGCGATAGATTTCTATATCAAAAATCCTGACTACATCCGGTTTATAGTTAACACCGGGAGAGTGAGTGATCCTGAACTTGAGGAAAAGATTAATAAATTATTCATGAGGCAGTTCCTCTCAATATTCGGGACAATCAGCGGTGACGACCTTTTATACGACAGAGAGAGGCTCATCGATATGCTTATATGGCTCCTTGCGAAAACACGTGATGATTTTCTCCAATCAATGGACAAAAACAAAAATGTCAGGAAACTGAAAAAAGTATATATGAACAACTGGGATTTTTATCTTTCAATACTGAAGACTGGAATTTATAAGTAATATACTGCCGATGTGTCGGTTTTAAACTATACTAAATGTAGAGGTATAAATTTCAACTATCATATTGTCAAATTTCACAATTGTCGCAGTTCCCGCAGGCATAATCGCGTATATCAAAATATCTGTATATAACCGCCCGTCTGCACTCCTTTGCCGAGGCATAATTAACCATTTCAATGAGTCTTTTCCTGTCTCTTTCAATCTTCTCTTTTATATAGGATTCTGAGAGCGGTTCAGAAGGAACCTCTCCGACTAATTTAAGATTTTTTGACTCAAGATACCCCTCCGTTACGCCATACATATCAAATATATTCAGAACTGTCTGTAGCCTGTGATCATCCCTCTGCTTATATACGAGTTTCTCCTGAATTTCCTCATAACTGTATGAATTTACGGCGTCTCCAAGTGACTTCATCAGTTCATAAGTCTTTTTAATAAATCCCGCGTCCGGGTTCCTCCACCGGAGAAATTCGATCTGTATTTCAATATCATCCCGCAGGTACACAAGTGCGCACTCCGTCGGGAGGCCGTCACGCCCTCCCCGGCCTATTTCCTGGTAATATGATTCTATCGAGTCAGGAATTTCCGCATGAATAATCATTCTTATATCGGGCCTGTCTATGCCCATTCCAAACGCGTTGGTAGCAAGCATAAGAGGCTTCCTGAGTTCCATAAAATCTTTCTGAACTTTTTTCTTCCTTTCCGGGGAAAGCCTGCCATGATATACGGAATATTTCTCGCGTTTCATATCAAGATATTTCGCGAACCTGTCAAGATTCCTGATAAGGCTGAAGTATACAATTGCCGTACCACTGCACTTCTTAGACATTTTATAAATGAGATCAAATTTCTCCTCCTCGTCAATAACATCATGCACGGAAAGGCGGAGGTTCGGCCTGCATATACCTTCATTGAATATTTCCACTTTTTCAGCTGGAATTCCGCTCTTCGCTATTATATCCCTCTGCACATCACCGGTTGCCGTTGCGGTGAGCGCGATTGTAACCGGATTTCCTATGATTTCCCTGAACTCAGCGATCCGTGAATAGTCCGGCCTGAAATCATTCCCCCACTGGCTCACACAGTGGGCCTCATCAAGCGCAAGTAATGATACTTTTCTGCCTCTGATTACCCCGGCAAAATCCTTTTTTCTGAAGCGCTCCGGCGAGACATATAAAATTTTATATTTCCCGGATTTCACATTCAGGTAACGTTTCTCCCTTTCGCCTTTCATCAGGGAGGAGTTTATATACTCCGCGTCAATTCCAATTTTTTTAAGAGCGTCAACCTGATCCTTCATCAGCGCGATAAGCGGAGATATAACAACTGTTAAACCATCAAGGAGCATGGCCGGGAGCTGATAGCAGAGAGACTTTCCCATTCCGGTCGGCATAAGCACAAGGGAATGACCACCGTTTAATGTACGGAGTATTATCTCCTTCTGCGAGGTCCTGAATTCATCAGCGCCGAAAGTATCTTTCAGCACACGGTATATCTGGTCTTCACTAAATCTTTTATCTGTCATATATTTCCTTTAATGAGTTATAACATATTGTCATTTCAAACAAACGTAAGAAATCTTAATATCAGAAAAACTTTCATCAATGAATTATTTTCAATAATTATTAAAATAAGATTTCTACCACGAAGAATCGACAGGGATTCGAAATGACAGCAAACAACAAAAAATTCCCCTATTACTCTGAAACAATGATTTTTCATAAATTCCCGGAATATTCATGAATATAACAAAATATACGGAGAAAAATAAGTAATTTAGCCGCGGTTAATATAAATTACCATAAAGGATTAGCATTATCCGGTTATAAGCTCAGTTTAATATAGAATCCTTAAATAAACCTCATGGATTTTCCCGTACTTGAGCCTGGAATTTTTCTGCTCTTTAATATCCTTTGAAAAAATTAATCTATCACCAATTAGTCAGGTTCATCATAGTTTTTCCCATGAAGATTAATATAAGGAATAAGGATGCTAGAGATTTCAATATTCTTTTCAGATAAAAGCTTCTTTATTACAGCATGCCGCCTGCAAGAGCTAATTTCTATTCATTAAAAAAAAGACTTAAAAAACATGTCTTTTTAATTGAAAACTGTTAGTTCCTCACCCTGCGTAATCTTCCCGCCGGAACTCTCACCTCAACCGGTTCTTCCTCTTTGACATCGGGAGCCTTCTCCCCGGTATAAACAGCCATCCCTTTATGTATCAATCCTATCTTGCCGGCATCACCTGCGGTAATCCTGCATCTTGAGCTTGTCTGCATAGGGAATGTGACCTCAAGGGTTATACTCTCTCCGTTAATAACCACATGAAGCTTATCACCCATAAAAAAAGATTTATTTGCATCCGCATGCCGGATAATAATCTCTTTCCCCTTCAACTGTTCAACATAACCTGCCTTTTTTTCCTGTGGAGTTTTAACACCCTGTTGTTTCCCGGAGTTTTCCAACCTGGCTCTTCTTAGACTTCTCTCAATGACTGCCTTTCTATCTGCGGTTCCAGATGTATCCTCTTCGGCTCGAAGAGGCATTGCGGCTGACATAACCAACATTATTATAAAAATTATAACAATCTTCTTCATATTATATCTCTTTCTATTTTACTTATACACCTGATATTAAGCAGAATAAAGAATGCCCTATTATTACTTTTTTGAACTAAAATATCTTTTTAAGAGAATTTTACTGAATTTAAGCAATAAAAATTAATTTGTATACTATTTTTTCAAATAATTCAAACAGGTTGAAATAATAGATGATTTTTTCACAACCTCCGGCAATTTTAAAACCCCTGATTTACTTACATTTTCTTCATATTTTCTTTATAAATTCTTTATATGTTCCCTATTTTAATTAACTAACTGTGTGATACTCACCTGCTTCTTTCAAAATTTAATCTAAAAGAATAGACGAAGCAGCCTGAGAAACAGTTTAAATAAGTAATCATAATAATAAAACAACCTATTCTGTTTTAATTCGAAACAGGATAGAAAATATGATATATTATATCAGGATGCAAATTTATGACCATTACAGTAGTATTACTCATTGCCCTTGCTTTACTTTTTGATTTTATAAATGGTTTCCATGATTCTGCTAATTCAATCGCCACAGTGGTTGCCACAAGGGTTCTACCACCCAACCTTGCGGTTCTATGGGCTGCCTTCTTTAATTTTATAGCCTTCCTTTTTTTTGGTCTTCATGTAGCAGGTACAATAGGAAAAGGAATAATAGATGTGAACATAGTTGATTCACATGTAATATTCGCGACTCTGATTGCTGCGTGTTTATGGAATCTTATAACATGGTGGTTTGGTATACCATCAAGTTCCTCTCACGCGTTAATGGGCGGGTTAGTGGGTTCGGCCATTGTAAAGGCAGGTGTTGGATCAATAGTCCCGGCTGGATTGATTAAAATTCTCGCTTTTATTGTAATTTCACCAATGCTGGGGATGTTCCTGGGAATTACTATCGGAGTTATTGTTTACAGGCTTTTTCAGCACAGCACACCGCGCAATGTCGATAAATACTTCAGGAAGGGGCAGCTCGTTTCGGCAGCCTTATACAGCCTTG
>CAZVFJ010000269.1:2893-4668 GCA_964625825.1 uncultured Leptospirales bacterium | reverse complement strand
TAATATTGAAGATCACAACAGGTTTGATGGTTCCACGGACAGGTTAAGGACATGGGATTCGTGCTCATTTGAAGGATACACAAAAATGGCCGGAGACCACAACCCGCGTCACCCTGTTGAAGACAGGAGGAATAAAAGGTTTTTCTGCAAGCTTTCATATTCCCAGTCAAAGAAATATCTCAGGCCGGGATGTGTCGGGTGCGGAAGGTGCCAATGGGTATGCCCCGGAGATATAGGCCTGCCGAATGTTGTCACATACATAAGACGGGAAATAACAGAGTAGGTGATAGCTATGAACGATATGGATAAAAAAATAATTACGATACCGGAAATTGTGACAATCGAAGAGATTAAGGATGAAATTCAGGATGTAAAAACATTCTATCTGAAGTTCGACAATCCCGATGTTGATAGGAATTTTAAGATAAAATCAGGGCAGTTTGTGATGCTGACTGTTTTCGGGGCCGGGGAGTCTGCTATTTCTCTCCCGCCAAGCCCGGAAAATGACAGGTTCCATCTCTCTGTAAGAAAGGTCGGGAAGGTTACAGATGCTCTCCATGCGCTTCAGGTCGGGGACAAGGTCGGTATTCGGGGACCTTTCGGGAATGGATTTCCTTTTGAAGAACTGAAAGGGAAAAACCTGGTATATGTTGCAGGTGGGATAGGACTTATTCCCCTCAGGTCTTCAATTGTGCATGCACTTCAGCACAGGAATGATTTCGGCAGGATCATAGTTCTTCTAGGAGCAAGGACTCCTAAAGATCTTATGTACCAGTATAATATCGAGGAGTGGCTTAAAATCCCGGGATTTGAATGCTTCGTAACCGTCGATCAGCCATCTGACGGCTGGACGGGGCATACAGGATTTGTGAACAGTCTTATAGAGAAAGCGAATGTTCCCGTTGAAAATACTGTGGCATTCGTATGCGGGCCTCCTGTAATGTTCAACTCGGTCATAGGGGAGCTGATGAAGAGAGGGATCAAGGATGACTGCATTATGTCAACACTTGAAAGGCATATGAAGTGCGGAATAGGGAAGTGCCAGCACTGTGCAATCGGTAGAACCCTTGTGTGCACTGACGGCCCTGTTTATACATATAAGCAGATTAAAACTCTGGGTGAAGAGATCTGATGAATACTCTACTGTCTGACATAAGAGAAACGTTAAGCGGGAACTGCTGCCTTGTCGGTATGGGGAACTACCTCAAGAGCGACGACGCTGTAGGCCTTTATATCATCGAATCGATTAAAAAAGCTATTGGTGATAGAGATTCAATTTTAAATGTTGAGGATGTTATAGAAGCCTATGTTTTCAAAATAGCAGAACTTGATTGCAGCAACATCATTGTGATAGATGCAGTTAAGGCACCGGCGGAGACAGGTTCAATAATTTTCGGGAAACTTGAGGAAGAATTTGATGAGCTTGGAGGAACACTTTCAACTCACAAACTCGCCCTGAAAATGTCCGGCAGGATATTCAACGATCACAATAAGGTCACTTATCTGCTTGGAGTTGTTGTAGATAATACGGATTTCGGCGCTGAACTTTCACAAACAGTGAGACAGAGCGCGGATGTTTTAATAAAACTTATCATTGACGCTTTAAATTGTGAAAAAGGAGTTTGTAAATGAATACTGACATTTACGGGAACCTGTTTACGGCTATGGCCATACTTGCCGCTTCAGCGGTTGTCTCCCCCCTCGTGGCAGGAGCGAAAAGAAAACTGGCCGGCTGGATAAACTTTTTAATGGTAACAGTTGCAGCTATATTTCTC
>CAZVFJ010000269.1:0-2883 GCA_964625825.1 uncultured Leptospirales bacterium | reverse complement strand
GATCACAAAACATGCGAAAGAGCGATCGGGCTTTGCCCGGCCGCTTTAAAGCCGCCTGCCATCGTGTCAGTGCTTTAAATGAATTGACCGCAGGATAACCTTCATGCCGCCGCAAATATGCTTTTTAAAGCTGCTCCACACGGTTCAACAATAATTAACCTGGGGCCTTCCGGGATTTATTTCCTTGTGGACAGCTTTTCCGCATTTTTTGTTGCCATTGTATCTTTCATGGCTGTTATCAGTTCATTTTACTCAATTGACTATATGGACCACTACCATGATTACAGTCTCAGTGGGTTCTATCTGAACCTGCCGATATTTATTTTAGGTATGATAGCACTGCTTACAGTTGATGACCTTTCAATAGGTTTTACTATTAGCTGGCAGCTCATGACTATATCTTCATACTTCCTGATAAAATTTGAGTTCAGGGAAAAGGGTGTAATTTACGGAGCGAACAAGTACCTCCTGCTGATGGAGCTTGCATGGGCATTGATCGTTGGAGCTACATTCCTGGTAAGCGGTTCAGCTATGGGTGATTCTCTTCATACTATTACACGGAATCTTGGATCAACATCCCCCGTTTCCATGTATCTTGTGTACGGGTTGATTCTTGTGGGATTTGGATTTAAGGCTGGTATGTTTCCATTCGGACAGCTCTGGCTCCCTGATGCTCATTCAATTGCGCCGTCACCTATAAGTGCACTCCTTTCGGGAGTTATGCTGAAAACCGGTATTTATGGTATAATGAGAACATTTTTCTGGATGGTTCCCCATGGTGAAGGAGTACACTTCGATGGTTTTCTCTGGGGGACAATAATCGCATCTTTCGGTGTTTTGACCCTCTTCATTGGAACTGTACAGTCAATGAAGCAGAGCGATTCAAAGAGGCTTCTTGCATATAGTTCAATAGGACAGCTTGGATATATAATTTTTGCTTCAGGCGCTGCGCTTGTTCTCCTCAACACCGGAAGCCAGTATCTGAAACTCCTTGCTCTTGTTATAATAATCGGCGCGATGTATCATGTAATTAACCATGCTGTTTTCAAGGGACTGCTCTTCCTCGTCAGCGGCAGTGTGCTCTATGCAACAGGTACAAAGGATCTGAATAAACTTGGCGGTCTGATAAAGTTTATGCCGGTTTCAGCGGTTGTTGCTGGTATAGCGTCGCTTTCAATAGCGGGTGTTCCGCCATTCAGCGGGTTTGCAAGTAAGTGGACGATAATTTCATCTACTGTTCTTGCGGGGAGTGAAGTGATGTTCCTCGTAATATTCGGAGTAATTGCTCTCTTTACGAGCGCGATTACTCTTTCGTGTTATGTGAAGTTTTTCGGTATGACATTTACTTCAACAGGATCTGAGTGGACAATAAATAAAGAGATAAAGGAAGTGCCATTTATGATGCTTCTTCCTAAAGTGATTCTTACAATAATCTGTATTGTCCAGGGTCTGCTCCCATTTGTCTACTACAATGTTATTGTTCAGGTGTTCACTAAAGCCGGAGGTTCAACTCTTACCGGAGCATTCAAAGAAATGAATCTGAATAATCATATATTCAGTACGATGAACGGGGTATCACTCAGTGTTCCCGGTATTGAGGGTGTAGTTTCATCAACAGCTGTGCCTGTTGTTATACTCCTTGTGGTCGCCGCGGCATTCATTATAGCCAGGCTCTTCAGAAGTTCAGGTGGAGCGGAAGAGAGAGAAGCACCGACATGGCTCTGCGGTTATGTTGAACTGAACAACCTGAACAGGTATCCCGACAGAAGCATGTTCTCATCTCTCAAGGATTTTCTGTGGTGGACAGGCGGGAATGTAAAGAAGTGATTGAATTGAAATAAAGGTGAGAGGTTGGATATGAACTCATTGGAACAGGTATTAAAGACTTTAAAAGATAAATTCAGCGGCAGTATTACAGGCCAGGAAATGCCGCTTCCAACAAGGCTTTTTGTTGATATAAAAGCAGACAGTGTGAGAGAGATTGCTAACGAAGTTGTGGCTCTCGGAGGAAGGTATCTTGTAGGGATAGGTTATGATAATATAGCACGCGATGGAAACATTGGAATGATCCACACATTCGGTTTTGATAAGGGCAATTTTATTGTCCATCTCAGAACGGCTGTTCCGGGAAGCAATCCGGTAATGCCTTCAATAACACCGGATATCCCGGGTGCAGGCTGGTCAGAAAGGGAATACCAGGATCTCCTGGGAATGAAATTTGAAGGTCACCCAAAACCGAAGAGACTTGTTGTCGCGGACGATTGGCCTTCTGATGTATTTCCTCTGAGGAAGGAGGTCCCATATAATATGGTTCCCCCGGCAGCCGAGGATGTCGCGTACCAGCTCGATGAGTGTCCTGAAGGGTGTTCGATAGTGCCGGTAGGCCCTTTTCACACAGCTCTTCATGAGCCGGAACATTTTGCAGTTTATGTTGATGGCGAAACAATCAAGGGGTGTGACTATCGCGGTTTCATGACACACAGGGGAATTGAAAAACTTTGCGAATCGCAGGTGAGCTATAATGAAGTTCCGTTTATTGCTGAAAGGATTTGCGGTATTTGCGGATCTGTTCATGCGACAGCTTATTCTCAGGCTGTTGAGATGGCCGGCGCAATACCTGTACCTGAACGTGCTAAATATATCAGAAGTCTCCTCCTTGAAATAGAGAGGCTCCATTCACATCTTCTCTGGCTCGGTGTTGCAGGTCACTTAATCGGTTTTGATACAGTGTTCATGCAGTCATGGAGGGTCAGGGAACAGATCATGTGGCTCAGTGAGAGGATTACCGGTAACAGGAAAACTTATGGCATGGTAATTATTGGCGGAGTCAGAAGGGATATCACTCCTGAAATCAGCGATGATATCCTCAAAGTTTGTGCAAAA